>DUZK01000076.1 GCA_013349495.1 Deltaproteobacteria bacterium
AAATCGAACCGAAAAAGGAATCCGACGAAATCGAGAAGACCATCGAGGACTGGTTGAAAGCATGGTCTTCAAAGGACATTCAACGATACGGGACCTATTATGCCCAGGGATTTCACTCCCAGGGAATGGATCGGAAATCATGGTTACAGTATAAAGATCAACTCAACAGAAAGTACAAATATATTAGCGTATTCAAGAAGGATCTAACGATTCAAGATGGGGCGAAGGAAAGTATCGCCAGTTTCATCCAGACTTATAAATCTCCCAAGTTTAAAGCTGTTGGCCGAAAACGGTTAGTGCTCATAAAGGAAAATGGGCAATGGAAGATATTGAGAGAGACATACAAAAAGCTTTAAAGGATACGGCCTTTACCAAACCGAAAAAACGATCCAAACACTGGACCTTACTGTTTGTCGGTGATCAAGGGAAAGTCATCAGAATCAGGAGTTTTAAATTTCTGGTTGTTGCTTGGATATCCGCCATATTTACAACGACGGCTGCTGCCGCAACTTTTTTCTATCTCTATCAAGAAAAAACCAAAGAGATGGTTTCACTAAATCAGGTTTTGACCGGTTCCCAAAAAAGAGCCAAATCTCTACGGGATGAGAAAGACATTTTGATGGCACGGATTGTGGTGGCGGAATCGAAGATAAAATCCGGTCAATCAAAACTCGAGCAAAAGAAAGTCGATGAAACCCCGAAACCGAAACCGGAGCCGATAAAGGAGACATCTCCGTTGCCGGCGCCCGAACCGGCCCGATCGAATAAAACCGTTGAAATCCCGCCACCACGGGACAGCATCGAAACCGATGATGACGAAGAACAGGCTCAGGAGACAATCGCCCAAGAATCTGATAAAGAAGGATCGCTTGAGGTTGTCGCGATAGATGATTTCTTTGCACTGATTGAAGAAGACAGCAATACGTTGCGGGTAAAATATAAGATAAGAAACGCAAGTCAAAGCTCTAGACCGGTTTCCGGCCGCACATTCATGATATTAAAAGGGAAGGAAGAAGATCAAAAGAACTGGCTGGTCTTCCCGGAGGCTTCGATGGCTTCTGGCAAACCTTCCCAGATTAATAACGGGAGGTCATTTTCGATAACTCGATTTAAAACAATACGATTCAAAGCCCCCTATCAGAACGGAGACAAACCATTTTCTTCGGCTACCATTCTGGTGTATTCGACTGCCGGTGAACTATTACTCGAAAAGAGCTTTCCCATAAAAAAAGGGGGAGAAAATTCTATTCCCACAAATTAGAATTTCATATCATTCATGTCTGATTTAAAAAGTAGAAAATCGTTTTACGTTGATTGCCGGTTGTTATCAGCAGCCTTGCTGCTGCTCATCATTATTCTTCCAGGATCGGCATTTTCCCAAAAAAGGAGTCATTCGGTCTTCTTTGAAGGAACCGATTACGAACTCCATGTATACCGAATCAGTGGGGAGTTGCCCGGAAAGACATTGCTGCTCATCGGCGGCATCCAAGGGGATGAGCCGGGTGGGTTTCTAGCTGTTGATCAATATGCCGATATCAGCTTGGCCAAAGGAAACCTGATTGTAGTTCCGAGAGCCAATTTCCAGTCCATCGTTTTAAAACGCCGAAAGATAAATGAAGACATGAATCGCAAATTTGCTGAAGATCGAATGAAAAACTATGAAACCAAGATTGTTTCCATTTTGAAAAGGCTCGTACAGGAAAGCGACTGCCTCCTCAATCTTCACGATGGATCCGGGTTTTTTTCAAATAGTTGGGAAGGCCCGAATCGAAATCCCATGCGATTCGGACAATCGATCATTGTCGATGCCAATACCTTTCAGAACCCGAAGACGGGTGAAGTGTTCCAGATAGGCGAAATTGCCCGTTCGGTGGTGGATCAGATGAATAAACATATAAAAAATCCTCAATACCACTTCCATTTCAACAATCATCGAACTCATGAAGCGGCATCTCAGCATAAAGAACAGCGAAAATCGGCCACCTATTATGCCCTCTACACCTGTGGTATTCCGGCCTTCGGAATCGAAACCAGTAAATCCCTCTCTTTGGAGCTGAAGGTCCGCCATCATAATTTGGCAATAAAGGAATTCATGAAACGGTTTGAGATCATTCCCGAAACCCCCGGGATTAATCTGGATCCGCCAAAACTCGACTATCTCGTTATTGCGGTGAATAATGCGCTGCCGGTGGTGGTGCGAAATCAGCAAACGCTATTCGTAGAGCCGGGGGATATGGTTAGGATTTCCCACATCGAAGCTAATTACGAGCGCGGTTTGACTGCCGATCTTGAGAAATACGGAACCATCAGCGACATGCGGAAACAGTTTCCCATTACCAGACCCACCCGTGTCGTTGTTCGGAAAGATTACCACTCTTTCGGCAGTGTTTTTATCGCCCTCAACGGAGGAGAGAAGAAACAGGCAGTACCGGCCATGGCCGCTTCCGTTTCCAAACATCCGGAAGTTCTTCCGAAATTAAAAGATTTTAAAATCCGTATTAACGGAAAGGAGAGAAGCTACGCCAGCTATGATCGGGCAACGATAAGAAAAGGAGATCTTCTTGAGATTCTGGATGTAACGGCGCATCATGGAGATCCTTCCGATTGGGTCGTCAACTTCAAGGGGTTTGTGGGTGATCGGCGAAACAATACCGGAGAAGATAGAGGGTATGTGATCCGTACGGATAAGGATCTGTGGCAGCGGTATTCGCTCCATCAGAAAGGGAGATCCTATCAGATCGTCGTAACTCATGAAGACAGAACGTTGGGTAAACTGTATCTAGACATAGAAGACGCCATGCCCGAGAAGATTCAGTGAATTCACCAAACCGATACTTGATTTTTTGGATTCTCAATTAGGCAAACCCGTTTAGGAGATGCATTGCGATGAAAACAGCGAAAGAATTTTCCATCATCGATAAAGACCTCACGGTGGAAGGAATCTTGTCGTCCAAAGGAAAACTGGTTGTCAAAGGTACCGTTCGGGGCAGGCTGGATGGAGAAACGGTGATCATAGCCGAAGAGGGGGCCGTATATGCCGAGACCAAGGTCGCCAGTATGACGGTCGCCGGTATTTTCGAGGGAGATGTGACGGCTTCTGAAGAACTGGTTATTCTCTCGACCGGGAAATGTTCCGGAAGGGTTGTATGCAAGGATCTGGTGATTGAAGCCAAAGGAGTTTTGAATGCCCAGGTGAGCTGTATCTCACAGGATGCTTCGGAAACCGAAGAAGCTTTGTCCGCCTTCATTGACACATAAACGTCCGAACGCTACCTAAATTCCTCTTTCCCGCCGATTCTATATAGATGAGAATAATCCTTTAGATCGATTTTCGTATTCTTGAAATTGTCAAACGTCACATCTTTAAAATTAAGCCCGGATTTCTGTTTGATGATTTCAAATTGGGCCAGATAGTTTAAAAGAATCCGTTGTTCCCATTGTAGGCCTAACTTTTCGGAAACGGGTTTGATGATCTCTCCGGTTCCTTCGATTTCAATAAAACTTCCAAAGGGAAGGCTGTCGATACAAATAACGGTTTTATTCAGCATAAAGGTTTCCCGCCACTTTTCATACACTTGCTCCCGGTGAAAACCGATGGATTCAAGAATTTGTTCCATCACGCAAAAATCGTTGACTTCCACTTCCAGTTCTTTGAATATTTTGAATTGGTTCGCGCCGTCGGATCGCTCTGATTTGAAGGTGAGCGTTGTTTTTTTATCTTTTCGAAGCCTTAACAGGGCGCGTTGACGGATGAGGCTGTTTTTGTCATCCTCAAACCGGATATTTGTTTCAAAACAGCGGCCTTGAGATTGAGCGCCCAAGTCTATGATCCGTTTGCGGATCCGATCGGTATTGTCGATATGGAATTTTACTTCGATTTCTAGAGGCCCCATTTTTATATATAGTTCCCTTTTAAAAAGATGTGTTGAAAAGATACTAAGTGTTGATACTGATGAAAGTCAAGGGATTGGTCAGGCCGGATTTCCGTTTGACACCCCCTTATACTTTCTATATTTTGGTCTGGATTTAAGGTTTAAGCGCCTAAACCGGATAAACCCGCCAGAGGGAGGCAGGCAAGCCGTAAATTCCAAATCACAAATATCAAATAAAACCCAATGACCGAAATTCAAAATTTGAAACATGTCCATGATCTAAAGAACAACCATTCAAAACGGGTTTGGTTCATTACAAGAATATTCTTTAAGACGCTACGTTTTTCCGTATGAAAGTTTCTCAACGGATAACAATTTTCAAAATGGAATGACACCCGGAGGTGTGATATGACCCGGAATTCAAGCGACGCCTGGTATCTCGGAATCGATTTGGGTACAGGTAGTTGCAAATCCGTTATTGTCGATACAGACGGCAAAGTACTGGGATTCGGTGTCGGTCAATATGAGAGCAGCGACGTGCAGGCAAAATGGAGAGAGCAGAATCCCGAGGCCATGGTTTCCGGTCTGGTGCAATCAGCCAAGGCGGCCATGGAGGATGCTGCTGTTTCTTCCGATTGTTGTGCCGGCTTAAGCTTGGGGGCTGCACTACACGGCATTCTGGCCATGGACAAGAAGGGCAAGCCGTTAACCGGTGTGATGACCTGGGCGGATGACCGAGCCTCCCACCAGGCAAAGAAGATAAAAGGGGAAATCGATCCGGCGGTGCTGTATCAAGAAACCGGATGCCCGGTGCACTGGATGTATCCCTTATATAAAATTCTCTGGATTCGCGAAGAAGAGCCCGATATTTTTCGGACCTCAGACCGGTTTATATCCGCTAAAGAGTATATGACCAAACGTTTTACCGGCCACTACATGGTCGACTATGCCCTGGCGTCCGGAACCGGACTGTTAAATGTTCATAGCCTTAAATGGAATGCCACGGCTCTGGAGCTGGCGGGTATCCGTGCAGAGCAGCTTTCACCCCTGTGCAGTCCAAAAGAAACGATCCCGGAGATCGATCCGGAACTCGCCCGTCAAATCGGAATTCCTCAAACCACCCCGTTTGTATTGGGTTCCTCGGATGCAGCCAATTCCAATTTCGGTGCGGGTGCCGTTCATGCCTGGCAAGGGACCTGTATGATCGGAACCAGCGGTGCATTCCGGATTATTTCACCGAAACCGATACTGGATCCCCTTGCACGCGGCTGGTGTTATGTGTTTGACGATGATCACTGGTTGGTTGGCGGCGCCATAAACAATGGCGGGGTGGCGCTTTCCTGGCTTCAAGATATCTTTAATTCGGCTTTGAAGGAAACCAAAGGGGTCGAGCCGCTTTCTTTTGATGATCTGATCCGGTTGGCCGAACAGGCCGGTTGCGGGGCACAAGGGGTTCTATGCCTTCCATTTTTTGCCGGAGAACGCAGTCCCAATTGGAACCTGAATTCAAGGGCAATGTTTTTCGGCCTGACCCTTAAGCATGATGCCCGGCATATGGCCCGGGCACTGCTTGAAGGCGTTTGCTTTCGCATGCGAACCCTTGGCGAAATTCTGGAAGAAATATCGGGCGATATTCGACAAATCCGTGCTTCAGGCGGGTTTACACGTTCTTCGTTCTGGTTGCAGACCCTTTCGGATACCATGAACCGGGAATTGGTGGTTCCGGCATGGGGAGAAACATCGGGCCGCGGTGCTGCATTCTGGGCGATGCTGGGAACCGGTTTGTTGTCCGACATTACCGAGGCTATCGACAAAGTGGAACTCTCTGAAACCTATCTTCCAAACGAAGAACATGCACGGGTTTATGATAATTTATTCGAAATTTACAAAGCCTTATACGGAGCGGTGAGCCCATATTTTGAAAAAATTGCAAACATACAGGAAAAGTTAACGGGGAAGTCTCATTTATGAATCAAGATTTGAAAAGCAAACGAGTTATGGTGACCACCACATCATTCGGCAAGACGGATCCCACTCTCCGGCCGAACCTTGAAGAAACTGTCGGTAAGGTTATCTATAATCCCAAAGGGCGACCCCTTTCGGCGGAAGAACTGATTCCGCTTATTGGTGAGATTGATGGCCTCATAGCCGGTTTAGATCATATCAACGCATCTGTTATCCATGCGGCAAAAAAACTGAAAGTGATCTCTCGGTACGGGATAGGAGTGGATCGCGTGGATCTAAAAGCAGCTGCTGAAAAAGGGATTGTGGTTACCAATACCCCCGGAGCCAATTCATCGGCCGTGGCGGAACTTACCATCGGTTTCATACTCGGTCTGGCACGAAATCTTTGTGTAGCCGATGCTGCTGCCCATCGCGGAGAATGGCCCCGGTTTTCAGGTGTTGGATTGCGCGGAAAGACCGTCGGGCTTATGGGGTTGGGTTCTATCGGGCGAGCGGTGGCTTCCAGGCTTGAACCCTTCGGTTGTCGCATCCTGGCCTGCGATCCGGTGATGTCAACAGATGAAACAGAAGATCTGGGGGTTCGACCTGTTTCCAAGGAGGAGTTGCTTTCCCAAGCCGATTTTATATCGCTTCATGTCCCTGCTACGCCTGAAACCATAGGAATGATCGATAAAAATGCATTTAACCGGATGAAGGAAGGTGTGTATTTAATCAACACGGCCAGGGGGGAACTCATCGATGAGGCCGCGTTAAAAGAAGCTCTGGATAACGGGCGTTTGAAGGGTGCCGCCCTGGATGTATTCAAAGCGGAGCCCCTGGAAAAGAACCATTTTCTGCTTCGATATCCCCAGGTAATCCTAACACCCCATATGGCAGCTCACACCGATGAAGCCATGAACCAGATGGGATGGTCCGCCATGAAGAATTGCCTGGCCGTGCTTAGGGGTGAGCGTCCTGAACATGTTGTCAATCCCGAGGTGTATATTTGAGATGGGATTGATAATTTTTCTTGATTTCTACTAAAATATCATTTATATCTCCCAGATTCTAATTTCGTTGAGGAGAGCTATCGTGAAAAAGTATACATATAGTGCAAAAGACTCGGATAATCCCGGAAAATGGCGGGTGGTTAATGCCGAGGGTGTTGTTCTAGGAAGACTGGCTACGCAAGTCGCCAGCTATCTGAGAGGTAAACATAATCCCATGTTCACTCCGCATGCGGATACAGGGGACTGGGTTATCGTCATTAATGCCGACAAAATCGTCTTAACAGGTAAAAAGTGGGACCAAAAGGTCTATTACCGGCACAGCGGTTATATCGGCGGCCTAAAATCGATCACCGCCAAGAAGCTCCATGATAAAAGACCCGAGGATATTGTCCGGTTTGCTGTAAAGGGGATGCTTCCCAAGAATAAGCTTGGAAGAAGGCTTTATCGGAAACTTAAAGTATATACCGGAGATCAACATCCGCACGAAGCCCAAAAACCGGAAATAATGTAAATTTAGCCCAATGTTCGGAATCCATAAAACAGATTAAAACGAGGAGTAAATGGAAGCAGAAAATTTTTATGCCACAGGAAGAAGAAAATCTTCCATTGCCAAAACCTGGATGAAATCCGGAAACGGAGAGGTTGTCATTAACGGCAAACCCATGGATGATTATTTCACACTGGAAACAGCCAAAACCGTGGCGTTGCAGCCGCTGGTTCTCACCAATACCAGAGATTCATATGACATCATGGTTCGGGTGTTGGGAGGCGGCACATCCGGACAGGCCGGTGCCATTCGACACGGCATTACCCGAGCCCTGATTCAGGCAAACCCGGATTTGCGCGCACAGTTGAAAAAGGCCGGTTTTGTGAGGAGAGACCCTAGAACCAAAGAGCGGAAAAAATACGGACAACGGGGAGCCCGAGCTCGGTTTCAATTTTCAAAACGTTGATCTAATTTCAGGCTTTTGTTTCACTTCAAACGGGGAATCGAGACCGATCCGATTCCCCGTTTCATATAATAACCACCTCATCCGGAAATCGATTCAGCTGCTTCAGACCTTGTGCCGTAACCACATGGGTATTCTCAATACCCACCACGCCTTTTCCGGGAAAGATCAATTTCGGCTCCAGAGCGATTATCATTCCTTCCTCAAGGATCAGATCTTGTCCTTTGGCAAGAAACGGGTATTCGTCCACTTCAAGTCCGATGCCGTGCCCCACAAATGAAACCCGTTTGGGATCGGCCCCCATGAAATAATCTGAATAGCCCCTATTATCGACGTGCTCCAGGGCTAGGGCATAAAGATCTCCAGCCTTGCTGCCCGGTGTTGCCTCCTTTTTCAGCTTTTCTTGAACTTCGATCATAGCCTCATGAGCAGACATCAACGGATCCGGAAGAGATTCGATGGCAAAAATCCGGGTCTGATCGGAAAGGTATCCGTTGTGGGTAAAAATAAAATCCACCAATATCGGTTCTCGAGCTTTGATTTTTCTGAAACCCGGCCCCTGTGCCACTGCAGGCGAGATTCCTTCTCCCCCGGTGGGGGATGCCATGTAACTTGAAACCGCAGCAGTGGAACCGGCCATCAAATGCCCATAAAACATCTCCCCGCCCCACATTCGCATCCGGACGATTCCCTGATGCCCCAGTTTTCGCATAAAAGCTTCAACTCTTCCGGAAAACTCGATTTCGGAGATACCCACACATAGAAAATCCTTTACCTTTTCTAAGACCATATCGGCTGATCTTGCAGCGGTTTGGATACATTCAATCTCCGCAGAAGATTTTGCTGCCCGGATCAATCGGATGTCATGGGAGATATCTATCAATTCAGTGCCGGAAAAGAGCATCTTGTAGTAAAAATACAGGTTGGCCGGCAGCACATCGCCTTCAAACCCAAGGGTGTGCGGTATTTTATATCCCTTCCGCTCCAGCAGGGTCGGGATTTCTTTTGGGCCATCAATCGGTTCAATGAGGCGGATGGCCGACTCTGATTTCGCCCGATCAAAATCCTTACGAACCATCAACAACGGTTCGCCTTCCGACGGAATATATAAGTAGGATTGTTGAATGGTTCCGGCAAAATAGTAGAGGTCGGTGTTTTGTAGAATCAACGCTCCATCGATGGATTGCTCCCGCAGGCGTTCATCCAATCGATGGATCCGGTTTAGAAAATCCTTTTCCTGAAACGGATCTGTGTCCTTGAGCGCATTAATCATCATATTACCATTTCGTGAAAGTGCAAGTGATTGTAAATTCAATGAGTTGTTCAATAATACATTCTCGCGGGTCAATTCAAGTTCAAAACAATATCTGTTTTCTGGTTATCCACTTCGGTCCAGTGAAAAAGTGTGACCATTACTGTTTGGCTTTGACCGCGATCCTGGTAGCTGGGGTGTCAGGTTTCGGGTGTCAGGAGTGCCTTTTCTGAAACCGCTGTTCTGAACACTGAAACCTGAAACCCTATTCCCCTAATCTATGTAAATTTTCAATCCCAAAAGGATTGTTTCCGAACACGGAATCCAAATGCGGTTGCCCTGGGTAGTTCTTTCAGGCCGCTTGAAAAAATATTAGTGTTAATATATAGTTTTTCCGGGTTGTTAAATGATCTCCAGACCCACAGGCATAAGATTTCGTTTTCTTTTAACAACGAGCTCAGAAAATATTCTGAATACGCTATATTGATGACAGCATACTTCATCCGCCGGCTCCTTCTGATCATACCCACCTTCATTGGCATCACCATTATGGTATTCATCGTCACCCGGTTTGTTCCCGGGGGGCCAATCGAACGGATTATCGCTCAGGCCCAGCAGATGCCGAGCATTCAAGGCGGAGCCGGAGCGGGTGCGGCCCCCGAACAGAATCAGCCCCTTTCCGAAGAGCAGATCAACGAACTGAAAAAATATTATGGTTTTGATAAGCCGGTTCTGGCCAGCTACTTCCAATGGTTGGGAAAGGTGCTGACCGGAGATTTAGGAACGTCCACCCGGTATTATGATCCGGTGTGGGACATGATAAAAGGTCGGATTCCCATATCACTCTTTTTCGGCATCCTCACCCTGGTTCTTGTCTATAGTATCTGTATCCCCCTTGGAATTACAAAGGCGATTCGACATAAGAGCAATTTCGACAACCTCTCTTCTTTTGTTGTGTTTGCCGGATATGCCATTCCGGGATGGGTGGTGGGTGTTTTCATGCTGGTCATATTTGCATCCCACTGGGAGATTTTTCCACTCGGTGATCTTGTGAGCGATGATTTTGAAGACTTTTCGTTTTTCGGTAAACATATCGATGTCATCTGGCACGCCTTTCTGCCGCTTCTGGCTTATGTGATCGGCTCTTTCACGGTCATGACCTTTTTGATGAAAAACACACTCATGGACAACCTGGCTTCGGATTATGTTCGGACGGCAATAGCCAAGGGATTGCCGTTCCGTCAAGCCGTATTCAAGCATGCCCTTAGAAACAGCCTGATACCGATAGCAACCAGTTTTGGGAACAACATATCCATTATTTTAACCGGATCCTTTCTTATAGAGAAAGTTTTTAATATCAACGGCATGGGACTGCTCGGGTATGAAGCCGTCGTCGACAGGGATTATCCGGTGGTGATGGGAATCCTGGTGATTTCTTCACTGCTTTTTATGATCGGAAATATATTATCGGATATTTGTGTCGCGTTGGTTGATCCTAGGGTGAAATTCGAATAACGGACTTGGTTATGCGCTATTCTCAAGGTATGGGTTCCACTCGGCCGACGGGTATCGGCCCTTATGCCGGACAAAACTCGCCGCTAAGGCCACGTAGGGCTCGCCGTTGCCCGTTGCTTAAGCATCAAGCCAGAGTACTTCACGACGTTTGGGCATATACCCGTGATGTGCTAACGGCGAACCCAACGCGGCCTAAGGGGCTCAGACAGTTGCCCGGCAACCGGTCCGACACCCGCCGGCCGAGCGAACCTCTGAACTCTGAACGCTGAACCTATGTATTATATACATCAATGGCCTTGAATCCTTTAACCATAAGAAAACTGAAACGGTTTCAATCCATTAAACGAGGGTTTTATTCGTTTATAGCCGTTATTGTTTTGATATCTGTTTCCCTTTTTGCTGAGCTTCTTATCAATAATCGGGCGCTCGTTGTTTATCATAATGGAACATATTATTTTCCCATCTATGGAGAAATGATACCCGGAACCGTTTTCGGTTTGGAGTATGATTACGAAACGAATTATCGTGAACTCGCGCAACAGTTCAAGAAAGAGGGAGCAGGTAATTGGGTGTTGATGCCGGCTGTGCCTTTTGATCCCTATGAAAACGATTTGAAGGAAAATGAATTTCCGCCGCTGCCGCCATCTTTTGAAGAAAAACATTACTTAGGCACCGATACGGCAGGAAGGGATGTCCTTGCCCGGTTGATTTACGGATTCCGAACAGCCATTTCCTTTTCCCTTCTACTCTTGTTCACAAATTATGTCATCGGAATTAGTATCGGCTGTGCCATGGGATTTTTGGGGGGCAAATTCGATCTCTTCTTTCAACGAATCATAGAGATCTGGTCTAATGTTCCTTTTCTTTACGTGATTATTATTATTTCTTCCGTCGTGATTCCCAATTTTTTTATGCTGATTGTGATTATGGCCATTTTCGGCTGGATCGGTATCACCTGGACCATGCGAACCATCACCTATAAGGAGAAGGCCAGAGATTACGTCCTTGCTGCCAGAGCACTGGGAGCTTCCAACCGGAGAATCATTTTCAAACATATTATACCGAATACCATCTCCATTATTGTCACCTACGCACCGTTTTCAGTGTCAAGTGGTATCGTTGCCCTTACGTCTCTTGACTTTCTCGGGTTCGGCCTTCGGCCTCCCACCCCAAGCTGGGGGGAGCTTATTCAGCAGGGTTTGGCGAATCTGGATGCCTGGTGGATCGGCGGCTCGGTAATCTCTGCGATGTTCATTACCTTATTAACCGTTACGTTTGTCGGAGAAGCGGTACGAGAGGCGTTTGATCCCAAGCTCCATACCACATATGAATAAATATATAGCGGGGCACAGGGCACGTATATGATAAATGTTTATATAAGGGGTGGGGAGAACAGAATATAAAGATGACCGTGCCGGATAAAAAAATACTCGCAGCAGCCCTCGGATTGGCGGCGTTAATGGTTTTGCCGGTTTCTTTACTTGTTAATTATCTTGATAAAGGCACCGGGGCAGCTCTGTCGATTAGTGGAAGCATGGATGAAACCGAAATTTTTAAAGCAGAAATATCGAAAGTACCGCTGCCCGATGATGTAAAATGGCTCACCAATCATGATGATCCGACCTACGCTTCCCCTGAGGCGTCCAAGGGGGGCACGCTAAAAATCGCGATAGCCAGTTTTCCGCTCACCTTTCGTACCGTCGGGCCCGATGCGAATACATCATTTCGAAGTGCCATCATGGGCAACCAGCTCAGTCTTATCGGGATCCATCCCAACACGGACAATGTCGTACCTGAACTGGCCACTCACTGGGCCTTCGGGAAAGATAAAAAAACCATGTATTTCAAACTAAACCGGAAATCCCGGTGGTCCGACGGGGTACCGGTGACCGCCCATGATTTTGCATACACGCTTGAGTTCATGCGATCCAAACATATTATCGCACCCTGGTACAATAACTATTACACCAAGGAAATCGACCGGGTGATCGTTTTTGACGACCACACGCTGGCCGTTGCCGGCACCAAAGCCGAACCCGATCTTCACCTGAAACTAGGCATCTCACCCACACCCAGACATTTTTACAGGAAACTGGGGGAAGACTTTGTCAGGAAGTACAACTGGAAAATCGTTCCGAATACCGGCCCCTATCAGATGGCGGATTTTAGAAAAGGAAAGTTCGTTAAGTTTAAACGTAAGAAAGAGTGGTGGGCGAAAGACCTCCATTACTATAAGAACCGGTTCAATGTGAATACGGTGATGTATTCTGTGATTCGAGACGAAAACCTGGAATGGGAGTATTTTAAGAAAGGAAAGGTCGACATTTTTGCCATGAGCCTTCCCAAGTATTGGCATGTCAGGAGCAAAACGCCGGTCATAGAAAACGGATATGTTTACCGGATATGGTTTTATAACAATACCCGGCGGTCGCCATACGGATTTTGGCTGAATATCGATAAGGAGATATTTAAAGATCGATACGTGCGCTATGCATTTGCCCATGCCCTGAACATCAAAAAGGTCATCGAAAAAGTTTTTCGAAACGATTTTTTCCGGCTGGAGCATGGATACGTGGGTTATGGCCGTTATTCAAACGACAGTATAAAAGCCAGGCGCTTTGATATTGAGAAAGTAAATGACTATATGAAGAAAGCCGGCTGGGAAAAAGGGTCCGACGGCATCTGGGTTAAGAACAACCGGAGATTCTCCGTTGAGGTTACCTATGGTGCCGAGCAGCATACGCGGTGGCTGGTTGTATTGAAAGAGGAAGCTAAAAAAGCGGGTGTTGAATTGAACCTTCTGGTTCTGGACCCCAGCACCTGGTTTAAAAAAATCAGCGAAAGCAAACATGAAGCCGTAGTTTTGGGATTCAGCACCGGTATGCGCCCGGAGTATTGGCAAAGTTGGCACTCCGATAATGCACATAAACCCAGAACAAACAACATCACCAATACGGATATTCCGGAGCTCGACAAGCTGATCGACCGATATCGCAATTCCTTGGAGGAAGAAGAAAGAATCCGGCTCTCCCATCAAATCCAGGAGGTGATTCACGAAATCGGCGCTTTTGTTCCGACCACCATGCGTCCGTATGTCCGAGAGGCCTATTGGGCCTGGTGGCAATTGCCGAAAGTACCGGGAACAAAAGAATCGGGCAGCCTGTTCAGTGCATTTGACAGTTCAGCGGGAGGGCTGTTCTGGTTTGATGAAGCGATTTACGAAAAAACCAGAGCTGCAATGAAGAAAAGAGAGAAGTTACCGCCGGTCACCATTGTGGATGAAACGTACAAAACAGATGGGTAGCGTTCGTATAACGACAGAAGGGCAGAGATATTGAGTGAAGAAGTGATTCTGACAGTCAGCGATCTAGTGACCGCATTTGACACGGAAGCCGGTTTGATCCATGCCGTGGAAGGGGTCTCCTTTGACGTCAAAAAGGGCCATACACTGGGCCTGGTGGGGGAATCCGGCTGCGGCAAGAGTGTCACTGCGCTTTCCATCATGCGGTTGTTGCCCCAGCCCGTCGGAAAAATTCTTGGGGGCCAGGTCTTATTTCAAGCGGAAGATATTATTAAACTGCCGGCCGAGCGGATGCACCATATCCGAGGATTCGGAATATCCATGATCTTCCAGGAACCCATGACCGCCTTGAATCCGGTGCACAGAATCGGCGATCAAATCCGGGAGGTTTTTCAACTCCACTATCCGGAAATGACCGATAAGGATATTGGAGCACAATCTATTGAAATGCTGAAAAAAGTCGGCATCCCCGAACCGGTTCAGCGGATGGAGGAATATCCCCACCAGATTTCCGGAGGCACGCGCCAACGGGTCATGATTGCCATGGCCTTGGCGGGCAAACCGGATATTCTCATTGCAGACGAGCCCACCACGGCTTTGGATGTCACCATCCAGGCTCAGATTCTCGACCTGATGAAGGCGTTGCAGCAGGAAACCGGGATGGCCATCATATTCATCACCCACGCCCTGGGGGTTATCGCAGAGATCTGTGATGATGTGCTGGTCATGTATGCGGGGACCGTGGCTGAGCGCGCATCGGCGGTTGAGCTGTTTAAAAATCCAAGACATCCGTACACCATGGGCTTGCTGTCATCCATACCCCGATTGGAAGGAATTCGAAAAACCCATCTCAATACGATTCGGGGAATGGTGCCGAGCCTTTATGATCTACCCGATGGATGTCGCTTTCAGAATAGATGCCCGTATGTAATGCCGGGCTGTCAAATAGAACCCCCTGCACTCAGGGTTGTGGGAGATGAAGATCATGTGGCCAGTTGTTATCTGTACCTAAACTGATCGGTTCCAGGTTCGGGGTTCAAAGTTCAGCGCTGCCTCTGGCTGTCGAGATGTCCGGTTTGATCGAATGAAGAAACTGATGAACGTCGAACAT
>DUZK01000077.1 GCA_013349495.1 Deltaproteobacteria bacterium
ACTTAGCCTGTTCTCGGAAAGTAGCAGGCCACAAACCGTCCGTCCTGGATTTCTTTGAGATCCGGTACGGTTTGGCGGCAGATATCCTGCCGGTATCGGCACCTGGGATGGAAACTACAGCCGGGAGGGACGTTCCGGGGACTGGGCACATCGCCTTCAAGGATAATCCGACTCTTTTTTTTTGATGGGTGAGATGGGGGCGCCGCAGACATGAGCGCCTCGGTATAGGGATGAAACGGCAGCTTGTAGAGGTTATCGCTTTCTGAAAGTTCAACCACTCTGCCGAGGTACATGACCGCCACCCGGTCGCTGATGTGGCGAACCACACTCAGGTCATGAGAAATAAACAGATAGGTCAAGTCAAACTGACCTTGAAGCTTAACCAGAAGATTTAATATCTGGGCCTGAATGGATACGTCCAGCGCAGATACCGGTTCATCGGCAATGATCAGTTTGGGATTTAAAGCCAAGGCTCTGGCCACACCGATCCTCTGTCGCTGTCCGCCGCTGAATTCATGGGGGTATCGATTGATATGTTCCGGTAAAAGACCGACGATTTTCATCAACTCTTTGACCCGGCCTTCCAACTCCTTACCGGATGATACGCCGTGTATCTCCAGCCCTTCACCGATAATTTTTCCCACCGTCCGTCTCGGATTCAGTGATGAGTACGGATCCTGAAAAATAATCTGCATATCCCGGCGCAGCTTTTCCATGGCCTTCGGGTCCTGGGCCAAGATGTTCGTCCCTTCAAAATGGACCTCCCCCGCGGTAGGTTCCTCCAGCCGGAGAATGCACCGGCCGATGGTGGTCTTGCCGCATCCCGATTCCCCCACCAGACCCAGGGTCTCCCCTTTTTGCATGGTCAGACTCACATCCTCCACGGCCTTTACCGGCGGAAGCGCGGTCCTTAAGAAACCCCGCTCGGAAAAAAAATATTTTTTAAGGTTTTTGATGACCAGAAATTCACTGTTGTCCATACTTCCAGCACCTCAATAAGTGACCCGGCTCGATTTCAATCAGCGGTGGAACCTTTTTGCCGCATGCATCAAACGCCTCGTTGCAGCGTTCCTGAAAATAACACCCGGAAGGTAAATTATAGAGACTGGGGACGACGCCCGGTATGGTACGCAGAATTTTATCTTCGGGTACAACCTCATCCATTTTCGGTATGGATTCCATAAGACCGACCGAATAAGGATGCATGGGATTATCAAATAGTCGGACCACGTCCACGTATTCAACGATTTTCCCGGCATACATGACAGCTACCGACTGTGCCATATCTGCAATGACACCGAGATCATGAGTAATCAAAAGAATGGAAGCACCGAATTCTTCTTTCAACTGGTTCATGAGCGCCAAAATCTGGGCCTGAATACTCACATCCAATGCTGTCGTGGGCTCATCGGCAATCATCAACTCCGGATTGCAGGAAAGTGCCA
Organism: Deltaproteobacteria bacterium; assembly: GCA_013349495.1. Taxonomy (GTDB): domain Bacteria; phylum Desulfobacterota; class Desulfobacteria; order Desulfobacterales; family SURF-15; genus DUZK01. The sequence goes on from DUZK01000077.1 coordinate 1,446, forward strand.
TAGCGATCATCACCCGCTGCCGCATGCCGCCGCTCATCTGGTGAGGATATTCTCTGGCGCGACCCTCAGGATCCGGGATTCCGACTTTTTGAAGCATCTCGACAGCCTTTGCCCTAGCGTCTCGATTGGAAACACCCTGGTGAAGAGAGATGGCCTCGGCAATCTGATTGCCGCATCTTAAAAGCGGATTCAAAGACGTCATGGGCTCCTGGAATATCATGGATATTCGGTTTCCACGGATATGTCGCATTTTTGCTTCGGACAACTTCAACAGATTTTGGTCATCAAAGAGGATCTCTCCTTTAACGATTTTTCCCGGCGGTTCCTGGATCAATCTCATGATAGAGAGTGCTGTTACACTTTTTCCGCAACCCGACTCCCCTACCAGGCCCAGGGTCTTCCCTTTTTTAATGGTGATATCGATACCGTCTGCGGCTTTCACTAGTCCTTCATCAGTATAAAAATGCGTGTGAAGATCTCTTACTTCGAGTAGAATATCGTTCTTCATCTTATCCTTGCTGTAACTTGGGATCCATTACGTCTCTTAGCCCGTCGCCGATGAGATTGAATGCCAAAACCGCCACCATAATCGCCAGTCCCGGAAAGATCGACAACCAAGGGGCGTTGGTCAACTGGCTCACTCCGGTCCGTACCATGTTGCCCCAGGTGGCTGTGGGAGGCGGAACGCCCATGCCTAAAAAGCTCAAGTTGGCTTCCACCCGGATGGCGGTGGCCGTCCAGAGGCTGCACATGACCAGGATCTCACCCAGTATGTTCGGAAAAATATGCTTCAGGACAATACGGGGACGCTTGGCTCCCAGGGCGCGGGCCGCTTCAATATATTCGCGTTCACGAATGGACAGGGTGGTACCGTAGCTGAGCCGGGCAAACCGGGGAGCCATCACGACACCGATGGCAAAAATCAGTTTGTCCATCCCCTGTCCGATCATCACCAAAAACAGAATGGCAAAGATCTCGGCCGGAAAACACATCATGACGTCCACAGCCCGCATGATTAAGTTTCCGATTTTACCCCTGTCAAAAGCGGCGAACATCCCCGCAAGACTGCCGATGACCATCCCGAAGATGATGGAACAGACCCCAACCGCCAAAGAGATACGCGATCCGTGGATTACCCGCGACAACGTGTCCCGGCCGTAGCTGTCCGTTCCGAACCAGTGCTTGAGATCCGGTGAGGTAAGCCGGCTGTAGACATTCTGCTCGTTGGGATCGTATGGCGCAACGTATCCGGCAAAAAAGGCGATCAATATCAAAAGCAGGGTTAAGAAAAATCCCACCACCGCTATTCGATTCCTTAAAAAAACACGAAGTTGTTTTCTGCGAAGATCATTCAACATAATTAACCGTACTTGATCCGAGGATCAATAAGTCCGTAGATCAGGTCTACGAATAGATTGATAAAGATGGCAAGGGTGGCGTATATCACCATCACCGACTGCAACACGACGTAGTCCCGTTGTTTCATGGCCAGGACCATCAATTTTCCCAAGCCCGGTCTTGAAAAAACGATTTCGGTCATTATCGAGCTGCCCAGGTTGATTATAAAATAAATACCGAGTACTGAAACAACCGGGATTAGCGCATTCATGAAGGCATGTTTGTATACGACGATCCGCTCCTGGAGTCCTTTCGATTTGGCTGTCCGCACAAAATCCTCATTGAGAACGTTGAGCATGGAGGATCGGGTCATCCGCATGATATAGGAGGTCATGATGAGGCCGAGGGAGAGTGTGGGAAGAACCAGATGGTAGAGCCGATCGCCCAGGTCGCCATCCCTCCCCGCGCCGAGTACCGGAAATAGGTCCATGCGAACCGAAAACACGTATAGAAGCAGAATGCCCAGGAAAAAGGAAGGGATGGAGATTCCGACAAGCGAAACCACACGTCCTGAGTAATCCGCACTTCGATTGCGCCGAAGTGCGGTGTATACCCCCATGGGAACCCCCAGGAGGACTCCGAGAACCATGGCGCTGACCGTCAATTCAAGTGTATATGGCAGCACCACTCGGAGCTGATCCACCACGGGAACCCCGTTTAACATGGAAACCCCAAGATCACCGCGTAAAAGATCTCCCAAGAATCTAAGATACTGCAGCCACATGGGGGCATCCAGCCCCATCTGCTTACGTAGGGCATCCAGGCCTTCCTGGGTGGCGTACTGCCCCAGCATGGCCATTGCTGGATCACCCGGGGCCAGCCGAACAAATACAAAAACCATAGACAGCACCACCAAAAGCAACGGAATCGTTAACAATATTCTGCGTATGGAATATTTTATCATCCTAAACGGATCCTATCGGTTCATTATAGATAACCGGCGTCCGCGGGGACACCAAGACAGACGTGAGGAGTAGGGGTACGCAGAACCTCTGGGGTCTGCGTACCTCATACCGTATATTTTTTCTTATTTTTTGAGGCTTGTCTGTTCGTTGATTTGGGTGTAGAGCGCCAACACGGCCTTTTGCTCAAAGCCCCAGTCGATGCGATCGTTCCGTGCAAAGACGAACTTCAGCACATACATGGGATAATTAATCCCATCTTCCAACAGTTTCGTCTGGATCTGACGCCAAATTTCTTCCTGTTTGGCTGAATCCGTTTCATTCCTGGCCTTAATGATGAGATCGTCAACAAGGGTGTAATGAGAAAAATTCGTGACCGGTCGTTTCCCGCTCACCACAATCGCATCGGAATGGAAGAACCAGGAAAGGAAGATATCGGCATTGGGACGCATGCAGATATACATGGTAAACGGATTCACGTCCTGACGGATCTTCGTATGGTACGTGGCATGATCCACCACGTTCAGTTTTATATTCACTCCGACCTTTTTCCACTGTGCCTGGATGTTCTCCATGGAACGCCGGTAGGAAAGCCTTTCGGTAATAGTCTCTTCCACGTCGAATCCATTGGGATAACCGGCCTCGGCCAGCAGTTTCTTGGCCTTTTCAATGTCATGTTTGTATAGCAGTCCCTTTTTAGCGATATCATCGCAACTCAGGCCCCCCTTCATGAACGGTGGGATGATGGAACACATGGGGTCCGCAGCATCAGCGCCCACAAAGGTCAGAAGTTCGTCCCGGCTGGTGGCGTACATCAATGCCTGTCGAACCTTCTTATTGTCAAACGGTTTCCGTGACACATTGAAATTCAGGTGATTGATTTCACCCGGTCCGAAAATCTCGACGATGGATACTTTTTTCATCTTCTCGATCCAGGGTTGCTCTCTCATACCCTCCATGACGTCGATTTCGCCTTTCCGCAAGGCAAATTCACGTGCGTTGATATCCGGCATGAACAGTGCCTCGACTGCGTCCAGTTTGGGTTTGCCGCGGAAATATTTATCGTGAGCTTTCAGAATCACCTTTTGACCCGGGATGTACTTGTCCACCTTGAACGGTCCCGTGCCTACCGGGCTTGTATTATGCCGGAGCGCACCGATGGTTTCAAAAGCCTTTTTCAGGATGACGAATCCGCCCCGATAATCGGTAAAAAAGAGTTCGGGTTGGACCATGCGTTCTTTAAGCTTAATCTTGATCGTATATTTGTCGATAATTTCCGCCTCAAAGTTCATGTATGTCGAACTATAAGTGGAAGTCTTGGGATCTTGATTCTTTTTAATGTTATATGCGATGTCTTCCGTTGTTAACTCAATGCCGTCCGGATAGCCTTTAAACGGATGGCTCATCACCCCTTTGCGCAGATAGAATGTCATCGCCATTCCGTCGCCGGAGACCTCATAACGCTCAGCCAGATCGGTTTCGATGACACTGATATCCCCGGGCTTATAGCGCAGGAGTCCGTTGAAAATCATATCCTGTAACGCCATATCCTGGGTGCCGAAGCTGCGCCCCGGGTCCATACTTTTCGTATCACCGGAATCGAAAGCGATCCGCAGGATGTTATCCTTTGCTGCACCCACATCCTGGGATAGACCCGCTATCATCAGCACGGCAATAAAGAGTACTGCCAATGATCTCAGTTTATAATATTTTTCCATTAGAGCCTCCTATTTTTAAGCGTTAATATCCTCTTGAATCGAACCTCATTTTGTAAAAAATGAAACGACCGTCTGTACCTCCTTTCTGTTTTGTTTCAAATTGGAATCTGCCTGCCCGAACGCTTCAAAAAGAAATCGCAAATTGATATAGTATCACGTTCGATAATGAACGAATAAATAAATTGGTAAGAAGTGTAATCAACTAAACCATTTTATCGAAGATTGTCAATAGGTTCCTTCAGCATTTCAGGAGATATGGATACCACCATGTCGCCGGCATTGCTGTCGAGTCAAGAATACCGCTGAATCCACAAGATACGACATTTGTTCATTTCAATAACAAAAATGGAGATTCATCTTCCTTGACAAAATAAGATGAGCACAATAGTTTTGACAAGCATATCCCGAGGGCTGAGTGGATTTGGAATGATTAATTTTATCCCCAGATTGATTATAATGCTACTTGCATTGTTTATGATGCCGGCTGTGGCGTTGTCGAAACCGCTTGTTCGAACCGCTTTGCTCATCGGAAACAGCATCTATCCTGATGTCCCCCTGCTCAGTCCTGCCGAAGATATTTCCAAAATGTCAAAGGCCCTTGAAAAATCCCAATTTAAAATTACGAAAGAGGCAAATCTCAACCAAAAAGAAATGCGCGAGGTTGTTTCCAAATTCGGTCAAAGTCTGAAGGAATCCCAAGGCATCGGAATCTTCTATTATGCCGGATATGCCGTCCAGGTCGAAGGTGAAAACTATTTAATCCCGGTGGATGCAGATGTAAAATCGGAAACTGAAGCGACCGCCCAAGGCATCGGCCTTTCTGAAGTTTTAAGAGCCATGCAATCCTCCGGGACGATGTTCAATATTGTGATCCTCGAGGCCTGCTATCAGGATCCTTTTGGAAAAAAATTCACCCCATCCGAAATCGGCCTGGCAGACATAAAGATTCCGGACGACTTTCTCATAATGACGGCCTGCAGCCCGGGTGAGGCGATCCGGGCTGGAAAGACCCGCTCCAGTCGATTCACGGACGCCATTGCATCCTATCTTTCAGATCCGGAACTTGTGTTGATGGATATCGCTCAAGATGTAAAGGAAGCGGTATCCGATTCCAGCAAGAATAAACAGGTTCCCTGGATGTCTTCTTCTCTTAAGCGAGGTCTCTCTATAAATTTTCCGAGAAGAGATTTTTTCTACCTTCTAAAAGATATGCAATCATACAAGGATGTTTGGAAATCAGAAACGAGCCTGAAGGAAATCTATCAGGTATGGAAAAGTCTGTCGAGAACGTATCCCCTCTGGTTTTCCAAGATTGATAGCGGTGATCCCATCGATGTGATCATTCAAGCAATGAATGATGATTTGAAAGGGATTTTTTATGAAATGGTCCATCATTTCGGATTCGATCTCACCCAAACCAATACCCTTGGAATGAAATTTGTATATGTTCCGCCTGGAAAATTTGTTATGGGCAGTCAGTTTGATGAACCCGGGCGGGGGAAAGATGAACAACCATACACGGTCACCATGCCCCGGGGTTTTTTCATTCACGCCACGGAAATAACCCAGGGCCAATGGCAGGCGGTTATGGGCAGCAATCCTTCATACTTTGATGACTGTGGGCTGGATTGTCCTGTGGAAAATGTTTCTTGGAATGATGTACAAAAATACATTGATCGCCTGAACATGTTGGAAGAAACAAATGCATATCGCCTGCCCACTGAAGCCGAGTGGGAATACACAACCCGGGCCGGCAGTTCGACCTGGTTTTTTTTCGGAAATGATGTTCAAAAATTCGGAGATTATGCCTGGTATAAAAACAATTCCGGAAACACCCCGCATCCGGTAGCACAAAAAAAACCGAATCAATGGGGGCTATATGACGTTCACGGAAATGCCTGGGAATGGTGTCAGAGCTGGGAGGGGGCCTATCCCACAGGTTCCGCCACCAATCCAACCGGTCCCAGCAATGGAAATTACCGGGTTGTGAGAGGAGGAAGCTGGTTTTATGCGATGTTGCAGGCGCGGAGTGCCAATCGGTTTTATCTCTTTCCCGATGATCGAAATTACACGGTCGGCTTTCGCCTTGTACAAAGCATTAATTTCTAGTATCGTCCCTATCAAACCTCCAAAATTTCTTGACAAAACAGTTTGTTCTCAATAATTTGACCAAAATATCATTACCGGACTTTAAGGAGTGAGAACAGATGACATTGACAAAGGCTGATATTGTAGAATCGGTCAATAACGAGCTTGGATACCCTAAAAATCGATGTTCGGAGTTGGTGGAGACCTTGTTGGAAAGTATAAAAGCGTCTCTGGAGCAAGGAGAGGATGTACTCATCAGCGGATTCGGGAAATTCTGCGTGAAGGGGAAAAAACAGCGAAGGGGAAGAAATCCGGCAACCGGCGACGATTTACTCTTAGGGGAAAGAAAGGTCGTTACTTTTAAATGTTCTCATTTATTGAGAGATAAAATCAATTCATAAAGACCGTCTATTAAAAACTATCAATCGTTTGACGCATGTTGCAGATAGCCTCATCTGATTGATGGCACCGGTCCCGCCTTGATCGATCCCATTTGCCCGGAGGATTGTATTAAAGTATTCAAGATCATCATCCGATAAACAAGTTTGGAGGAATGCCTGCAATTAACATAGGGTTGGATGATTCACTGTATCGGTATCCAATCGCTTGTGAGCTAGGAGAAGGATAACGTGTTCCCACAAAACAATTGCCAGGAGCTTGAAAAGCGGATTCTCCAATTGGAAGAAGAGATCGTCCAGCTTAAGAATCGGGGAAATGCCATAAAGACTTCTGAAGAAAGGCTGCGCTCGTTGTTCAATGGAACCCGAGATGCTGTTTTCATTTCAGATATTCGTGGCAATTTTGCAGATTTTAATGATGCGGCCAAAACCCTTACCGGTTATTCCGGTGAAGAGTTATCGGATATTACACTGCTGGATCTGTTCCCTGAAGATCAGCAGACGACCCTCAAGGAGATGATGCATCAGATCAAACCCGGAGATGTTTTTGCTTATGAAATGATGCTGTTGAGAAAAGACGGCGGCCTTGCTCATATAGAACTCAACAGCCAGTGCATTAACGTTCAGAACATCCCGTTTATGTTGTCCGCGGCCCGTGACATTACCGAACAAAAACAAATGGAGATATCGCTATTAGAAAGTGAGGAGCGTTACCGCACCCTCTTTGAGAAAAATCCAATTGAAACCATCATCGTTGACGGAAACGGCCAAGTGAGCCGGTACAATCTTGCCAAAAAGAGATCGGGAACCCGGTTACCGGGTATCGGCGATACCATGTACAAGGATTATGCCGCCAACCATGAAATCGATATGTATGCAGAACTGATGGAATGTATTCGAACCGGCGACTCAAGAGATTTTTCGGAACTTAAATACAGAGACCGATTCTTAAGAATAAACATTTCTTCTTTCCCGGGGGGAGCAATTATTACATCTGTAGATATTACAGGTTATAAACGTGCCGAAGAGGCACTACGTTTGAGTGAAGAACGATTTAGAACCGCCTTTGAGACCAGCCCGGATGCGATCCGAATCAACCGGATGGCAGATGGGGTGTATATCGACATCAATGTGGGATTCATGGATATGACGGGATATTCACGTGAAGATGTGATACACCGATCCAACTCTGAAATCAGTATCTGGAATAATCCCGGCGATCGCAAAAGATTCCTCGATACGTTGAGAAAACATGGGCATGTAAGAAACATGGAATCCGTTTTCCGCTTAAAAGACGGAACCGTACGCACCGGATTGATGTCTGCCCGGATTATGATGTGGAACAACGAGTCCCATATTCTTTCGGTTATCAGAGATATCGATGATTTAAAAAAAGCGGAAGTCCATCTACGGAAAATGGAAGAAGATCGTAAACAAAAGGAAAGGCTTCAAATCATACTGGAAACCGCAGGAGCCGTTTGCCATGAACTGAATCAACCGCTTATGGCCATATCCGGCTACTCGGAGCTTATTCTCATGATGATTTCCAAAGATGATCCCGTGTATGATAAGAATTTAAAAATTCTTGAACAGGTGAACCGCATGGGGGAAATAACCGGAAAATTAATGGGAATCACCAAGTATCGTACCAAATCGTTCGGTCGGGGCCGAACAATTATCGATATTGAAAAGGCCTCCGAAAATTAAAAGTCACGTCCTTTCTTCACATCACTGCATTGGCGGTTTGACAGGCGGTACCCATTATCCTATGATTATTACACTGGATACGAGCACCAATTGTTGAACTTTCAAATATCAAGCACCCCGCCAGAAAAACGGCGGGCAAGCAAATTACAAATAAATCACAAATTCCAATACCCAATGACCAAAACAGAATTGAAATACTCTCTCTAATCTATCATGTATATGTTTCGAATTTGGAATTTCGGTCATTGGGATTTGTTTGTGATTTGATATTTGTGATTTGGTGCTTCCGACTTGGTCGGCTGAGGTTTTCCATGTCTGATACTGTTATTCTCGATGTTTTCTCGGATTACATCTGACCCTGGTGCTATTTCGTTACCGGGCGTATCGAAAGACTTAAAAAGGAATATGATCTGGGTATCCGCTGGAAGGCGTTTCCGCTTCACCCGAACACTCCGGCTGAGGGGTTGCCCCTTGAACAGCTCTTCAAGGGCCATAATAAAGATATCGGTATGATGCTGGCCCGATTGAAACAGGTTGCACGTCAGGAAGATTTGCCCTTTGGCGACCGAACCCATACCTATAACAGCCGTTTGGCGCAGGAACTCGGCAAATGGGCGGAAGATCGAGAAAAAGGAGATTTGTTTCATGATGCAGCCTTTAAGGCTTATTTTGTTCATGGAAAAAACATCGCCCAAATTCCCGTTCTCGTTGAACTTGCCGAATCGATCGGACTTGATGGAGATGAGGCCAGGAATATGCTTGAAACACGTACCTTCATGAATGATGTGGATGAGGATTGGGCGCTTTCCCGCAGTCTAGGCATCACCGCGGTTCCAACTTTTTATTTGTCCGGACAACATCTGGTAGGTGCGCAACCTTATGAAATGATGGAGCAATTTTTAATTCAACACTCGGTTAAGAGGAAAGCGTGAAAGTTGTTTTTCATGAGGATTTTTACCCGGTGTATACCTCAGATCCTGCACCAAAAGAATAGTTCCATCGAAAACCCAACTCTTGACTTGCCACGACTATATATGTCTTTAAAATGCGAAATCTTATTAATTTTACAGGGGAAACGCCATGTCTGAGTTTACCAAGAAAAAAACCACCATCCCATCTTTTAGAGATAAAAAACTGAAAAATGAAAAAGTCACCATGATTACCGTCTATGATTATCCGTTTGCCCGAATGGTTGATAAATCCAAGGCAGAACTGATCCTTGTCGGCGATTCATTGGGCATGGTCATTCAGGGCCTTGAGCATACCAACCCGGTAACTTTGGACGAAATCATCTATCATTCAAAAGCAGTTAGAAGAGGTGCTCCCGATACGTTGATCGTAGGGGACATGCCGTTTATGAGCTATCAAGTCAGCCCTGAGCAGGCTTTGGCAAGTGCCGGAAAAATAATCAAGGAAACCGGAGTCGACTGTGTGAAGATGGAAGGGGGGGAATCCTTTGCGCCGTATGTGGAAAAAATTGTATCCGCCGGCGTTCCGGTAATGGGCCATATCGGTCTGACCCCGCAAAGTCAGTCCGCCCTCGGAGGTTTAAAGGTTCAAGGGAAAAACCAGAAAGAAGCGGAGCAACTCATCGCCGATGCAAAAGCGTTGGACGCAGCCGGGGCCTTTGCCATGGTTTTGGAATGCATACCGGCAGGAGTAGCAAAGCGCATAACGGAATCGGTACAGGCGGTTACCATCGGATGCGGTGCAGGACCCCATGTTGACGGTCAAAATCTGAATGCCTACGACATCCTAGGCCTATTCGAAAAATTTGTTCCAAAATTCGTCAAGCAATATGCAAACGCCGCACCGAATTTTATCCAGGCCTTCAGCACTTTTACCGATGAAGTCCATTCCGGCGCCTATCCTGGTCTTGAATACAGCTTTACGGGCGGAGAAGAAATAAAAAAACTATATCCCATATAGCATACTGGAGATACGGATATGTCAAAAGATCCAAACGAACGCGGAGCTCTTCGAAGTGCCATCATGACGCAGGGGGTCGATCGGGCAACCCATCGTTCCCTATTTTACTCTATGGGATGGGAGTTGAAAGATCTCAACCGGCCATTGGTTGCCGTGGTCAACTCCTTTAATGAACTGATGCCCGGTCATGTCCATTTGCAGCCGCTTTGCCAGGCGATCAAGGTGGGCATAGCCGAGGCCGGAGGAACCCCTCTGGAATTTCCTTCCATTGCGATTTGCGACGGTCTGGCCACCGGCCATCGGGGAATGCGGATGCCCATGCCCAGCCGCGAAATGATCGCCGATTCCATCGAGTTGATGATTGTCGCCCATGCCTTTGATGCCATGGTTCTGCTGACAAATTGCGATAAGGTGACCCCCGGCATGCTCATGGCGGCGGCACGATTGAATATTCCTTCGATTCTGGTCACCGGCGGTCCCATGGAAACGGGTTGCTTCAAAGGGAAAAAGGTCTGCTACACGGATTTAATCGAGGCGGAAGGGTCTGTGGAAAAGGGATTGATGAGCGAGGCGGACCTGTCGGAATTTGAAAAAGGCGCCAATGTGGGTCCGGGAGCGTGTGCGTTGATGGGTACCGCCAATTGCATGAACATTTTAACGGAAGCATTGGGAATGACGCTGGCCGACGGAGCTCTGATTCCGGCCACCTTCGGTGCCCGGGTTGCGTTGGCCCGCCAATCCGGTCGCATGATCATGGCGCTTCACGACAACAGGATCCTTCCCGGTTCCATCATGACCAAAGAAGCTTTTGAAAATGCCATTGCAGTGGATATGGCCATCGGAGGCTCCACTAATTCCACCCTGCATCTTCAGGCAATTGCAAAAGAATTGGATATTGAGCTGTCTTTGGAAACATTTTCAGAAATCTCCGCTCAAACCCCTCACCTGGTTCTTTTAAAACCGGCCGGCGAACACTTCCCCAGGGATTTCTATGATGCAGGCGGGGTTCCGGCCCTCATGAATGAATTGAACAAGCATGGAAAAATCCATTCGGAGTGCCTTACCGTATCCGGAAAAACCACGGGAGAAAAAATATCGAATCGATCCATATCCGATGAAACGGTTATCCATCCGGTGGATCGGCCCATCAGTTCAAAAGGAGGAATATCCGTCCTGAATGGAAATCTGGCGCCTGAAGGATCTGTGATAAAATCCTCTGCTGTGGCATCCGAAATGATGGTGCATTCCGGTCCGGCAAGAGTATTTGACAGAGAAGAACCGGCTTTGGAAGCCATATTCAGCGGAGTCATCAAGCCCGGCGATGTGGTGGTAATTCGATATGAAGGCCCCAAAGGCGGACCGGGGATGCGTGAAATGCTGCTTCCGACATCCGCCATTATCGGTATGGGATTGGGGACCTCTGTTGCACTGGTAACGGACGGCAGATTTTCCGGTGCAACGCGGGGTGCTTGCATCGGGCATGTAACTCCCGAAGCCTATTTGGGCGGCCCCATCGCTCTGGTCGAAGAAGGCGATACCATCCATATCGATATCCCAAACCGATCCATTACACTCGATGTACCAGAGGATCAGCTTCAAAAGCGACAATCAGCTTGGCGGTTGCCCGAAGGCACCGAATTGGAAAAAGGTTCTCTTCTTGAACGATACCGCCGGATGGTTGGACCGGCTACAAAGGGTGCAGTTTTTGAATAAAAATAACTCAGCCGCAGCCGGATGAACATGCAATGAAACCGGCTAACATGTGTTTCTAAATTATTTGCCAAGCGCCAAAATGACAACTATTAACCGGATGAGCGTTTCTTCGTTCATATGACGACTGTCGGTTGATGTGATCCTATATCGCTGTAAATATTGATTTTTTTCTTATGAATTTTCCCAATAAATCCATATGGTTATTTGGCATGATTTGTGCAGATTTTTGAAATAAAAGATATTTTTGAGGGTTGGCCGAACATAATAACAGGAAATTAAAACGTACTGTATTACCGTAATAAAAACGAATTGGCGGTATCGAATGCAGGGGTATGAATTCTGTTGTATCGGGAGGGATTGCGAACATGAATTCGATTGTCATAGCCAGCAAGGATATAACGGTGGCTCAAGAGATCAAGGAATTTTTGGATAAAGACCAGGATGTGGCGATCGTGTCATCAGAGGAGGAAATCGGGCAGCACTTAAGAACCATCAGGCTGTTCCTATTGGACCATTCTTTTAATGAAAAAATCGATACCCCGCTTTTGATCAATATCATCAAGAAAGCCCCCTTTCCCGTTCTATTGCTCACCGCCCCCAATGATGGAAATTACGCCATTGAAGCCATGAAGCACGGCGCACGGAATTTTATCGTTAAATCCGGCGATTATCACCCCCTGCTCAAACACACCATTCAACAGGCAATCGATGAATTTAATGAAAAACAGAAAATGAAACAGACCATCGCTGCCTTGAAAAAAAGGGTGGATGGGTTGGAAAGCCGGCTGCAGGAAGAGGATGAAAAACCGGCAACCAATGTATCTCACGTAAAAGAGCCCGATAAATGCAAGACTAATATTCTTGAAGAAATCATCTTTGTCTTCAAGCGGGGTGAAATCGATCTTCCTTCTCCGCCCCAAATCTCCATAAAATTCAAAGACCTGATCAACAAGGGAGCCAATATGCAGGATATCGGCGACTTGTTGAGTAAAGATGTTGCTGTATCATTAAAACTTATCAGCATATCCAATTCCGCATACTATAGAGGTGTGACGATAAATAAAAACCTGACTCAAGCCATCAGCCGCCTGGGCATAAATACCACCAGACAATATGCCGATGCCATTCTCAACCGAACCATGTATTCAACCCAGAACAAACGATTCAGAGCATTTATCGAGAACCTGTGGGAACATTCACTCTCCTGTGCATATGCGGCACAGATTACTGCCAATTTACTGAAATTAGAATTACCCAGCGATCCATTTACCTTAGGGCTGCTTCATGACATCGGAAAACTGGTTCTTTTTCAAGTGATCGCCGAGTTGCAAATGAAAAACAAACTGGGCGGCGAGGTGGACACTGCAGAGATTCTTGAAACCGTCAATATGAATCATGGAAGGTTCGGTGCGTCTTTAATGAAGCTTTGGAAATTTTCAAGCGAATTTGTTAAGGTCGCTGCCTACCATGACAAAATAGATCAAGCGGATTTTCTTTCCAAAGAGCTTCTGGTGGTCAATGTGGCGAACCAAATCGTAAAAACCATGGGATTCGGTCAAGAGGAACCCATAGAAATCGATATCCAAGGATCCAAGGCGTACAAGCATTTAGAACTGAATC
>DUZK01000078.1 GCA_013349495.1 Deltaproteobacteria bacterium
GGCACGATCGGAATCCTCAAAGCGGCTTTTCATGAAGGGCAAATCTCGCTGTTCCAGGCGGACGATATTCTCGGCAAAATGATAAAAGCAGGATTCTATTCACCCATCCGAAGCATCTCCGATATCGTGTAGTTTTTTAAGGAATCGAGGGTCAAAACAGATGGGTCAAGAGCAGACTTGATCCCCTTTATTGACACCTTTAAGTACGTCCAACTCCAATTTATGGATGGCATAGCTCTTATGCATAATTGAAAACGGGAGTTTCGATCACTTTGTCGGGCCGCTTCCTGCTCTTGATAATGGATTGGATATGTTCTACTGTTTCTGGAGCAAAGTACTGCTCACCTGTCTCCCGACACACGCGCGCAGGGACATTTTCAACAATGAAAAACTTACCACCACGTTCCAGAGTATAAGTTACTTTGGTATCATACATTGTTTCTTTCATTCTAAATCTCCCTTCATCTCACTTTCTGAACCGAAAATCGACCCACAGATCAGGGTCAGGCTGATACAGAGTAACGATCTTGACGAGTGGTCTGCTTGGATAGCTGCATTGAATGTGCAATGGTCGCCCTGTTTCAGTGATGCCAAGGATGAGACAACTCGGTCCATATTTGTCTTCCGGGTAGTCCTCAATAATTTCACTTCGGCCGTCTATCGCCTCCTCCACCTCCGCAACACTAATCTCTCGGACAATGCTCTGATCGACGGCATGTTTCGAGAATTCATATTCGCGAGTTCTAATCTTAATCCGGATTTCATCAATCATTGTCATCGTAAAATGATATCAACTCAACAAACTTTGGTCAATTCTCCAAGACTCATCAGCCGAGCCAATACCCTGTGTTATGTTTGCACCAACATCAGCCTGGATCGAATTGCGAGTATCGCCTAACCCATTAAAATTATAACCATTCCATAACGTTTTTATCTGTGTAGATCTGCGTGTATCTGCGTGCTGCTAAAGCATTTCCAGTGCGCAGGCCATGGACACACCGCCGCCGCCGCACAGGGTGGCCAAACCCAGGGTTTTTCCCTCGCGTTTCATCGTATGAATCAGCGTGACCATGATCCGGGCCCCGGTGGCGCCCACCGGATGTCCCAGGCCGATGCCGGAGCCGTTGACATTGGTGATGTCCCGATTGAGCCCCAGCTCCCGTTCGCAGCCGATATATTGTGCGGCAAACGCTTCATTGATTTCGATGAGTTCGAAATCTTCCATTTTAATCCCGCTGGAATCGAGCAGCTTGTTTACCGCCGGAACCGGGCTCAGCCCCATGACGGACGGATGACACCCGCCTCTTCCCACCGCCTTGATCCTGGCAATGGGCGTTGCGCCCACTTCTTTGGCTTTCTCTGCCGACATGATGATGAGTCCGGCAGAGCCGTCATTGATTCCGCTTGAGTTTCCTGCGGTCACCTTGCCCGTATTCGGTACAAATGCAGGGGAAAGCTTTTGAAGCTGTTCAATGGTGAGTCCCGGCCTAAAATGTTCATCGGCATCGAAGATAAGAGGCGCTTTTTTCCGCTGGGGGATTTCCATGGGTACGATTTCCTCTTTGAAGAAACCCTCCCTGGTTGCACGTTCGGCATTGTTATGGCTTCTTAAAGCAACCTCGTCCATTTCTTCTCTGCTGATATCCAAATACTGGGCAACGAACTCGGCGGTATGTCCCATGATGTAGGGTTTTCCCTTGAAAAGGCTCAGCGGCGGTTCTTCCGCATTGACCGGTCCTTCCTCGGGATGCGGCAGAATTTGCGACCCGCAATGCAACGCATGGATCAGGGAATCGACAAATACCTGATCTTGAAGTTTACATCCCCAACGGGCTGCCGGTACGGAATAGGGCACACCGGACATGTGCTCAACGCCTCCGGCAAGGATGATATCCGCCATGCCGGCTTGAATCATAGCCATGCCGGAGAGCGCAGCCTCCATCCCGGAAATGCAAACCCGGTTGATGGTGGCGGCCGTAACATGATCCGGAATGCCGGCAAGCAGGGCGCCGACCCGCGCAACATTTAAAGAATCGGCCGGTTCCATGTTGCATCCATAGCGAACATCGTCGATCAGTGCCGGATCGATTCCCGCCCGTTTGACGGCCTCCTTCATGGTAACGCTTGCGATGGTCGCAGCGTGGCTGTCTTTCAGCGTTCCACCAAAGGCGCCGATGGCAGTGCGGCACCCAGAGACAATGACAACATCTTTCATCACTCACTCCTTTATCGGGACACAGATGGACACAGATGAACACGGATCATAAAGATTTAAAATATATCAAATAATCTTATCTGCGCAAATCCGCGTCCCATTTACGTAATTAAATTTCGGTGTTCAGGTCTGAATACTCATCCAGGATCACCCGATACAGCGCTTCACCGATTGCGATTCCCAGATCGATAAACTGCGGCCCGTATTGCTTTCCGGTATCCGTACGAAATGTGGTTTTAATTTTTCCAAGGCTTTTCATCCCTTTTGGATAATATCGAACGAACTTGTCAAAGGGCGTTTTAGAAAAAGAGACCATTCGCCATACGGTATCGGTAAAATTATCCGGCCCCCATCGAAATTTATCCGCGTCATAAAGACAATCCGACAGCAATGTCCCTTCATCGGTTTTTAATGGTGCAGTGGATTTAAACGCTTCATGATTCCTTATCGCCAGACTGATGTCTTCTATCTCGTCCGGAGCAAAGGGATAATCATGCAGTATCTGATTTGCCGTATCCGAGCCGACTCGCGCATGCTCATCCTGTTTTCGCTCGATATCATGGAGCAGCGCCGCGCATTGGGCCAGAACCACGCGCCTTTGCGTATATGCATCCGAATATCCGGACCGATTGGCTTCCACAATCATCAGAATGCCGATATCAAAGGCGACTTTAACCGCATGCTTCAAGCCGTGTCCAAAGTCGTTTTCCAATTGTCTGGTAATTTGGTTCCGAATTTCTCGAATCAGCGGTTCAGAACGAAAGATGTTTCTCGAAAGTTGAGTCGCGGTGGAATAATCCTGGTAGAATTTTGGCAATGGATTCCGGGATGCGATCTCGCGGGCGCGTTTGCGAATAGACTTATAGATGGGTTCCATTTTTTTCAAACGCGCCGATATATCTATAGTATAGTAATTTCCTTTTTGGGGACGCGGATGAACGCGGATTTATTTGTTCGATTCTTGATGCTCGATGCTTGATACTCGATATTTGAGTTGATCCAGCACCGTATTCCCGTATCAAGAGGCCAGTATCCAGTATCGATCTTTGATTATCTGCGTGTATCTGCGCAAATCTGCGTCCGATCTAACTTGTTGGAATCAAATCTCCAGGGGCAAGTCAAATAGCCCGTCGCACACTTTCCATGATCCTTCTTCTTTTACCAGGGAAAGCGTCTGATCGACTTCTTGGGATTTGCTGAATCCGAAAATCTGAGCAACGGTTGCATATAGCGGGTTCATGGCAAATCGTTTTCTTCCCCTGAGTTGAACTTCGGCTGAAGTGTCGTCCATGCGAAGCGTTTTTGTTTTAATATTGTACAGCCTGTTTTTCATGAATTCCAGGCGGAACCCGCGCGCTTGGGCTTTTTGAGAAACGATATGAAGATAATGATTGACCGTGTCGGTATCTCCGATCTTTTTCCGATCGGCACAGAGCCGCTCGGCCATGGTCGGATTTAGCATAAAATAGTCTTTTGAAAATTCGACAACCGCCCTGTCGGGTGTATCTTTACAATCTGCGAAGACGAATATGGCCTGCAAGATCAATGCAGCTAACACGGAAAAGGCAATGGGTGCAAACCGCCTGAATTGATCCATGAACTTAATCCTCCTTTCGAACCTTAACCTGCTAAAATGACGTTAAAACCGGGTTTTCTGTATTAGATCAAGACGATTTTCTTAACATGTAAAGGAGGTTTATACAAGAATTATTCAAAACTACCACATGGTGGAATTGACCGGCTAACTATTATGGTATATTCATGACCGTCAATCTGTAAATATAAAAAGAATCTTTGTCAAACATACTCGTTAAGCGCATCTTATGAACGAAAGACAGAGCTTTCTTTGATGAATGCTGCTACCCGAATGAGGGTATCAAAGGAGTAAACGCATGGTAAATATTAGCAGCTGGGACTGGGACATCGGTAAAAAACAGATTACGGATATCGATGCCTGGAAAGATACATTTTCCTGGATTGAAGAGCCGTATGTAAGTCCTGACGGCGAGAAGATTGCTGCCGTTGTGAAAACAGAAGATATGGAATTCAGCGTCTGCGTAAATGGAACGGCATGGGAGAGCGGCTTTGATAAGATATGGTATTTAAGATTCGGTCCGGACAACCGACTCACCGCCATGGTTTCCGATACCGGCGAATGGACCGTTGCCGTTGATGGTGCGACCTGGGAAAACCGGTTCGATTACGTTTGGAATACACAGTTCTCACCGGACGGCAGCAACATCATTGTGGCGGTCCAGAAGGGGGGGAAATATTTTGTCGCATCGAATGACACTCCCTGGGAAACCGGTTATTCATCCATGACCAATATGGCCCTGAGTCATGATGGAAATCATGTGGCTGCCGTTGTTCAAACCGTTCCATTTTCAGAGGCCGATATTTTTACTTACAAAAAAGGATGCTACACCGCTGCCGTGGACGGCAAAGCGTGGGAAAAGAATTTTGTTAACGTCTGGAAGATGGACTTCAGCCATGACGGCAGCCAGGTGGCGGCAGAAGTGAGGACGACCCTTTACGATTACACCATTGCAGTTAACGGCGATTGCTGGGATACAACATATCCATGTGTCTGGCAGCCGAAATTCAGTCCCAAAGACGATTCCGTGACCGCACCCGTGAAAGCTGCCGGGGGTTGGATGTTGGCACAGGATGGAAAACCGGTTTGGGACCGGAAATTTACACAGTTGTGGCATCACATGTACAGTCCGGATGGAGAAAGGCTGGCAGCCATCGTTGCGCCGAAATTCGGACGATGGACCATTGCCGTGGACGGGAACCCCTGGTCTTTAACCTTTAGTGACCTGGTCAGTGATGCGGTATTCAGTCCGGACGGGAAACGGGTCGCATGCATCGGCAAGGATGGCGGAAAATATACTATTGCTGTCGATGGAACCGCCTGGAGCGGAGGCTGCGATATGGTTTGGCAGCCGGTGTTCAGCCCGGACGGCCGGCATGTTGCCGCAAAAGTAGAGAAGGACGGAGCGTTTCAAATACTGGTTGACGGCAAACCGTTTAAAGAATCTTACCGAGCCGTTTGGGATCCGGCTTTCAGTCCAGACAGTGACAAACTCTTGATTCGCGGAATTGAGACCGCTTCGGAAACCGGTGTCTATTGTCGCCAGGTTTTATCGGTTGCCGATGTTTAAGGAGATTTGCTATGCATGATGTCTACGCCTTTGTGACCGGCCCCCTCGTTTGGGTCTCCTTTATTATTTTTATCGGGGGAAGTTTATATCGATTTATATCCATGGCCATGCTGGCTAAAAAGAAAGATCCTATGGTGTATGCCTACTGGAGCCCCTATTACGCATTTCGGTCCATCATTCACTGGATAGTCCCCTTTGCCAGTACCAACTCGAGAAAGAAACCCTTCTTTACCATCGTTACCTTCGCCTTCCATCTGTGCCTTCTCATCGTTCCCATATTCCTGTTCGCACATGTCATTTTGTGGAAGCAGGCGTGGGATATCAGCTGGTGGTTTATATCGGATGGGGTGGCCGATTTTATGACCCTGGTGGTCATCGGCGGCTGTGTGTTTTTTCTGGTGAGAAGAATCATTCAACCGGAAGTTAAATTTTTAACGGCCCCTTCTGATTTTATCGTATTGGCCATTGTTGCCGCTCCTTTTATTACGGGTTTCTGGACCTACCACCAGTGGATCGGATACAAAGTAATGGGAATCGCGCATATCCTGTCGGGTGAAATCATGCTGGCCGCCATTCCGTTTACCCGGCTCATTCACATGCTATTTTTTCCGTTTACCCGGGGCTATATCGGTTCAGAATTCGGCGGCATCAGACATGCAAGGGATTGGTAATTAGTTTTTGAATATGGAGGATATACCATGGTTGAACCTGCAACCATTCACAAAGAAAAAAAGAGCGTACAAGATATTGGAATAGAAAAGGGCGCGGATAACCTCACTCCTGAAAAAATCGAGCAGGTGGTCAACAAGGTTTTGAAAGGGGAGAGCGGAGCCCGTTTCAAAACCTATGTGGATACCTGCGTTCACTGCGGACTTTGCAGTGAAGCATGCCATTACTATCTTTCCCACGATAATGATCCCGCATATTCCCCTGCCGGAAAAATAAAGCAGACCATTTGGGAAATGGTGAAAAAGAAGGGGAAAATGGATGTCGAATTTATTAAACAAGCCTGTGAGATCGCACACGGAGAATGCAATCTTTGCCGGCGTTGCGCCATGTATTGCCCCTTCGGCATCGATGTGGCCTATCTCATTACAGTCATGCGGCGGATTTGTCACCTGCTGGGAGTTACACCCCAATACATCCAGGATACGGCTCACAGCCATGCCGCCACCATCAACCAGATGTGGGTTAAGGATGATGAATGGATCGACACCCTTCAATGGCAGGAAGAAGAGGCACAGGATGAAATTTCGGACCTTCGGATCCCCCTGGACAAAGAAGGCGCCGATGTCTACTACTCCGTTATCGCTCCTGAACCCAAGTTTCGCGCCGGCCTGATTTATCAGGCGGCCGTAATAATGAACGTTGCCGGCGTTGACTGGACCATGCCGGCGGGTCCGGGTTGGGATAACAGCGACATGTGTATGTTCACCGGGGACAATGATATGATGGCCCGGTTGAAAAAAGTCCATTTCGAATCGGCCATACGACTCAAAGCCAAGCGCATCGTAATGGGCGAATGCGGCCACGCCTTCCGGTCCGTATATGATGTGGGAAATCGGGTGCTGGGGTGGAAGATGTATCCGATTCCGGTCATCCACGGCATCGAGTTTTATCATGAACTTCTTTCCCAGGGTCGTATCAAGATTGCTAAAAAGTATGAAACCCCGGTCACTTTTCATGATCCCTGCAACACCATCCGGGGGGCGGGCCTTCATGAAAAAGCGCGGGAAGTTGTCCGACTGACCTGCGACACGTTTGTCGAAATGGAACCCAACCGGGAACATAACTACTGCTGCGCGGCAGGTGGAGGGGTCATCAATTGCGGACCCCCGTTTAAAATGAAGCGTGTGAACGGGAATCGAGTGAAAGCGGAACAATTATTTGCAGCAAAAGCCAGAGGCGCCAAAACGATTATTGCGCCCTGCCACAATTGTCATGGCGGGCTTGAAGATATCATTCATCACTATGGTCTCGGAATGGATCTCAAGTTTCTCGGCGACATCCTATACGAGACCATGGACAAACCGGGCGAATAACCGCTTGTTTGGGCAAGACCGGGTCCCGGTGAGATGTTTTGAAGTAAGGGAGAGACTCAGATGAAAATACGTGTTCTCACGGCAATCCTTTTTACAGCCATTCTGATTTTTGGGATATCCGTCTTTTCCCAGGAAGATGTAGTTACCGTTGAAGACAGTGCATTTACGGAGCGCATGAGACCTCCGGTTCCTTTTAAGCATGATGAACACAACGAAACGGCGGGAATAGATGATTGTGCTGTCTGCCATCATCAGTATGAAGACGGAAAGCTTGTCGAAGGTGAATCTTCAGAAGACAAGGAATGCTCCGAGTGTCACGCATCGGAAGGGGATTCATATCCCATCTCCCTGGTAAAAGCCTATCACATAAACTGTAAAAGGTGTCATTTGGAGAAGAAATCAGGGCCGGTGATGTGTGCCGAGTGCCACCCGAGGAATTGACGATTTTGGATTTTCGATTCTTTACCCATAGACATTAACGTAACCATCGGAAATGACATGGATCGAAAGGTCCAAATCGCAAATCGCAAATCGAAAATACCAAGAGGTTTGTTATGGCGAAAAAAATTTTGATCATCGATGACGATCCGGTAGTGGTCAAATATCTTGAAACCCTTTTCATTGACAATGGTTATGAAACCGCTACCGCTTTTAATGCAAACGAGGGATTTGAGGCCGCGCAACGTGAAAAGCCGGATCTGATCACCCTCGACCTCCAAATGCCCGAAGAATGGGGACCCAGATTCTACCGGAAACTGTCAAAAAGCGAATATAAAGACACACCGGTGATCGTTATCAGCGGTATGTCGGGACAGCACGCCATTAAAAATGCCGTGGCCTATATCAGCAAGCCGTTTGATCCGGATAAGCTTCTGGGAGTTGTCCAGAAGGCCTTAAAAGGAAGCGGGTAGCCCTAATCGTTTATGCCTCTAATCGTGCAGACGCGGACATAAGGCTGGGAAAGCGTCCGGAATCGGCGTAATTCACTGCCGGTGTAAAGAGCACCGGTGGCCTCGAAAAATGCCGGGTTCAATATTCCGGTATCTTGAAACTGCTGCAAAACAAACCGATCGGCCCCTTCTATCAAGACGGTTATTTTTCTGATTATCTCCTCTGTTATAAAAGGCCTTACACATGTCGTTCTAAATTCATGGTCTATCTTTGATTCCAGAATGATTCGAATGCTGGAAAGAATCGTTTCCGGACGGTTTTCTTTGGCTATATGCGGATAATAGGAATTCGGGACGGTCTTGATGTCCATGGCGATATAGTCCACCAGCCTGTCATCGATAAGATGCTTAAGGATATCTGGACGACTCCCGTTGGTATCGATCTTTATGGGATAGCCCATGGCTTTTATCTTTTTACATAATAAAGGGATTCGATTTTGCAGTGTCGGCTCGCCGCCGGATACGACGACCCCATCCAAAAAGCCTTTCCGTTTCTCCAGAAATTGAAGAAACCATTTCTCAGTGAGAAAATCGGGCGGTGTCTTTGTCTCTGCCACCAGTTGTGGATTGTGGCAATAGGGGCACCGGAAGTTGCAGCCGGATAAAAAGAGAATACAACTGACTTTTTCCGGATAGTCGATTAAAGAATTTTTCTGGATGCCGCCGAAGATCATATTGATGTATCTTAGAGTCTAAATTATCTGCGAACTTCAGCGTAAATCTGCGCCCGATTTAACTCAAAGGTCTTTCTCATTTTAAATTCGGCCTGCTTTCCGGTGTTCCACTGTTTGACCGGTCTGAGATATCCGACGACCCGTGAGTAGACTTCGGTTTCCTGACTGCACTCAGCGCACTGATCCTGCTGACCCTTCAGGTAGCCGTGGGAGGGACAGATACTGAAAGTGGGGGTGAGTGTGAAATAGGGGAGACTGTAGCCGGAAGCGATTTTTTTAATCAGTCCTTTAATGGCATCGAGATCACTGACCATTTCACCCAGATAGATATGAAGAACGGTGCCGCCGGTATATTTTGACTGGAGCTTGTCTTGAAGCCGCAGGGTTTCGAAGATGTCATCCGTATAATTCACCGGCAACTGGGTGGAGTTGGTGTAATACGGCGCCGCCCCTTTCTGGTATTCTTCTTCATTGGAACAGACAATATTCGGAAATGTCTTCTTATCCAGCATGGCAAGCCTGTATGATGTGCCCTCGCCGGGGGTCGCTTCCAGATTGAAGATTTCATCGGACTCTTCTTGCAGTTTTGAAATCAAATCGCGAATGAAATCCATTACCTTGTGGGAGAATGCCTGGCCCGCCGTTGTGGAGATGCCTTCGCCCATAAAGTTGACGCAGGCCTCATTCATTCCGATAATTCCGATGGTGGAGAAGTGATTTTTCCAGTACAAGCCGCTGAACTGTTTAATATCTCGTAAATAGAACTTGGAATACGGATACAGGTTTTTGTCCGTAAACTGTTCCAAAACCTTCCGTTTAACGGTTAGGCTTTCTGCACACAGAAGAATTCTTTGCGTCAGCTTTTCGAGGAATTCTTCCTCTGTTTTAGATGTATATCCGATTCTCGGCAAGTTCACGGTTACAACACCGATGGACCCGGTTAGCGGATTGGCGCCAAAGAGACCGCCGCCCCGTTTTAATAATTCTCTGTTGTCGAGTCTCAATCGGCAGCACATGGACCGTGCATCTTCAGGAGACATGTCCGAGTTGATGAAGTTGGAGAAATAGGGAATCCCGTATTTGCCGGTCATGAGCCAAACCTTTTCCAGATTCGGATTGTCCCAGTCGAAGTCCTCCGTAATGTTGTAGGTGGGGATGGGGAAGGTAAAGACCCGTCCCTTTGCATCACCCGACATCATGACCTCGGCAAATGCGCGGTTTATGAGATCCATCTCGGGCTGAAAATCCGCATAGGTGTCGCCCTGATATTCACCGCCGATTACCACCGGTTGATCTTTTAAGATGGACGGTACGTAAAGATCCAGGGTGATATTGGTAAACGGGGTCTGAAAACCGACCCGAGTGGGGATGTTGATGTTGAAAACAAACTCCTGCAGGGCCTGTTTGACGTCGCGGTAGGCTAAATTGTCATGCCGAACAAAGGGGGCAAGCAGGGTGTCGAAATTAGAAATGGCCTGGGCGCCGGCTGCTTCGCCCTGAAGGGTATAGAAAAAATTGACAATCTGACCCAAGGCTGAACGAAGATGTCTCGGGGGTGCACTTTCAACCTTGCCTTCAACGCCTCTGAATCCCTGTTTCAGAAGGTCCTGCAGGTCCCACCCCACACAGTAGACGGATAGGAGGCTCAAATCATGAAGGTGGAAATCGCCGGACTTGTGTCCGTTGCGGATTTCCGGAGGATAGATTCGGTTCAGCCAGTATTCAGAGGTGACATCCGATGAGATATAGTTGTTCAGCCCCTGGAGCGAGTAGGACATGTTGCTGTTTTCTTTGATCTTCCAATCCAGTTTCTGAATATAATGCTCCACCAGATCGACACTGGCCTTTGTCGCGATATTCCGGATCTGTGCGTGTTGTTCACGGTATAGAATATAGGCTTTTGCGGTTTTATAAAACGGAGAGTCCAGGAGCACCCTTTCCACAATGTCCTGAACTTCTTCCACATCCGGAAGAGAACCCAGTCGTAATTCGTGGGCCATTGTGAGGACCCGCATGGTGAGTTTTCTCGCTTCCCGCTCGCCAAACTCTCCACTGGCTTTGCCTGCTTTGTCTATTGCTCCGGTGATCTTTGAAGAATCGAATTCAACTATTCTGCCGTCCCGTTTCTTGATTTGCTCAAACACTGTCATGTCCTCTTCAGTTACGTTCGGAAAGATTGGTCAGTAGGGCCCACTGATAAAATTGGGAATGAAAATCTGAATACCGCAATATATTGATATGTGTCAATGAAAAATTTCAATATGTAGGGGTGTAAAGTCATGGATAGTAAAGAAATAAGGTTCTTCTCCAATATTGTTGGAGAAGAGGGTCCAAGGATTCAGGGGGTCAAGGATTCAAGGGTTTGTTTTCTAAAGATTTTATAAACGCTTTTAACATTCTTTCGATTTCTGCTTTGTCCTTTTCTAATGTACCCAGGTCACCTTTTTCAATGAAGCCTAAATCCCCTGCCAATAGTATCTGGGTTTCCAATCACTCGAACCCTGGAATCCTTGAACCCTCTGTGATCAGCCTTTCACTCGAACCCTCGAATCCTCGACCCCTTGAACCCTCTAAAACGCCACATGCTCAATTCGAGATTGTCCACTTATTCTGCCTTAACGCACTACAACTAATCGGGAGATGATCCAGAAATATGGATGCTTTATGGTAAAACAGCCCCATTTATTGCCTGAAGCGATGAAAAATCTTTCTTTTTGATTTTGGTGTCACCCATAGATAATCTGCATCAATCAGTTGAGCATTTTCGCCGACGGCAACGGGGTGGAGGGTTCGGAAAGAACGGCCGGTCCGGTTAAACGCCCTCTGGGGAATTCCGAATTTTCGATAAATGTGCCCGTTTCCCGCCAACACCACCATCTTGGACTGCGTCAAGTTCTTGGCTATGGTTTCAGCCATGGCATCTTCCCATACGCACTGGGCCATGTAGAAGTTTTCAAAATCCTGCCGCCCCTTCACATGGTGTTGTTCAAATATCCCCTTGAGATATTCCCGATGGGCGGGAATGGAAGTGTCGATCTTTTCAGGAAGATATTTTTGATCGTCTTTCAGCAGCGTTTCAATACCGCCCACCGCAATTTTCGAAGGAATATGAAAGGGGACGTTCAGCGCGATCAGCCGAATTTTATTGTCTTTAATGAACGTCAGGATTTCTCGATACAATTCGAAATCGTACTTCCAAGTTGCATACCAATGAACCCGTTTTAGGAATGTGCTTTCATCCAGCTTTCCATCGGACCACTCATCCAGGGCCGGTTGATAAGGCTGCGCAAACATTTCCATTCCCACCATCATGTCCGGAAAATCCTTATAGATTTCTTTTATGATGCGAAGCTGTATCTCGTGATGCTCAGGGCTGGTATGCTTTTCGCCCGCATAGATGACCGGAACGCTCTTAATATCCGCCATCATGGATTCAAATGATACGGTCCGGCCTGATTTGCCCGCGACAATGGATCCTTCATCAAACGATGCGGATTCAATCTTTAAGTGTTGCTTTGGACTCACCATACAACCTCCGAGAAGGACAGCCGAAAGGATGCCCAAAACAGATCGCCTGATGCTGTTATTGAAAAGAATTCTTGGCACGATCATTATTGTGATTCCGCCTTAATATATCTTATTAGATGTGAGACACATACGGGTTGATTTTTAAATCAGTTAGCATAAACTATGGTATAAGAATTTTCTTTTTCATTTTAAATTATTTGAGGGCTCATAAATGAGACTGGACCAGAATCCCGTCTATCGCAAGGTTATTGTACCATGGTACGATTCAGAAATCGCTTTCCTGGTTCTGATTGTATTTCTTTTCGTTGTTTTTCTATTCGGATTTATCGGGATTTCAGTGGCCAGCGAAAGCATTTCGTATCGTTCGTATATTTGGGTACCGATCGTTTTGGTGGTATTGAGCGGCGGGACCATTCTTTCCCTCACCTTCCGGCTCATCAGACGGAACGCCAGGTTAAAGAATAAACAGTAGACCTTCGGTTTTTCTTTCACCATTTTCCTGACACGACTCAGGAGTGTTTCAGGAAATCCTGGAAAGACATATTCTTGTATTTATCCGATTGAATGTACCGGAGATATGGGAGAAACATATCCGATGCCACATATCCGGGATGGTAGCCTATTTTTTCACCGTTTTTTCCCAAAAACCACATGGTCGGCAAGCCTCGAACAAAATAGCGCGTGGCAATGGCCTTTTCCGCATCGGAATTAACTTTGATGGAGACAAAGTTGTCATTCAGATATCGGATGACCTTCGGTTTTGTAAGCGTTTCCTTTTCCATCACCTCGCAGAATTTGCACCATTCCGCCCAGAAGTACATAAATATCTTCTTACCATTCTTTTTTCCCAAAGACAGCCCTTCATCATAACCGTACCAATTGACGCTGCCGGATTGGGCGGCGCTGTGAGCTGCTACAGAGACAAACAGGAGAATAAGAATGCAAAAGATGAGGAAAACACCGACTGCCTTTCTATTATTATTCATCATACGACCCATCATATTCTTGCCAGTAAGTTTAAGTTATCGGTAACCAGAAACAATCCCATGATTATCAAAAGTATTCCGGCCGCCGGGTGGAGAATTTTTGCAGCGCTTTTCATTTTTGCAATAACCAGCAATAAAAAATTAATGAATATGGATAACACCATAAAGGGGACCGCCAACCCCAACGAGTAAATCCCCAGAAGGACCATGCCCTGTCCAACGGTATCCTGATTTCCCGCCATTATCAGGATCGATCCCAGCAATGGTCCGATGCACGGGCTCCAGCCCGCGCCGAAAGCCATACCGATGAGGAATGTACCGAAGAAATGCAACGGTTTTTCTCTCACCTGAATTCTTTTTTCAACGTTCAACGGGCGAATCCGAACAATGCCGGTTAAATGAAGTCCCAACAGGATAATAACAGCACCGCCGATAATGCGAATATAATCTTTATAGAGGCTCATGAAACCGCCCAACAAGGAAGCGGATGCTCCCAAAAGAATAAAGACCGCCGAAAATCCCGAAATAAAAAGGATCGTGGTATAAACAACCCGATTTCGAAGCGCAGCCGACTTTGCCGTGGTCAGCTCCTCCAACGAATACCCGCTAATGAAAGAGAAATATGCCGGGATAAGCGGCAGAATGCAGGGAGAAAAGAAAGACAATACACCCGCCAGCAAAGCCGCCGGATATGAAACAGACTCAATGAACATAAGATCGGCTCTTTACCCTCCTGTTATCAGGGGCATCAGATATACTTCGGATTCGTCCGGTATCTGGTAATTTCCGAAATCCGGCCGGGAGACATGCTTCCCGTCTATACGGACCACCACATAGGGATACGGGTCATTCAGAGAACTGAGCATCTCGGAAATGGTGAGCCCCTGATGCCAGGGTGTATTCCTGCCGTTCACGACGATCATTCCGCAATTCCGTTGGCTTTCAACAATTCAAGGACTTCCGGAAAATCGATTCCCAGACGTTTGACCGTCTTTAATGTAGGGATGCCGTTCTCAGTCCACCCTCTCCTTATATAAACGGCATCCTTCAGTTTTTCGTACTGTTCCTCACGGTGACTGCGAAGCACCTTTATTTTTTCTTCCAGCGCCATGCCGGAAATTTCGATTTTATATTTCTCGGCCAGTTCTTTGTCATACCGTTCTTGTCTGGATTCGTATTCGTCTTTCGTGACCGGGCCTACCGCACGGTAGGGAATTGTATCCTGCTCCCTTTTTCCGAAACCCATCTTTAAGTTGAAGATCCTCTGAAAGTTGTAAACCGCTTCGCTCATGGGTATCAGGTCATCGGGCGAAACCTGGCGTCCGGTTACCGCACTGAAATA
>DUZK01000079.1 GCA_013349495.1 Deltaproteobacteria bacterium
GCGCCTTTTTCGTGACCGAAGAATTCGCTTTCGATGAGCGTATCCGGAATGGCGCCGCAGTGCACGCTGATAAACGGCTTATTATTACGGTTGCTGTGCTGATGGATCAGCCTGGCGATCAGGCTTTTTCCCGTTCCGGTTTCACCCGCTAATAGAACCGAGCTTTTGGTCGGCGCCACTGCGCGGATTTTATTAAACACCGCCGCCATCTTTTGGTTTTTCGTTTGGATGAATTCCAGCGCTTCAGGCTTCCAGTATTTATCCCGAAGATAGTCGAGTTCGTGTTTCTTTAAACGATTTTCATAAATCGAATCCACTACAAATTTGACCTCCTCTGCATCCACGGGAGATATTACATAATCCGAGGCGCCGGCCTTAACAAATCGAACTGCATGCCGAATCCTTTCCAATGGCGTTATTATGACGGTTTCAATGCGAGGTCGTATTTCCAAAAACGGTTCGATTGCATCCTGATAATCGGATTCCGGTGTTGTCGGCAGCATATCGAGATCAATAAAGACAATATCGCAGGGGTTTTTGCTTAAATGCCCCAGTGCTTCATCCCCTCCAAGCACCAGGTCGATGCTGTATGAATTGCCTAATGCGTGAGTAATTGTTTTGTTCACATCCGGTTCCCTTGTTACGGTCAGAATTTTTCTCATGCTGTTCTCTCCTTGGAATTTGGATGATGAGAATCGGAATTTAGACCTACAGAAAAATAGATACTCTATATCACGAGAAGCGGAAACACGAAACCCGTTAACATGAATCCGCGAGTATATTTTATCGTAACCGTTCACGGGTGCAGAGGTTTAAAGAGTGTATCAAAAGATAACGGAACTTGATTGAGGTCGCTCCTATGAAAGGGAAGTGGGAGTTGACCTTCATCGGTCAGTATGGAGATGTTCTGCGGGGATGACCGGATAGGTACCCCTTCAGCTTTTCCGCGAGGTTTTGGTCTGGAATATGCTGATTTGCCGGGTCACCTTCGGGCTTTTGCACGCCGGGCACTTGAAATTGTTTTTTTCATACTCAGAGATCGACATGGCCAGTGTGAAACCTTTCCCGCATTTATCGCAAACAAACTCATATTCGGGCATTTTTGCCTCCTCACCCAAAGGCTTTCGCTGTAATAAGGGGATTTGGGTTAATAATCATATCGCTCATAGCTTCCATCAGCCTGGTTATATGTATCATCTTCATAGGTTTCTTCATAGTCAATGATTTCGAATTTCGTTATTAAAATCCGTTTTTCCCCATCTTCTGTCTCTGTCACCGCCCCTTGAACCTTAACTTCTTCACCGATAAAATCGAGCAGCTTCCGGCTTTGTTTATTTATCTCGACCATGTACTCTTCATTATTTTCGGTTGAAATCATGGCTCCGGCTTCATGGTCGTCTTCATCGATGGGGTCTATATAACCGACGATGGTTACCAGCCTGTTTCTTTTATCGGTTGTTGCCATTTCCTAATCCTTCCCTTGCAAATGAGTTGATTAAATGATTAAATGATTAAATGATTGAGATGCACCCGTTGGGCGTATTCACCTATACTGAGCAACAATCGTGCCGATTCTTTTTCCATAATAGCCGCCTTGAACACTGAGTGACATATAACTTATCGATAATATGAGACAAATCTATTTTATAACTATGGTTTGTTCTAAGAAAAGTGAATTCCATACCCGACGTACCGTTTCACAAATCAGAATCCTTACTTCCAGTTGAAGGAGAAATTCTTATCCGAAATCCATCGGTATTTAAAATTTTAGAACAACAACATGAAATTGTAGGGAAATGCAGAAAACGGACATTGTAGTTCCGTTTTTCTTTAAATGAGAACTGAGATTTCACTGCATAAAAGGCGGTGTTATCACCTTAGATCTGCGGTTTGGGATTGCAGGAAATATTTCGGAACCGATGGTTCTGACAGCGTTCCGTACAAATTATTTAACTATCTGTAAATAGTATAAATAACATAACGGCACGCATATTGCTTTAAATGCCGACAGACGACAGGTGAACCATTCCAGACTCGACCGGTAAATCCGGTTATCAAAAGGAGACAGAGAGATGAAAAAGGAGCTTTGTTCCAACGAGGACCAAGACCCGCTGGGTTGTAGGCAAAGATCATCAGCGCTTCCACACCCACACCCCGCCACACCCTTCAACCCTAAAAATCATAACGAAAAAAAAAGCGATAATGTTCGTCCTTTCATCCGGGGGCTTAAGACTCAGGGACTTAGAGAGAATCCCAGAACGCAGGACTTTCGATACCGATTTTATCCTTCGGTTACAAGCAACCAATGGAATGATTGGCGCTGGCAGCTTCGCAACCGAATCACGACCCTTGACGGATTAAAACGCATCTTTCGTTTTTCCGAAGATGAAAGCGCGGCGATCAACGGGGAAAAGGATTCTCTTCCGGTTGCCGTCACGCCCTATTACGCCAGCCTCTTGGATGCGCTCGATCCGCAGCAGGCCCTGCGCCGGACCGTGATTCCGACCATGGGTGAGCATATATGCTCGCCGGGAGAAGCGCACGATCCGTTGGGAGAAGAAAAGGACAGCCCGGCTCCCGGACTGGTTCACCGGTATCCGGACAGGGTGCTGTTTCTCGTGACCGAGTTTTGTTCCACATACTGCCGGTACTGCACCCGCTCGCGTTTAGTGGGAAAAAGCTGGAAAACCGGTTTTTGCCCGGAGCAGTGGGAAAACGCCATCGCCTATATCGAGTCCACGCCTGCGGTCCGGGACGTACTGTTGTCCGGCGGAGATCCGTTGACCCTTCCCGATGATAAGCTTGAATACCTCCTGTCCCGGCTTCGGAGGATTCCTCATGTTGAGATTATACGGATCGGAACCAAGATTCCCGTGGTCTTGCCGCATCGAATTACGGTTTCGCTCGCCCGGATGCTGGGACGATACAATCCTCTCTGGATGAGCATTCACTTCACCCATCCCGATGAACTGACTTCAGAGGTTCAGGATGCATGTGCACGGCTGGCGGGAGCCGGAATTCCTCTGGGGAGCCAAACCGTTCTCCTGAGCGGCATCAACGATGAAGTGGATACCATGAAGCGGCTGATGCACGGACTTTTGCGATTCCGGGTAAGACCCTATTACCTGTATCAGTGCGATCCCATTCTGGGCTCGTCGCACTTTCGAACTCCCGTGGAAAAGGGGCTGGAGATCATACGCGGACTTAGAGGCCATACCAGCGGCTATGCCGTACCCACATACGTGATCGATGCTCCGGAAGGGGGGGGTAAGATTCCGCTGCTTCCCGAATATGTGATAGGCCGGCAAGGGGATGATTTGCTGCTGAGAAACTATGAAGGGCTGACATACCGCTATCACGACGCCTGCAAAATTTCGGCGGGAGCGGCTCCGGCGAATGAGGAACGTATTTTGAATTAAGGGGGATAAAACCATGAAAGTCGGACTGACCTATGATTTGCGCGAGGAATACCTCGCCATGGGATACAACGAAGATGAAACGGCCGAATTTGACCGCGGAGGTACCATTGACGCCATTGAGCAGACCTTGCAGGCGCTGGGATATAAAACCGACCGTATCGGTCATGCCAAGAACCTGGCAAGGCGTCTGGTTTTAGGCGAACGGTGGGATATGGTGTTTAACATTGCCGAAGGGCTCAGAGGGTACGGCCGGGAAGCTCTGGTGCCGGCTCTTTTGGATGCCTACGACATTCCATATACATTTTCCGATCCGCTGGTCCTGAGCTTAACCCTGCACAAGGGCATGACCAAACGGGTGATTCGCGACGCCGGTATTCCTACAGCAGATTTTGTGGTGGTGGATGATATTAAACATGAAATCGTAGTACCCTTTAATCCCCCATACTTCATCAAGCCCGTGGCCGAGGGAACGGGAAAAGGAGTTACCCCGGCTTCCATTATCAGGCGCCGTCAGGACCTGAACCCCCGGTGTGCCGAACTTATCGACACCTACCGACAGCCGGTGCTGGTGGAGAGGTTTCTGCCGGGACGAGAATTTACCGTCGGTTTGATCGGAACGGGATCCGAAGCCGTGGCCCTCGGCACCATTGAGGTCCATCTTCTGGCCGATGCCGAACCCGAGGTCTACTCCTATCAGAACAAAGAAAACTGTGAGGAACTGGTACAGTACCGGCTGGTGAATGCGGTAGAAGATGCCGTTGTTCGGGATGCCGAAGCCATCGCCCTCGATGCCTGGCGCACCCTGGGCTGCAGAGACGCGGGGAGAATCGACATACGCTGCGATAATGATGGGAATCCGCATTTTATCGAGGTCAACCCCCTGGCCGGCATCCATCCGGAGCATTCGGACCTGCCCATTATCTGCAACCACCTGGGCATACCGTATCGGGAACTGATCAAAAAGATCATGGTTTCAGCCGAAAAGCGGATGGGTGTCTCTCAAGAAGCCCCGGCAGCATCAGCAGCCTTTTCAGAAAAGCCGGGGGGGCTTCCATCGAACCGGGTTTAACTCATGCGAATCGTTGTTGTGCATAATGCGGTTTCGGCCGAAAGCGCTCCGGACGAACAGGATGTTCTGGTGCAGACGGATGCCGTTTCGGAAGCGCTGCGGTCCCTGGGTCACGAGGTGACGACCCTGCCATGCAGTTTAGATCTTGCGACCATCAAACGCCGTTTGGAATCCCTGGAACCGGACCTGGTGTTCAACCTTGTGGAATCTCTGGGCGGTCACGGTCGTCTGATTCACCTGTTTCCGGCGCTGCTCGATACCCTGGGGTTGCCATACACAGGTTCTAAAACGGAAATCATTTGGATGACTTCTCATAAGGTCATGGCCAAAAGGCACATGCGTTCCGCCGGGATACCGACGCCGGAATGGGTGGGGCCGTATCCGCAGGATTTGGCTTCCGCTTTATCCCCGAATCCGCCATCGTCTGCCGATGGTTCCGCCCAAAGCTGGATTATCAAATCGCTGTGGGAACACGCGTCGGTGGGCTTGGAATCGGACAGTATCGTCAATAAAGCGCCCGGTAAAGATTTTCACAGGGAGTTGTCTAAACACGCGCCGCGTCTTGGCGGTGCATGCTTTGCAGAAGAATATATCCACGGCAGGGAGTTCAACCTTTCCATACTGGCCGGTCCGTCCGGACCCCAGGTGCTGCCGCCGGCAGAAATCGTTTTCGAAGGATACGATACGTCCCGGCCGCTTATCGTCGGCTATCGCGCCAAGTGGAAGGATGATTCCTATGAGTATCATCATACCCCGAGGCGTTTCGATTTTGATTCGGAAGATGAGGTTCTGCTGACCACCCTTAAGAACATGGCCCTCCGAAGCTGGCAGGTTTTCGGTTTGAGGGGATATGCTAGGGTCGATTTCCGCGTGGACGACACCGGGCAACTCTGGATCCTCGAAATCAACACCAACCCCTGTATCAGTCCCGACGCAGGTTTTGCCGCTGCGGTCGATGCCGCCGGAATGGACTCCACACAGGCCGTGGACCGGATTATACAGGACGGGATGATGCACCCCTTTCCTCATACCATTGCTGCTTTCCCTCCAAATTGAATAAGGGAGTCCTAAAATTGCCGACCCCGAGCTTTCGATACGAACTCCGGCGGGTGGATCCGGAACAGATACGGAAACTGGCCCATGATACCGGGTTTTTTACCGATGCAGAGATTCAGGTGGCGGAGGAACTGGCACGGGAACGATTATCGAAGGGAGGATCAAGCGGCTACCATTTTGTGATGGCCGAACAGGACGGAAGACTGATCGGTTACACCTGCTATGGACCCATTGCCTGCACCCTTTTCGGTTTTGACATCTACTGGATTGCCGTTCAACCCGACATCCAGGGGAGGGGAGTGGGGCACCGCCTGCTTGAAGAGACCGAGCGGCTGATCCGAGAGGCCGGCGGCTCACGAATATACGTGGAAACCTCCCAGCGCCTGCAGTACGACGGCACCCGGGCCTTTTATAAAAATGAGGGCTACCGGCTGGAAGCCGTAATCACGGATTTCTATGCCCCGGGGGACGGCAAGGTTATTTTTTGCAAGGTTTTAACTTGATGGTATAGGAATTTTCTTTTTTGGACGCTGATGAACGCAGATTTTTAAGATTAATAAAAAGAAATTATTATCTTCCTATATCTGAGCTAATCTGCGTCCTATTTAACTTGAGCGAATGAAGAACGAATATGAACAGCCAAATCAATCGAACGGAAGATGTCAGGCATTCTGAAAAATTGCAAAGCGATGTGATGGCCAAAATGGAACTGAATATTTCCGGAGTGTCCGGATCTTTTTCTTTGGCGGAGTTTACTCCCAAAGATGCTTCAGAAAGTTTGTGGGCGGCTTATTTCACCCTCTCAGAGACGATTTTCCGTGAATTCAACCAAAGAGGCCGCTTGCCGAACCGTGAGGCGGTGAGGCTGCGGTTTTCAACGCATAATCCCCTTTACACCGTTAAAAGGTGGCTGGTGTTCGATGAGACGGGAAGCGCCGCTGCTTCTGCTTCACTATCCTATGATACGGAATTATCCCCGGATTACGAGAGCAGCAGCCATATCGGTCAGATTCAAATTGCGGTCGTCCCTTCGTATCGGAGGAAGAAAATAGCGACCGCTTTGCTGAAACACATGATCGAGACAGCAAGCGCTATGGGGAAAGATACCGTCAGAGCAGATGTGGACAATTCCACGGGACTCGATTACTGCAAATATCTTCGAGGCGAGTTGGTCCATAAAGAGGTTCAGCACCGGTTATATTCGGAAGACGTGGATTGGCAGCTTGTTGATAATTGGCTTGCGAAAGGAAGGTCGAGATCTCTGCACACGGCAATCGAATCTTTCCAGGACTGTCCGGAGAAGGATATCGGTGAATTCAGCAGAATCTATACGGAAATCATCAACCAGCGTCCCGTCGGCGATATGGAGCAGGAGCTTATTACAACACCGGAGTCGCGAAGAATAGAGGAACACAACTATAAGAGAAGAGGAATCGAGTGGCACACGATGATCAGCCGTGAACATGACGGTCAAATCAGCGCAATGACGGATCTCATGTATAACCCGGAGGAACCGCACAGGATTCACCAATACTTTACCGGGGTTCCGGCCAGATACCGCAGAAAAGGATTGGCCAAACGCCTCAAGGCCGAAATGCTTAGATATATCAAGGAAGCGTTTCCGGATGCAGAGTACATCACGACCAGTACGGCAAAAGAAAACAAGCCCATGAGGGCGATAAATAAACAATTGGGGTTTATGCCAAAAAAAACCAGCTACATGTTTCGATGGGCCTTAAAGGATTTGGAGCGGCGGGCAATCAAGGTTCTATCGGCTTCGGACAAAGTCAGTTCTTTAAAGAGAAAACAGTGAAAGGGTTATCAAAAGGGTTTCCCCGTGTAATGTGAAATTGGAGGCGCTTTAAGTCCATGACGATTGTGGTCACTGTAATCGACGTATCATCCGTAAGCCAGGGGTGAGAGAAGCGCTTGCGGCAAATCGGATACGTTCCGTTTCCGTGATCTTTCAGGATATCCTTAATCGACTTGATGGACGGATCATCCAGTCGGTTCAATAATTCTTTTGCTCGATCGTAACGGCCCACCGTATTGGGAAACAGCATGAGGTCATAATCGATCTTTGAGAGAAAGTGATTGGTGTGTACAAACAGATCCTCAACCGGAATGGAAAAGTATTCATCCCCGGCAAGTTCGATGTCTAGGATCTCTCCATTGCCGTTCGAGATTAAAATGTTGCCGACTTTTCCCGGCAATTGAGAAGTGATCAGAGATTGGGCTTCACGCAAACTTTTGCTGTCAAGAATTGTTCTTAATAGAACATGCAGCGGAACACCGTAGGGCTGGTAGTTTTCGATGGTCATAAAGTTCAGACAGACACCGACGCCGCAGTGATTCATTCCTATTTTACCGATCATGCCGGGTTCGGTCATGGTCAAGATCCGATGACCGTCTTCTTTTTCGATATCTAAAATGACCGCCAATTCCTCCAATTCACTGTCCCAGTCCCAGTTCTGGCCCATCAGACTCTGTTTCTTGAAAGATAGCGTGGTGCATTCCATCGGGTTGAGATTCAGCAGCTCCGTACGACCGTTTAACGCATAGATCCAAAGAGAATCGACCTCTGCGGCTTTGGCCAGGGCCTCGATTTCTATAGATATATCCTCCCGGAATGCCATGGTTGATTTTCGAAATTGGTCGGCAATGCCAAGGATCTGCTCTTCGGGCAGTTGGAATTGCTTTTGGTAGAATTCGACCGTCTGGTGAATTCTTTCCTTTAAAAGGGTTCCATGCTGCCTGCCGCGATCCTCTGCTGCACCGTGTATTTTGATAACCGGAAAATATCGATCCATATTCTTAGATCACCTTTCGGATAATGCCGCCCCATTGTCGATTAGACAGGACACTTGTTTTGGGAGGGGTATATAGGTGGAATCGGCACGGGTGTCAACGAAAACTTCTCAGTAACCGATAATTGAGTTGGTACACGCTATGCGCTCACATGCAAAAATAGAGTGACGAACCCCAGGTAAATAAGGAGACTTAAAACATCGTTTGAAGTGGTGACGATGGGCCCAGTGGCCAAAGCCGGATCGATGTTCAATCGTTTCAGAGCCAAAGGCACGGCAGCGCCGATAAATCCTGAATTCAGGATAATCAGGACGACGGCCAGTGACACTACACTGCCCAGTCTGAAATCCTTGAGCCAGACGCCCACGATCAGACCGAGAAGGATTCCGCATATGATCCCGTTAAACATAGCGACTCTCATCTCCAGCCAGAGTCTTTTTCCCACTTTAAGCATGCTGATATCTCCTGTGGCCAGCCCTCTTACGGCAACGGTGGCTGCCTGGGTTCCGGTATTGCCGCCCATTGCCATAATCACCGGAAAAAAGAAAGATAGTGCGAGGATTTTTTCCAGAGACGATTCGAACTGATCGATCACTGCCGCGGCAAGAATTCCGCCGAAGAGTCCGGCGATCAACCAGGGCAGCCGCGCCCTTGAGACTTTAATGGAGGATTCTTCGGCAAATTCCTGGTCGATTACCCCTGCCATAAATGCCATGTCTTCATCCGCTTCTTCCTCGATGACATCGATGATGTCGTCATGCGTAATACGACCCACCAGACAATGATGTGCGTCGACCACCGGTAAACTGACCAGGTCGTATTTCTTGACCAAGTGGTACGCTTCTTCCTGGTCTTGATCGACGGAAACCGAAATGATCTCCGGATCCATGATGTCACGGATCATCCGCTCCGGCGGTTCCAGAATGAGATCTTTCAGAGATACGGCACCCACCAGCCGATTGGATTGATCCACGACAAAAATATAGTAGACGTTTTCCACCTCGTCTCGTTTTGTTCGGAGGATTTCGATCGCTTCCCGGACCGTGGAGGCGGCCCTGACAGCCACAAACTCAAGGGCCATGATACCGCCGGCGGAATCTTCCGGATAGGTCAGAAGCTTTTCCAGCTCATCGGATACATGGTCTTCAACCGCCTCGATAATTTTCTTTGCCCGCTCATCCGGCAGATCGCCGACGATATCCGCTGCATCATCAGAGTCGAGCTCTTCCACGATCTCGGATATGGCGCTATTGTCCAGATCGCTGATGATGCTCTCCTGA
Organism: Deltaproteobacteria bacterium; assembly: GCA_013349495.1. Lineage (GTDB taxonomy): Bacteria > Desulfobacterota > Desulfobacteria > Desulfobacterales > SURF-15 > DUZK01. The sequence goes on from DUZK01000079.1 coordinate 9,633, forward strand.
ACCGACGCCTCAATTTCCACCAGGACATCTCCCGCACCTTCTGGGCCCAGCAGTTTGAAAATATAGAGCCGGTCTTCGGGATCCAGGTGTTCGATAAGATCTGCCGTGTCGGCGGCTCTGGTATCATCCATGAATTTCAGGAGCGCCGGGCGATCTTTCTGTTGAATAAGGGTTTTAACCGTTTCGATCAGCTTTTCGTCTATGGGGGTGGTTTGAAATGTCGACAAAATGAATATCCTCCTCAAAATTGAAAAAATCTCTCAGTACCATCAAATTTCCAGTAAACCAGCATCAACCGTGCCAAGCATACAATCCATTGGGAATTATTCATAAAGCCGCTGTTGAGGAACCCGGACCGGTTATCATACTCAGGCATATCGGAACCCGCAGTTCAATTGCAGGGCGAATCGTACGATTTTGTCGGAATCTTCTTACTTGGTGCGTGTCTCACGTGCAGCAACTTCCGGAGTGATACACCATGTCCATAAAGGAGAAATTACATATACAAACATGCAAAGCAGAGAAAAATGCTCAAAATACGGTGTAAATACACTTACAAAACCCAAGAACAGGATCAGGCCGACAAACACCGGGTGGCGATTCATGAAGCGACCGTAGTGGATGTAACGAATCGGGTAAATATTCATCAAAACCGATGCAAAGATCATCACGCCAAAGCAGAAGTGACCCCACAAACGGACCTGGTCCGGTGTTTCAATGGTTGCCGATTGAAACACCATCAACGGTGCAACCACCAATAAAGCTGCAGCCGGCACCGGCAAGCCTTTGAAAAATCCGGGAATAGGGTTGTGATCCAACGTGAAGAAAATCAGGCGGGCAATGCCGAACAGGGCATAAAGCCATGCAATCAAGCCGATCGGCATGCTCTGCAGTACGGGGTCGGCGGCTTCTGAAAGGGACAGGTAAAAAATCCAAGCCGGTACGATGCAGAAGCTTACCAAATCGGAGATGTCATCTAGAATGCCCCCCATACTGAAACGTTTGGGAACGCCTTGGGTTCCGGGCGGATCGGTCAGGCCGAGTTTGCGCGCCAGGGCGCCATCCAGTTTGTCAAACAGGGCCGCACCGATAAGTATCAAATAGGCTTCCCGGATACGCCCCTGATATGCGAAGAAGACCGACAACAATCCCATCATGGCGTTCATCACGGTCAAGGCATTTGGGAAAAAGGTCAGGATCCGGCGTCGCAGATCCTGGTCTCCCAAGCAGAGTTCATCCATACAATAGGAGCCGTATTTGCGACAATAGCCGGCGATAGAGCCGAAGTTAATGATTAAGAATATGATCTCGATCAGGAACAGGCCGCGCAGGGGGAGGTTGCCCAGCCGGGAGATCCAGAAATAGATGGGCGTCGGCGGATCTTGGGGGATGTAAAAAGCATAGGCATAAAGCAGCGCGCCCACCGGTGCCGCCACTATTGTCCGCAGTCGATTCAGCTCGCGGGCCTCGGGCTCCTGCCCTTGACTGATGGCAAACCCGCGCATCAGATGGGCAAAGCTGTCCCGCACCAAAACGGTCACACAAAGAAACAGGATGAAAATCGCATGCAGCAGTTCGGCCCTGGAATAATCGGGTGTGTTAGAAACCAGACGCCACATGACCCCCACTGCGATGCATGGAAAAATAATGGAATAGACCACTTTGTCCATGATACGGTCGGCAAGCTGGGCCAGCGTGGGATAAGGGTAAAAGCGGGCTGCAAACCATCCATCGACAACATCAAAACTCATGGAAATAAACAACATGAGCACCCCGAAATTATAGAATGCCGTGTTCCGTGTCCACATAACGCCAATGGCGCAGAGCAGACCGCCGAAGACCAATGGCGGCCGCATATAAACGAGAATTACCGTCAATTTTTTCGGGATTTTTAGTCGTCCATGCATTTTGCTTCAATCCTCAGTGCATGCCGTCTTTCAATGATTATCCGCCGGCAAGAATTTTCGCCAGCCGGTCCAGATCGACGGTTCGGCCCATGGCGATCAGCATATCCCCGCTTTCGATCAGGGCCTGGGAGGAGGGATTGAAATTCATTTTCCCATCGCTTTTTCTGATGGCCACGATGATGATATCCATTTCCTGCCGGATTCCGGAATTTACCAGGTTGAGACCCTTTAACCGCGACCCATCACCAACCGACAATTCCTCCATTTTGAGATCCATGGTTTCATTGTTAACGGCAAGATCGAGAAAATCGGTAACCGTCGGCCGGATAATGGTCTGTGCTATTTTCTGGCCGCCTATCAAATACGGCATCACCACCCGGTCGGCCCCGCCTCTCAAGAGTTTCTTTTTTGTGGATTCCTCAGCGGCGCGCACCAGTATAAATAGACTCGGACTGAGTCCCCTGGCGGACATGGTGATGAAGAGGTTGTCCGCATCCGAGCTTACCAGAGAGATCAACCCTTTAGCCCGTTCAATTCCGGCCTCCATCAAAACGTCCTCGCTGGTGGCGTCATCGATGATATACGGGATCTCCAAGGGTTCGAGGCTTTCTTTTGTTTCGGGGCTGTTGTCTACGATCAGTAAAGGAATGTTGCGTGATTTCAGCTCCTGGGAAACGATTCTTCCCATCCGGCCGTACCCGCACAGAATATAGTGATTTTTTATCGATTTGATTGTTGACCCCAATTTTTTCCTCCCAAAGAGCGACCTGACCTGAAACTCCACCATGGTCTGGGCCACCATGCCGAGGGTATAGGCCATAATGCCCATACCTATAAAAATGAGAAAAATGGTGAAAACCCTTCCGGTCTCATCCACCTCCCGGATTTCTTGATAACCCACCGTTGTAATGGTGATAACCGTCATGTAAAGGGCTTCAAAGAACGACCACCCTTCTATGAGCATGTATCCCATGGTGCCGAACAGCAGAATCATGCCCAGCAGGATCAGACCTCGGAAGATTTTCTTGCCGCTGCCACCGAATATGACACCACGTATCATATGCTTACACACACCCGCCCGAAACCGGCCGATTTTCTGAAATCTCTCTATATCATCTGAGAGATTTGTATATGATTGAAAGCGTTTCGGCAAGTATCATGCCGTAAGATGCCGTATTTTCCGAAAACGGACCGGTTCCCATTTACCCTGATATTTCTGCGGTTGTAGTGTTTCAACGCTTAGGATAAGGTATTTTGTAAATTTTGAAGCCACAGAATCCTTTGAAGAGGAGGGTGAAATGTCGATCAAAAGAATTGCCATCACCACCGGCGGGGGGGACGCACCGGGACTGAATGCCGTGATCCGTGCCATCGTACTGAGTGCCCTGAATCGGGGATGGGAGTGTTTCGGCATTCGAGACGGCTATGAGGGATTGCTGGCCCCGGAAAAGCATCCCCAAGGGGGATTGATACGGTTAACCCGGGATTACGTCAGAGGCATCACGCATCTCGGCGGTACGATCTTAGGAACCACAAATAGAGGAAATCCCCTTCGATACCCGGTTGCGGACAAGAATGGCCGATTGGTCGAAACAGATCGAACCGATGAATTGCTTGCACGATTCAAAGCGGAACGTCTGGATGGGCTCATTGCCATTGGCGGTGACGGTTCAATGGAGATTGCGCATGTTCTTCATAAAAAGGGACTTAAAGTCATCGGTGTGCCGAAAACCATCGACAATGATTTGGATAAGACCGTCATAACCTTCGGATTCGATACGGCGGTTCATTTTGCCACTGAATGCTGTGACCGTTTGCATTCCACCGCCGAGGCACACCAGAGGATTATGGTTGTGGAGGTGATGGGCCGATATGCCGGCTGGATAGCCCTCAATGTGGGTGTGTCATCCACTGCCGATGTGATTCTGATTTCTGAAATCCCCTATGATATTTACCGGGTGGCCGAAAAGGTGAAGGAGCGTGAGCAAAACGGAAGGTTTTTTTCCATCATCGTTGTAGCCGAGGGAGCAAGGCCCAAAACGGGGAGCCGCACTGTGGCTGAAAAGAAGACTGCCGGTCGGGCAGAAAAGCTGGGCGGGATCGGGCAAAAGGTCTGCCTCGAACTTGAGGAAATCACCGGCAAAGAAGCACGACATGTGGTTTTGGGGCATTTATTGCGGGGTGGAACGCCCACCTCTTTTGACCGTCTTTTGTCCTTGCGGTTTGGTGCTGCCAGTGTGAGAGCGCTGGACGAGGGGCAGGCAGGGGTAATGGTGGCCCTTGATCCGCCTACGGTCAATTATGTGCCTTTGGAACAAGCCTGCCAACGGATGAAAACCGTACCCCTGGATTGTGACACCATTCTCACGGCCCGGGATTTGGGAATTTCCTTCGGCGATTGAAGGACTTAGCGGATGAATATGGGGCTGCTCCAGGCCATGTGCCCATCCTCCTGAATCGCCTTTACGAAATACGGCCCGGCCCGGCCCGGCCCCGTTGCAGCCTGATATTCCAGAGATAGCGTTGTTTCTTCAGTTGTTTCAGGATAGCGTTGAATGGTGACGTTCAACCCCAAGCCCCCAAATTCGTAAATAACGGGTTGGTCTCCAAGTTCTGCAATATTCGTTTCACAGCGACCCATCAAAGAATCAAAACTGAGCACGCCTTTTCCATTTTTTTCCAGATATAGATCGATTCCGTCCGTATCCCCGGTGGTGTTGGAGTTGAATTTTACGGACCGGGAATCAAGATTTGTAATACCGTCCACCGGTGAATCAAAGGCGTAGGTGAGCGCCTTGTCGATACGGTTTCCTTTCACGGTTATGGACCCGTTCCAGGTGGCGCGCCTTGCCCGGCCGCGGATTCTTGCGCCCTCCCACCGGATGCGGATCCTGGATGAGTCATCCATGGAATCGAAGGCATCGGGCCGCACCGTCTTTACGGCTTCCCTGCCTTTATACAACATAAGCGCCTCCATTGGCGCCGCGCCGATGACTTTTGCCCGGATCTGAACGGTATCCGGGGTTTCAACAACAGACCCCATGGGGTGTCCGTTTGCTTCAAACCGGAGTGCCATGCGGGGGCCTGTGGTGCCGTAGCATCGGCGGTTTTTGAGCGCATTAAATATGGACTCCCGGGTCAATTCCTCAGCCAGAACGCAGGTGAGCCCCCCATAGATTCCGAAAGAACC
>DUZK01000080.1 GCA_013349495.1 Deltaproteobacteria bacterium
AATTTAATAAAACCCTTTACCAATAAGGAAATACAGTAATTTTGCCTGCACCTTAATATTAAAAACGATACGTATCAAACTGCTGATTATCAAGATTTCCACGATTTTGATGGTGGATTTAGGGGACCCGGTATGCAGTTTGCTCAAGTAACAATATATTCGGGTGTATGAAGCATAATCTGTGACAATTTTGAGGTTTCAGGTTTCGGGTGTCAGGTGTCAGGGAGTACTGGTGCTTGAGAACTGAACACTGACACCCGACACCTGAAACCATTAGGTATCTCAACCAATCGACCCACATGGCTGGCACCGATTTTGCGGAACAAATCCGTAAGAAATGGATACTCAATTAGGTTCATAATGATTTATTTTGTTAATAAAATATCTTATAATGGCGCTGAACATCGGAGACCCGACGCCTCAGGTATAACAGAGGAATCAAACAATCCACGTTTCCGTGTTCCAACTCATATCAAAAAACAGATATTCAAAGCGGGCGCTGGATAGGTAAAGACTTTTTAAACGATCCTTGGAAGATTCGGAAATGTTTATGGTTTGCTGATTGAATTTCTGTTTCAACCAATCCGCAAGGGATACGAATTCTTCTCCGGAGTAGGTGTTGATCCACTCCCGGTAATGCGGATCTTCAGGCAGTCCCCGTGTTTTCAGGTTTTGTCCGATCTCAGCATAGCCTGCGGCGCACGGAAGCAATACCGCCAAAATATCGATCAGAGTCCCTTCATAACAGGTGCGAACCAGTAGATTCGTGTAGGCGGTTGTGATCATCGCCGGCTCTGTCGCTTCAAGATCCTTTGCAGCAATTCCGAAAGCGGCACAGGTTTTTCGGTGAAGATCCATTTCCATGTTCAATGTCGCATCCAAAAGGGCTGCGAAATAGCCCATGTCTTCCAGTTGATGCGCTTTTGCGGATGCCAGGGCAAAGACCCGGCTGAAATCGATGAGATATATGTAATCCTGCTTTAAGAAAAACTCATAACGATCATAGGGCAAACTCCCCTCACCGATACCTCTGACAAAGGGATGGTCAAAAATGGCCTGCCATATAGATTCGGAACCGTTTCTCAATTCAGCATAAAACCCCGCATCCGGCATGTGAAAACCTTCCTTTTCCCCAGCTACTAATAAAAGGCTAGCTAATTTAACAAAAAATGAGTATTAAATATCGAACATGAAATTTCGAATTACGAAGTTTTTCTGTTCGACATTCATCACTCCTTGTTGAACATTGGATATTCGCTCTTTAAAAACTTACCTTGTAATATCTTGCCGTTCTTGCCCTTTACTATTTTCGCATTCAATTATCTTAATTCTATTTCTTTAAAAGGAATTTCAAGTTTTTTGGCCAGCATAATCAAATCTTTTTCCAAGGTAATTTGAACCCCGTCCCTTTTAACAGGTATGGTCTTATCCGCTACAATAAAAATCTGAACCTTCTCGGGATTCAAGAACGCTCCGGCCAGTGACTCGAGCTCTTCTTTGGATGCACCGATAAAGGCATCCTGTATTCTGTCCAGAGTATCCAACGGTTCCTGTCTTAAAAAATACCGGCTGTATACTTCCACAAGTTCAAACGGAGAATCCACATTGAAGACAAAACTGTTCAAGGTATCCAGGCGCTTCAAATCGATCATTTTTTGCGGAATTTCTCCATGAAAGGCTTTCATAATATTGAGTGTTTCGACAATCGCCTCTGTCGTTTGATCGCCTTTGCAGCCGAGATAACCGATGAGATAACCGGCATTCCATTTGTATGTCTGGTGGAACCCGGCGGAATAGACAAGGCCGAGATCGTCCCGCAGCCGTTTATACATAAGCGAATCATTACCGCCGAATATGTTCAGTAAAAGGCTGATCTTCCAAAAATCCGGGTGCGTCCGTTTCACGCTCGGCAGTGTCAGGAGGACCTGTGATTGAACCTGACCCGGTTTGTGAATAAGGCTTAGGACAGCCGGAGTTCCCTGGGGATCCTGGAGCTTTCGAACGGGAGCACCCCCCTTGGGAAATGTTTCAAAAAACCGGCTTAGGCTTTCAATTGCCTCTTCTTTGGAGATGTCTCCGGACATGGCAGCCACCATATTATCCGGTGCGAAATACGTTTGGATAAATTCCGCAAGGTCTTTTTCTGAAATAGAAGGGATTGTTTCAATCGCCAAAAGAGGGTCTCTGCCGTAAGGGTGCCCCTTAAATCGCCAAATTTTTGCCTCTCTTATGGACACCGCCTGAGCGTCTTCACCCTGGCGCTTAAGATCCATGACTATTTGTTCTTTTATCACCTGAAGCACTTTGGAATCGAATCTGGGCTGAAGCAGAACCTCTTTCAAAAGCGACAGGCCCTTTTCCCAATCCGCTTTCATAACGGACAAACGGATGACCGTGTCTTCCTCGCCGATGGAAACGGACAAATGGATGGCGTTTTCGTCCAATGCCAGGGCCAGTTCCGATGGCGTCCGGGTTTTTGTCCCGCCCCGAACCAGTATTTGATCGACCAAATGAGTGAGGCCCGTCTTGGACTCGGGAACATCCACCTCACCGGCTTTAACCAGCAATGCCAAGTCTATAAACGGCAACTCTTTGTCTGCCAGAAAAAACAGCGGAACATTTTCCACACGTGAAAAATCCGATGCCGGGTAGACGATTTTCTGCGGAACCCTCTCAAATGAAAGCGGATGCTTCCAGCCTGCCGGTGTCGGGTATATGGAATGATTCTCAAAGGAGGTCGGTTTGACGATTTTATCTGCGGCAGATCCCCCCAGCGATCGAACTTCGGTGTATGCCTCGGGGGGGCGGTCCGGCTTTCCTCCCGGAATGACAAAAACGGTGGTCTTATTATCGTCTTTGATGTATTTTCCGGCTGCATCCCGAATATCTTCCGGAGTTACCTTAGACATCTGATCCAGATACGTCATCAGGTACCGCCAGCCCATCTGAACCTCTAAGGTTGCAAGCGTGCCGGCCAACGCTTCGTTGCTGCGGATCCGATCCAGAAAATCTCTCTGGTTCAACTTCTTTATTCTCTGAAGTTCTCGTATGGTCACCAGTTCATCTTTTAATTTGTCGGCTTCAGCCAAAAGCAGATTTTCAAACGCCTCGCATGCCTTTCGATATATTTCCCGTTTTTCCGCATCGCTGACCTTTTTTTGTTTCAGTTCGTCCGGTTCATTGGGCGAACCGCCGAAAATAATCATACCCCCATATCGATTGTCCGGATTATACGCCCAGGCCTGCGACGCAAGTCCCATGTTGACGATGTGCTGGGTAATTCGGGCACTGATGCCGTGGCTGAGAACCATGGTCAGGGCGTCAATGGCATAAAAATCCGAAGTCCCCATGCCGGCGCCGTGAAACCCGATGCGGACCAGCGGGGTTCGGGCTCCTTTAAGATAATGGATACTTTTCCTGGGGCCTTTTTGCGGCGGTTCCCGGGTAACGTGCTCGGGAGCACGCTCGCCCTCCGGGTATCGCTCAAAATAGATCTTCGCAAACCGTCTTGCTTTTTCCAAGGTTATGTCACCCACCAACACACAGACGGCATTGGCAGGATTGTAAAATCTCTTGTGAAATTCCATGGCTTTCTGAGTGCTGAAAGCTTCCATATCGGTCTTCCAGCCGATAATGGGATTTCGATAGGGATGGGCGACATAAGCGGTCGTATCGAGATCCAGCCAGGCGGCGCCTGCCGGATTGTTGACATACCGGAATGCCCATTCTCTCTGGACCACCTCTTTTTCCACATAGAATTCTCTCCAGGAAGGTTCAAACAGCTGCTCGCTGACGATTGCGAACCACTGCTCCATCATATCCGAAGGCACAGACATGACATACTGCGTCTGATCCTTTGTGGTAAACGCATTGACATTCACCGCGCCGTTTTTCCCCAGCTGGGACGAGAATGCCTGGGGAACATAGATTTTTTGAACTTCCTGCCTAAGGACTTCCATTTCTTGATATTTTTTTTGGATTAAGTCTTTGTCCGGGTCTCTTTTCTTCTGCTCTTTCAGTATCACCTGGTAGGCAGCTTCAATTTTCGATTGAAGCGTTTCATCTTTTTCCGGGTCCGACGTTCCAAAATTCTTGGTTCCCTTGAACAGCATATGCTCCAGCAGGTGCGCAATTCCCGTTTTTCCCGTATCTTCAAGGGCGGAGCCCGCACGAATGGCTAACCGGGCTGCCACTTGAGGCGTGGTGGGTCGTTCAACGATCAGAAACTGCATCCCGTTTTCCAGAAAGAACTCTTTAACATCGATCTGAACCGAAGATGCGGCATCCTGCGCAAAACCGATACCGGTGAAAAAAACAAGGATGACAACCGGAATGAGTATAAATCGACGAACCATTGTTTAACCTCCGTATCGTTTCAAGAGCCTGAAAATGATTTTATGTTTAATAATCCAACGCGCTAATTCGGACTCAGATATTCACAGGTAATTAGTGATCGATACTCGATATTGGATACTGGATTCTCGATGTCGACTACTAATAAGGGTGCTGTATCAATCCAAACATCGAGTATCAAGTATCGAGTATCGAGTATCAAAAGCGCTTAGGAATCGCCGAGCAGCCATTCGTCGATCATTTCATCTGCTGCATCGGGAAGGACCCCCACCATCCATGCCAGATCGACAACGGTGAACCGGCTGCGAATTTCGTGCAGGTGCAGCACGGCCTGGCGGGCCCGTTCCCGGCTGCAATCGATGTCTCTTAAATAACGCGCCGCACCGGCTTTCCGCAGGCACTCGGCAATAAGAACCGGTGATTTGGCTTTTATAAAAAGCTTCCTCCGGATATGATCCCAGGCATCGGGGGCAGTGAGCCGGTCTTTGATTAAAGGCAACTTCTTAAGCTTGTCTCGATACTGAGTCTCCACCGGTTCAGCCAGTCTCCCCCAGAAACCCTGGTCGATGCTATCCGGCATGTCTCTATACTCGGGAAGATCGATGTTCCGGAGCCGGTCATACAGGGCGGCGGCAAACACGGTTCCGAGACCCACCTGGCGCCCGTGAAGATCATGGGGAACGCCGTCTACCAGGTTCATCATATCCAGCGTGTGACTGAAAAGATGCTCTCCGCCGGAGGCCGGCGCCGAAGAACCGATCATGGTCATTGCCAGTCCGGAGTATATCAATGCCTTAAAAATCGCCTGTATGCCGTCCGGCGAGCGTTTCAAAACCCCTTCTGGATTATTGAAATACAGCGGTTCTATTTCATTTATAATCTCCGCACAAAACGGACAGAACGGTTCATCGGCTAAAAATTGATTCAGCTCCCAATCCACCACACTGGTCGATTTTGCCAATGCGTCGCCAAGCCCGGCGGCCGTCAACCGATACGGTGCATTTGCAATAACAGCGGGTTGGGCAAATACGCCCAACGGCGCATGGGCCCGAATCAGGCTTTTAACCCCGTTTATTACCGGCGCCACATTCGCTGCGGTGAATCCGTTCATGGAAGCGGCCGTAGCAACGACAACGTAAGGAACATTCAACTCAAAGGAAACCCACTTGGTCAGGTCATTAATCACGCCGCTTCCCACCGCAATACAGACGCCCGTTGATTTATGGATTTGAGGGATCAGGTCATTGAATGCTCTGTCGTCACAAACGGGACTTCCCTTCTCGCCATCCGGCAGTTTGATGGTTCGGACGGACCAGCCGGCGTCTCCTAAAATTTCTTTCACCTGACGGCCTTCTATTTCATAAGTTCTGATATCGGAAATCAATACCGCCGTCCGCTTCTGAATATGGCGGGTGAGGAATTCCGGAAGTTCCTTTAGTGCATCTTCGGAAAAGAAGATCCCCTTTACCGGCACCTTGTGAACCTGCCCGCATCGGCATTGAATGGTGCGATCAAGTATTGAGTCCAGCGTTACTTCGGTATCTGAATGGGTAGGCATACGATTTTTTCACTCCCGTTTATTCAATTTTAGAAAAGGTGCCAACGAATCGATTCTCTTTATATCACAATATGACAAACCGGGCATCCGGTTTCAAGGTTGAATCCTAGTGATGTCAGGGTTTTGACGGAATTCGAATGGAAGGATCACCCTCCCCTTCCCCCATGTGTTTGTAACATGCTAAAATAACTACAATTTACGAATTAGGACCGTGGCATGATTCGTGCTTGTATGTCCGCTGGAGAGGTATTTTTCGCTGAGAACAGAAACACAAATTCAAAGGAAATAAATGCCATGAAAAAGGGTCCGGAAAATAAAACAAAGGAAACCAAGGAACAGGCATTAGAGCCCCGATCCGCACGAACGCTTAAAGAATTGATTGCGAAGAATGAGACGTGGCTGATGAACCGGATTCTTCAGTATGCAAAGACCCGGGGCTATACCAAATACTCCTCCCCATTGCAGGAGGCATGGAGATTGTCCATTGCCGGGCTGTCCGAATCCCTCATATCCGCCCTTAGAAATCGTAAGACGAGCTTTGAATTAAAACCCGATGAAGATTATATGAAGGATCCGGCAGCCTCCTTCGGCATCATGGAAGCCCAAAAACATAGACAGCGCGGAATCAGTCTCGAAATGTTTTTAGGGCTGATGAAGTACTACCGGAAGTCTTATAAAGATCTCGTTCGTCAATCAAATTTAAATTCAGGGCATAAAACCCGCCGCCTCAATAAAATTGAAAGATTTTTTGATCGGGTGGAGATCGGTTTTTGCAAGGAATGGGCAGCACTTTCAGAAGGGGAAAAACTGCAAGGGGTATTGCAGATGGCCGGAGCCATTTGCCACGAACTCACCCAGCCCATGCAGGCCATATCCGGAAATGCGGAACTCTTGTTAATGACAATGCCCAAGAATGACACCAAGAGTAAGAAAGTTCAGAACATCCTGAGCCAGATGGATCGAATGAACAACCTCACCAGAAAATTGCAGGCCATGACAAGGTGTGAGACGAAACCTTACGTCCTGGGCGGGAAAATTATCGATATATACCGGTCGTGCAATTAAATAGTATAGGAATTCTTTTTTGGACGCTGATAAACGCAGATTTTTTGGATTAATAGAAAATAAATTATTATCTGCATATATCAGCGTAAACCTGCCCGCCATCTTATGTCTTTTGGATCGGCAGGCGGGTCTGCGTCCTATTTAATTTAATCATGAACCCGAATCTTCGGGCTTCTTCCTGACCCATACCGTTTCATTTCTATTCTTAATCCGAATCGCTCCGCCGTTGCCTTCATCCGGAAAATAATGAAACGTAAATTCGTATTTGATCCCCTGGGTATCACTATAGGTCAACGTATAGGAGCCTCCCCGGCTCCCTTGGTTCATTTGAACACCTGAAATGAGGAAGACTTCGAAATCGTCTTTTGCCGTACCGATAGTAATCAACCGCTTTTCCAGGACAAAAAACCGGTTGGCATATTTGGGAAATGTGGTCGTCCACTCTCCAATGAGCTTTTTCGGCAAGGATACGGTCTCATCCGTTTGAAATGCGGTGGCAATAAACGAAGTCAACAGTATAACCCCGGCCAATACAGACCAGTACGGTTTGATCTTCTCAAGGATTTCTTTCATATTGCCTTATCCTAGACTAGACCGATCGCGGCCTTCTGCTCATATACGGCGCGTTTTGCCTTTTTCTTCCTGATAATATGTTCGGCAATCTTTAAAAAAGCTTGAACGACCTCAGGATCAAATTGCGCACCGGATACCTCTTTCATTATAGTTACAATCCGATTAAAGGGTATGCCTTTCCGGTACGGTCGATCGGATATCATTGCGTCATAGGCATCGGCAACGGCCAGAATCCTTGCGCCCAGGCTGATGGATTCGCCGGCAATTCCATCCGGATACCCTTGTCCGTCAAACCGTTCATGATGCTGCACCACAAACGGGATAATATCTGAAAAAGATTTTATGGGTTCTAAAATGCGCGCCCCCATGGAAGGGTGATTCTTGATGACTTCAAACTCCTCATCGGTCAATTTGCCGGGTTTATCCAAAATGGCAGCCGGCACCCCGATTTTCCCCACATCATGCAACAACCCGCCCTTATGCAAAAATTCAAGCTGCTCGGAATCAAGGCCCAAAACCGCACCGATCTTCAACGCTATTTTCGTCACCCGTTCCGAATGGCCGGCCGTCCATGAAGACTTGGCGTCGACGGTGCGTGCCAGCGCTTCCAGTGTCCCCCAGTTCTGAGCGTTTAACGCTTCAACCAAATTCGAATTTGAGAGCGCAATCGCAGCCTGATCGGCAAACTGCCTCGCCTGCTTCACATCCTCGGAATCGAAGGCCGGCTCACCCTTATTCCCGAGATGCATCACCCCTGCGACAGTCCCGTTAAGGAATACGGGTAATACCAGAAATGAGCTGGCTCCGTTGTTTGCCATTGGTTTCAGGTAGGATGGAATAACCCCATCCGAATTGCACCGGAGGTAATCCGGATGGTTTCTAAAATTTTCTATATCCTGGGGCAGCACCTCACAGAAGGCGGACTCGATGGCCGAATCTTTGGAATTAAAATAATAATTTGAGGTTTTTCCGTTCTCCGGGTCCATCAGGGCAAATCCCGCGACATCGCATGAAAAGAATTCCTTTACGCGGGTTATCACTGTCTCGATAATCTTCTCTTTATCCAGGGACGACAAAATCGCCCGGTCGATACCCGCTCTTGCGGTCAACGCCTTGAATTGCTTGTTCAATTGGGTAGACATGGAATTAAAGGATGTTGCCAGTTCTCTGAATTCATCGTTGCTGTCCACATCCACCGGCATGCTGAAATCCTGCTTTGCGATCCGGATGGTGCCGTCTTTTAACGATTTCAACGGCCCCAGGCTTTTCCGGATATAGATAATGCTGAGAAACAGGATGGTAAACAGTGATAATATGGATACATGGGGAAAAACACTTTGGAATTCGGATGCGGCGGAAAGAGCTTCGGATTTGGATTGACACAGAATGACGGTCCAGTTCGGCAGCAGGTATCTGGGTTTTAAAAACACGGTCCAATAGGATGCGATATAAGGCTCCCCTTCAAAATCAAATTCAAGCTCCCGGCCGAGAATAGCAGAAGCCTGCAACAATTTTTCAGACATCACAGCAGGAGAAACCGGTATGGAGCTGATCAGCATCTTTTTCGATTGATCGAGTGCATAAAGTTCGGTCATGGGCGGCAGTTTGTTTTCATGACCGATTCCCCAGAAGGAAACAGGATTGATTTCACCCATGATATATCCCAGATCCGGGGCTTGCGCGGAAACCGGTTGCACCAGGAATATCTGCGATAGGGCATCCGAACGGGACCGAGTCATTAAAAGCGGTTTGCCGCTTAAAATGTGGGCATACTGTTCATGGCTGAGTTTGGGGGGGTTTTGAATTTTACCCAGAATGGAATTAAACCCTTGCCCATCAACATGATGGTATATTCCGATAAACCGCTCCTTTATGTCTTCATACAGCCGATCTGCCTTGGGTTGGGGCGTTATTCCCCTCGCCTTATCAGACGCCACTATTCTCAGGTTGTTTTCAAGAAACATGAGACGCTCCAGCAGCGACATACCGTATGTTTTGGTCGACTGCATGAGTCTTCTAAACGACTGGTCATTGAGCTGTTTGGTCACATGGGAAAAAGACAGAAGGGTTAGCGTCACCAGCGGCACCAGGGCACATAAAATAAACATAATAAATATCCTGCGTCCCAGTCTGCTGTTTATTATTTTTCTGTTTAAAATCATTGAATCTGCAACCTCATCAAAAATTTTCAACCGTCCCGATATAGCCGCCGTCATTTGCCCGGACGATATCGTCTCTGCTTCTGGCAGCGGTAAAGGGTGTGGAAGAGCGACCATCCGGCCCCATGCTGTAAAGGTCGAAGTCCGAGTTCACGGGGACCATAAACCGGTCCTTCCTCAACTGCCCCTGCGGGGTGCCTTCAACTTTTGTGTACTGATACGGGTTTCCCCATGGGTCTGTTGTGTTGGGTAATCCAAGTTCACTGAGGTCATTCGGGTATTGGCTGTTTGCCAATTCGTAGGCCATAATCTCCTTGCTGATGACGCTGATGTCGGTGATGGCAATGGTGACTTTGAGCTTCTCCTGATAACTTGAAAACCTGGGGATGGCAATACTGGCCAGGGTGCCGATGATTCCCATGACGATCAGCAGCTCAACAACGGTAAACCCTCTGTCGAGCCGGCATAAACCTGCAGACAATAATTTTTTTTTTATTAATCTAAAAAAATCTGCGTTCATCAGCGTCCAAAAAAGGAAATTTCTATACTATCAAGTTCAACCCCGGGACCATAGACCATGTAATTATTTCTTATATCGGCAAAAGGGGAAAAACAGTTAAAGAAGTTAAAGAAAATAACATGTTAGTCGATTGTCGAGTGGCGGCGGTTTGAAAAACCATTTGACGAATCGTATTCGATCGCGATAAAAAAAGCGTTTATCTTTATTGACAAAATCACGCATGCGCCAGGAAAGACACACATGATTCAATTGGTTAGAGGATTCAGAGATATCCTGCCCGGTGAGATCGAACGCTGGCAGGAGATAGAAAAAACCGCGGTTTCTCTTTTCGAAAATTTCGGATTTAAAGAGATCCGCATCCCCATATTGGAGCGCACCGAATTATTCGCCAGAAGCATCGGTGAAGACACGGATATCGTTGAGAAGGAAATGTACACGTTCGCCGACCGAAAGGGGGAGTTGATCACCCTGCGACCGGAAGCCACCGCTTCTATCGTTCGGTCCTACATCCAGCACAAGACTTATGCAAAAGACCCGGTGCAGAAATTGTACACCATCGGCCCCATGTTTCGGAGGGAAAGGCCGCAGAAAGGTCGATACAGACAGTTTTATCAGATCGATGTGGAGGTTTTAGGAGATGAATCGGCATATGTGGACGCCCTGCTCATCTTTATGCTGGTCACGCTTTTTGAAAGGCTTCTGGTAAAAGATGTTTCCACACACATCAATTCTCTGGGCTGCTCTAAATGCCGCCCCGATTTCAAGGCGGCCTTGTCCGAGTTTATCAATTCCAAAAGCGCGGCGCTATGTTCGGACTGCAACAGGCGGAAAGATCGGAATCCGTTGAGGGTGTTGGATTGCAAGGTGCCAAAATGCAGGGAGGCGATGAAGGATGCCCCGTCCATTCTCGATTCTCTGGATTCGGACTGCCAGAAGCATTTTGACGACCTGAAGCAGTCCCTTGAAGATTTGAATATTCCTTATATCATCGACAAAAGCCTGGTGCGCGGGCTGGATTATTACACACGAACGATTTTTGAAATTCAGTCCAGGTATGAAGGGGCGCAGAATGCAATTTGCGGCGGCGGTCGATACGACAATCTCATGAAAACATTGGGCGGTCCGGATTTGCCGGCCACGGGTTTTGCCATCGGATTCGATCGGTTGGCCGAGATTTCAGGCCTGCAATCGACGGATTTGGTAAAAAGACCGGATGTCTTTATCGCTGCGCTGGGTGAGAAGAGCATTTCCAAAGCCTTGAAATGGTCCTGCCGGATGGCGCTCGAAGGAATTTATGCTGAATTGGACATGTCCGGCAGAAGTCTGAAAGCCTTGATGAAGCGAGCCGACAGGATGGGTGCCGGCTATGTCTTGATCATCGGGGAACAGGAACTTATGGACGGTTCCGCCGTGCTCCGAAACATGAAAACAAAGGAGCAGGAATCCATCGGAATAGAAGGCATTGTCGAGAATCTCAAAAAGGTGTTGTTGAAATAGGATTAGAGTCTTAGATTGTAACTTCTACACAAGATGCGAAGATGTGTCGTTGAAGTGCAATCATTTAATTCATCACAAATTGGGTTTCAGGTTTCAGGTGTCAGCTAACCTCAAATCCTGAAACCCGAAACCTGAACACTGATTTGGTTGCGGCCGAAGGCCTGCTTTGGGTTTGGGGGAAAGAGGACAATAAATTGACTGACAAACTCGGAGAAATGAGACGAACCCACGATTGCAGTGTGCTGCGGTCCCAAGATATCGGTAAAGAAGTAATATTGATGGGTTGGGTTCAAAGACGGAGAGATCATGGCGGGGTCATCTTTGTCGATTTGCGCGACAGAGAAGGCCTGACCCAGGTGGTCTTCAACCCGGAGGTCGATCCTGAAATCCACGAAAAGGCCCATGTGATCAGAAATGAATTCGTCATCGGCATTCGTGGAACAGTGGAAGCCAGGCCGGGGGGAATGATCAATCCGAATCTTGATACCGGCGAGATTGAAGTTATCGTTACGGAATTTAAGCTCCTCAACACCGCAAAAACACCGCCTTTTCTCATTGAGGACAGTATCGATGTGTCCGAGGCCATTCGTCTCAATTATCGTCATCTGGATCTCCGGCGGCCTCCGCTCCAGAAGAATATTATCATCCGTCATCAAGCCGCTGCAACCGTTCGCCAATATTTAAACGATAACGGCTTCCTTGACATCGAAACACCGGTTCTGACCCGCAGCACCCCGGAGGGGGCAAGAGACTACCTCGTTCCAAGCCGGGTGAATCCCGGAAAATTTTATGCACTGCCGCAATCTCCTCAAATCTTCAAACAACTGCTTATGATCTCGGGATTTGACCGCTACTATCAAATTGTCCGCTGCTTTAGAGATGAGGATCTTCGCGCTGACCGGCAGCCAGAATTCACCCAGATCGATATAGAGATGTCCTTTGTTGGAGAAGAAGATGTCATATCGCTTGCCGAAGGGATGATGGAAGCGGTTTTTAAAAATGTTCTCGGATTATCGATTGAGAGACCCTTTATACGGCTGACTTATGCGGAGGCTGTCGGCCGATTCGGTTTGGATAAACCCGATACCCGATTCGGGCTCGAACTTGAGGATATCTCCGATATCATGAAAGACTCGGATTTCAAGGTTTTTTCCAGTGCCGTAAAAAAAGGGGGAATCGTCAAGGCGCTGAATGCAAAAGGATGCGTTGATTTATCCAGAAAGGAAATTGACGATTTAGCCGATTTGGTATCTGTCTACCGGGCCAAGGGATTGGCTTGGATCAAAATCCGTGAAGACGGCTGGCAGTCTCCCATCGAGAAGTTTTTCTCTGAACATGAAAAACAGTCTCTCATTGAACGGATCGGCATTGAAACCGGCGATCTCATCTTCTTTGTTGCCGATCAACCCAAGATCGTAAATGAAGCGCTGGGTCATTTACGGAACCATTTGGGACAAAAGCTCGGCTTGATCGATGAAAGCAAGTTTAACTTTGTTTGGGTCACCCGCTTTCCGTTGCTTGAGTATGATGAAATAGAAAAACGGTATCAAGCGCTGCACCACCCGTTTACTTCTCCCATAGAAGAAGACTACGAACGCCTTAAAACAGACCCGCTATCGGTTCTGTCCCGTGCCTATGATCTGGTATTGAACGGCTCGGAGATCGGCGGCGGCAGCATCCGAAACCATCAAAGAGAGATTCAGGAAGCGGTTCTTGAAGCGCTGGGGTTGGATCGTACTGAATATGAAGAGAAGTTCGGGCACTTATTATCCGCACTGGAATCCGGAGCACCGCCCCACGGCGGAATCGCTTTCGGTTTTGACAGGCTCGTAATGATCCTTTGCGGGCAGCAATCCATCCGGGATGTTATCCCCTTCCCCAAAACTCAGAAAGCCACTTGTCCGCTGACAAATGCGCCGTCTGATGCCACAAAAACCCAACTCGATGAACTCAATATTCGGATACGGTCCCTGACCTAACTATATGTTGTATAGAATTATTCTTGACATACCATATATAGTTGGTGTATGGGTGGAAACGTATTTAGGAACAATAATTTGAAATCCTTTTGAATGGTACGATACTGAAAGTAGAATCCATTGAGAAAGGAGTTCGATTGATGGGCATTAAAGCTGTCATACACGAAAGACGAAGGCGCAGGCGGTTTTCGGTTAGGGAAAGCGCGATTGCCGTTATCCAGTCGACCCCTACCATTCTTTTGGGGCAGATCAAGGATATCAGCATGGATGGATTATCTTTTATTTATATGCATCGTGATAAACAGCCGGATGAATCCACCACCCTCGATATATTTCTTCCTGACGACAAACTGCATATCAAAGGGCTGGCGTTTAGAACCGTTTCCGATTCCATCGTTTTGAATGACAACCCGTACAGCACCGTCATCATGAATCGCAGAAGCATTCAATTTAAAAAGTTGACCGATCAACTCAAGTCAGAGCTGGAATACGTTATACAAATACTTACCCGTGCGGATCTGGAAACCGGGTGTCCGATTTACAACATTAAAAACCTCGCCCGCATGTCTGTTTGATCGTAGCCATCTTGTCGCTTACCGTAACCTAATGAACTACCCCGCAGCAACGGGGTATCAATCGGAAGTTATCTTAACGCCTCAAGAGGCGGGGAATCAAACCTTTATCCGCCTCAGGAGGGCTTGTCCGCCTCTGGCGGATTGAATTTCATTTGGGCCTCGCTTAAGTATTCCTGGTTTTGAGCCGATTGCCATATCAAATTTTGCTCTTGACTTTGTATTAAATATAATTAAAATGTGAAAGTTTTTTAGTGCCATAGCATACTCCCCAGTAGCTCAGTTGGCAGAGCAGATGGCTGTTAACCATCGGGTCCGCGGTTCGAGTCCGTGCTGGGGAGCCAGAAATTTCAGCCCGGTCCATAAATGATCGGGCTTTTTTATTTTGGGAAAGTGTATGATGATGATCTC
>DUZK01000081.1 GCA_013349495.1 Deltaproteobacteria bacterium
ATCTTATCAACTTGATTCTGAAATTTCTCATATTCCCTCTTCAAATACTCCAATCCCTTTTCAATGTCCATTTCCAGCTTTTCCAATATCATTGATCGATTACTTGAGCCTTCAACAGTTGCACCGTCTTTCAATAATACACCACCGGTTTGTACCAGGATTACCTCAACAACCTTACTACCTTCTTTTTGAGGGTCATCGATTATAAAAAACTCGGAAGATTCCGTTGCTGCATTGGCAAAGTTGTTCTTAATTGTAACCTCCACGTTATAGATGCCATCCTTTCCATAATTGATATTTCCCACCTCACCGATGTGATTCAATTCATATATGACTCGATCTCCCTTCTTGAGTCCATAAATTTGATCAAATTTAATTTTGAGGTTCAGATTGGTATCAGCAAAGCCCAAAAAAGTTCCAGTCAGCAGGAACAGAATAGAAAAGATCATGGTTCTTTTTTTCATATTGATACCTCCTTCAATTCCTTATGCTCACAACTTACCGGAACAGCGCCGCCCACGGTTGAAGATACGCCCACATTTCAGTCGGTGATAGGACACGAAGGCCAAGCGTTCTTTCGATGTGACCAGCATTCTTCGGGAGCTTGTTCTCCATAGTTAGAAAAGTGTCGCATTCCAGCGCTATTGCATCCCTGAGCAGTGCTCGATCGCCTTCGCCGAGGTAGCCATAGGAGCTTGAGTCGATGGCCGCAAGCGTCGCCAGGTTTCCGCGTGGCTCCCCGGACTCTTCGAGACAAGCCAGCCAGTGGTCGATAACATCATAGGCCCACTGGAGGTACCGAGAATCTCCCTTTGCGTGAACTTCAGCAAAGCTGTTACCCGATAGAGCAAACTCGAACGGCGCACGCTCAGCGATCTGCATGATCAGGCGCAGCGCCGCCAGCTTGGCAATGCCCTTCGCGTCACGATGGGTAGGATCGGTCACGGCCATCGGTTCATTCTCGTACAGGAACCCACCGTAATCCTGGAGGGTCTGTAATGTGGACGAATCCAGGAAAATCCGACGCGGTATGTCTTCGAACTGTGAACTCATGGTAGCCCGGCTAACATTATATATTATGTAGATTTCCCATTTTGTGAGTAAATTTTAATTTCGATCAGATTGCCGACATCGACCGGAATTTTCAATCCATTTTCGCACATACTGCATGATATCTGGAACAGGTCGACACTCAGTTTCATTTGCGCTTTCAAATGGTAGTGTTGAGTTTTTTTGAGTCTATGGATGTTGTGCTTAGGATAATCATTTATAAATTCAAAAATGATACAGTATACATTTGGTATTCTTGATCCAAATGGAAGTGGAGTGGACGAAGTATCGATAATATATTCATAACCCGAGCATGAGGCTCTGAACTTATCATTTCTCCAATTCTTCTTTCACTGCAAGCCCTATCTTTTCTATTGTATAAGGTTTTTTTATATAGTGACCGGCACCTAATTTTTGGGCTGCCTTAACCTCATCCGTTTCAGCAAACCCACTGACTATGATAGCCTTTTGGTTTGGATGAATCTTTATTATCCTCTCGTATGTCTCACGACCATTTATGCCTGGGTCCATAATCATATCAAGCAATATTAAATCTACGGTATTTTCTTTCAAGTATTCAACTGCTTCCTCTCCACTGGAAACGGCTTTAGTTTTGTAACCTAATGTATCTAACATTTTACAGGATATGTATCTTTGGTTTTCCACATCATCAACAACCAGAATCGTCTCTCCATCTCCTTTGTAGTCTTTAATGGGTATGGACAAATCTTTATCCGATATTTCATCTCTTGTTATTGGAAAGTACAACTCAAATGTTGTGCCACTGTCGTCATTTATCACATCTATATAGCCTTTGTGATCCTGTATAACATTCCATACCACGGCTAAACCTAAACCTGTACCACTTCTGCCCATGACCTTCTTCGAGTAGAACGGCTCAAATACCCTCTCAAGGTCATCTGATGATATTCCAGAACCATCGTCTGATACAGACAAAACGGCATATTCACCTATGTTTACATCATCATATCTCCTTAGAGGTCTGTCTACATAACGGTTCATGGTCGATATTATAACTTTGCCTTTGCCGCTACCTTCAATAGCCTCAGATGCGTTTGACACCAGGTTCATTACAACTTTTCTAATATGGACAGGAGAACCGCCTATGTTAAGCAAGTCTGTATCGAAGTTTGTCTTGACCGTAACTGTAGGATGAAACTGTTCAAGTTTTTTAAACTCTGGAGAATTTAAATAGTCACCAATAATGTCATTTAAGTTCAGAGGTTCTTTTGTGCTAGCCACTCCTCTTGCCACTGTCAGGAGATCTTGGACAATAGCAACAGCCCTATATCCAGACTCTTGCATTACCTCAATAGGCTTTTTAAGTCTGCTGTCTTCAGGTAAATCCATTAAGATTAATTCTGGATAGCTTACAATACCCGACAGAACATTATTCAGGTCGTGGGCGACACCACCTGCCAAAAGTCCCATGGCTTGCATTTTTTCAAATCTTGCGAGTTTTTCTTCGCTCTTCTGCAAAACCTCCTCTGATTTCTTGCGCTCTATATTTATCTCAGTCAAATCCAAATAGGAGCACTGAACTGCCACTTTTCGTGGTGCTTCTTTCCAAGGCACCACACTAATACTGACCATGATAGGAAAGCGACTTCCATCCTTCCTTAAGCCTTCCATCTCTACGGTAGAAGTCTCTTTGGTTTTGTACCTTAACGCTCTCTTTTCCTTCATGCCTTCACGGTACTCTGGTGGAAAGACATTCCTAATATCACCCTGCATGGCTTCTGCCATTTCTTCAGGAGAGTCATAACCCCACATCTCAGCAGCCTTTTCAGTTATGAAAAAGGGGCCATCGTCATGAATAATGACACCAAAAAGCCCACCATCGACGAGAGTTTTGTAGCGCTCCTCACTCCCTTTTAGCGCCTCCGCTGCTCGCCTGCGCTCGGTGATGTCGCGCGCTGAAGAGATCGCACCTGTTACGTTTCCGTGTGCATCCTTAAGCACCCTGCACCACCATGCAAGAAGCCGTTTCTTCCCATCCTTGCGACGTTGCCAGCTCTCGACGTAGATTACGTTTTCATCTCCGCTGAAAAGCGACTGCACTTGGTTATAGGTATCCTGTTCGCCTTCGAAGTAAAAGGCCGCTTCATTGCCGATAACGTCCTCTCCGAAAAACTCAATGCCCGGCTGGTTCGCCCATGTATAAACCTTGTTACTATCCACCTCCATAATGATATCAGGGATGGCGGAAAGAAGGGCTTCCTGGCGTGAGGATAGTGCCCGCAGCGCCTCCGCTGCCTGCTTACGCTCAGATTCATCTTTCTCTAATGCCTGAATCCGTTGCTCCAATTCTTCGCAGGTTTGTTTTTTGACCATTAGAAGGATCTCCAATTTCAAAAAAATGGTAATAATTCGGAGAGTTGTAAATGATTCTTGCTTAAATCCCATCCCGAGCAAGCATTCCAATGGTATTATTCACCATATGATATCAGAAGATCTGTTGGGATCGCAACAGACAGCTCTGGTTCGAAAAAAATAAGGTAGAAAAAATATATTGTGCGCCACTCTTCCACTCTTAAGGTTAGGTTTTTGAGAATACATCAGGAGGTCCCTTTCACCAAGTATGTCGTGAGTGTCCAATCACTCTATCAAATAGAAATCAAAATGTCTTTTCGGTATGCTCTGGGTTTCGATATCGATACGTTGTTGTGAGTCTCGATAAGATTATCTGATTCGACTGGAATCTGCAATCAATTCTCGAACATACCTGCATGAGATATTCACGTACTGAGATTTTAGATTGGAATCGGAAGTTGTAACAGCGCCTCATAGGCCGCGAGGTACGAGCAGTCCTTGTGCAGGCGCAGATTAGAAGATCATGAAAGTCTATTTCGAATCCACGCGGGATTCCGCCGGCAATCCAAAATGGCATAGACCCGAACGATGTCTATTATTACCCGATAGTAAATGGCGAAGGGAAATCTTTTGGCTAACAAGCGGTGATACCCGAAATGGAGGGCGTGAATACCGGCATAGAGATAGAGCGACTCTATATCTGAAAAGAGGGAGTCGAGAAAGTAATCTCCGAGTCCTTTCGACTGACGTTCATAAAATTCGAAACCATCGAGCAAATCTTTCTCGGCAGAATCAAGGAGTTTGATTCTCATTTAATCTGATCCCTGATTCTTTCCTTGGCCCGATCAAAGGATGTAAATTTCGCCTTCCCTTCGTTTATCTCTTTTTCTCTCGCCTCTAAAACATCCTTATGCCACGTTGGTGATGGAATGGATTCGGGATCTCGACAGAGATCGTCCCATAGTTTCTCCATGACCGCTATCTTATCCAAACTTGTCATTTTATCTAAAGGCAATGAAATATTCATATCATTCTCCTTTTCATGGTAAATACAGCATGTTAAGAATAATTCATCCTTCAATTTTTTACAATGAAGAACTTCCAGAGTCTTCGAATATTATAGATTATGTGATCACTTAATTTTCACATCAAATATAGAAGAAACCACAATGCGGCAACTTAAACAATAAAATCGACAAATTTCTGATCGAGTTTCCCATATGCGAATTGAAAGAGCGATTGGGCCGTTGCGGTTGAGCCAGGCGTGTGTGCCCATAATGAAGGCAAACCATTACGGCAGAGTCGTCAACATGTCCAGTACGCTGGGCTCCCTCACAGGCATCACCGATCCGGATTCTTCCTAGGCGCAGGTACGGTCGGTGGCCGACAGACTATCGAAATCCTTTCTAAACGGAATTACGGTTTTGCTTTCAAAGGAATTGCGAGGAACCAATATCCTGGTAAATTCAGCCTGCCCGGGATGGGTACATACGGATATGGGGGGAGACCAGGCGCAGCTGTCGCCTGAACAGGGAGCTGATACACCCGTCTGGCTGGCGATGCTGCCCGACGATGGTCCTACCGGCGGATTTTTTCGCGACAAGCAGCCGAACCCTTGGTAGCCGTGGATGTGATTTGTGTCGCGCGGTTGTTGCCTCTTTCGGAAATCAATTATGAAAAAAGTTAATCTCATGTTATAAATAACGGATCATCTCCAAAAGAGTTGGAGTGATCTTGAGATAAATTGTACCGGGTGGAAAGTTAGTCGATCAGATGGGTGGGGTCAGGAATGATGGCAGCCTCCAATGGATTAGATGTTGGAGAGAAGAGATTTGAAATGGCTTCTACAGAGTAATGCTGTTTAACAGGGATTTTTACACGTTGGGGTGTTATTGGGGCCGATTTCGGACGGTGGTGGCGGCGTTGTTGATTTTCGGATTGCTGCCGGCGCCGGCGGTAGCGGTGCATGCGAAGGTTTCAAAAAAAGAACGGGTTGCCTTTCAGCAATCCATCCGGGACCGGCGATACAGGCTGCACCGACGTTATATAAAGGCGCCAAGAGAGCAAACCAAATATATCATCGTACACACCTCCGAAGCCGGACTCGGAAGCACCCTGAACGTGGTCTCCGAGGGTAAGATTTTTCAAAGGCAGGGCCGCACATACGGCGGCCATGCCCATTACGTGATCGCCCGAAACGGCCTGACCTATCGGACGCTTGATAAGCATTACCGGGCCGATCATGCCGGGCTGAGCATGTGGAACGGGGAGACGGATATCAGTGATGTGTCCATCGGCATCGAACTGGTGGGCTATCACTATACGCCCATTACCGAAAAGCAATACCGGTCCGTCGGCATACTCATCGATATTTTGAAGGATGTTTATCACCTGGACGACCAAGCCGTGCTGACCCACAGCCAGATCGCCTATGGAAAACCGAACCGGTGGGTGAAACGAACCCATCGGGGAAGGAAGAAGTGCGCCAAGAATTTCGAGCGGCATGAGGCTCGCTTGGGGCCCACTTGGTCTTATGATCCGGATGTCAGGGCCGGCCGGCTCACAGCAGACCGAAAACTGAATGCGATCTATTACCGGCGCCGGGTGGACGTTGCCAGCCGGATCGACTCCAATATGATCACCGCTGCCAATACCGCTTGGTCAATTGCCGGTGAGGACTTCGATTCTTCCACCACCCTCTACCGGCTTCCCGGCGGGCGGGTGATTGCCGGCGATGAAATCGGCAGCCGGATCGGGTGGGATCAAATTCCCGCAAATACGGTGGTGCTGCTAAATCAAGAGAAGAATCCGAACATCGGATCTAATGAGGGACCCATCAAGACCATTGCAAACGGATTGACGGCCTGGTCTTTTGCAGGCACCGCATACAAGAGTCCATCGACTTTTTATTTTTTCCCCAACGGAAATATGAAAAATGGGAGCGAGATATCCGACTGGGATGATTTTCCGTCAAACACGAAATTGATTGTCGGTTATCGATCACCCGTCAAGATAACCGCCACGAGTTTACCGCTTCGAATCGCGGGCGAACGGTATAACGACAGGGAAACCCTTTATTATTTTCCCAATCGATCGCTGCTTCGAGGAGACAGGATAAAAAATTTCAAAGACCTGCCTTCCGGAGTATTGGTGTTCATACCCTTGAAGCAATCGTAACCGGCAGCAAAATTGAACGGTCTTGTCTACAAGTTCTCCAAAAGGTCACACAATAACCGTACCCCGAAACCCGTTCCTCCAGGCCCGCAGTAACCGGATTCCTTTTTTGAATAGGAGGGACCGGCTATATCGATGTGCGCCCAGGGGATCCCTTCAACGAATTCCGATAAGAAGAGAGCTGCGGTGATGGCACCACCCCAGCGCGTTCCGCCGATATTGCTGATATCCGCGAAATCGCTTTTCAACATCTCCTTGTAGTCATCCGGAAGCGGCATTTTCCAGCAGCGCTCATGGGTTTTGGCTCCTGATTGTATTATGGATTCGGCCAATTCATCATCCGAGGAAAACACACCGGCGATTCGTTCCCCCAATGCCACCACGCAAGCACCGGTCAAGGTGGCCAGATCGATGAGCACATGGGGTTTGTAGGTTTTAACGGCATAGGCCATGGCGTCTATCAGGATCAACCTGCCTTCGGCGTCCGTGTTGTTGATTTCAACGGTCTTTCCCGAATAGCTTCGAACGATATCTCCCGGACGTGTGGCTGAGCCGGACGGCATGTTTTCGACGATGGGCATCAATCCCACGACATTGATCTTGGGTTTAAGCCGTGAGATGGTGATCATCGTGGCCGCCACAACCGCTGCTCCCGACATATCCGATTTCATATAATCGAGGGACCCTGAAGGTTTCAAATTAAGGCCTCCGGAATCGAAGGTCACGCCTTTACCGATCAAGGCAACTGTTTTCTTGGCTCCCAATGGCCGATGTTCCAAAATGACCATCCGCGGTTTGCTTTCACTGCCGGCGGCAACCGCCAGAAGGGAGTCGAATTTTTTTTCTTTCAGCTGTTTATCATTCATTATTGAAGCCCGGAGATTGGTCTTTCCAGCTGCGGTTTTGATCAGTCCGGCAAACTGCTCCGGCTTTTTTTTATTGGAGGGCGTGCTTACCCATTCTCTTGCCTGAATGGTTCCGGAACAAACGGATTCAACCCTCTGCAGCAACTTCCCATGATTTTTTTCCGCCTCCGGTTCCACGACAAGATGGACACGCTTTAACGGCTTGAGCTTTTTTTCTTCCTTATATTTTCGATAAAGGTGATTCCCGAGAACCGCTCCTTCGCCCAAAGCTGTCAATATGTCCGCTTCGTCAATTTTGATTTTTGCTGCATCGGGAACAGCGATAAAAATTTCAGAGATGCCTTTTCCCATGCAGCCTTTAACGGCTTTTCCGGCCATTGAACGCAGGTTCTCAAGATCGATTTTATCCCGTTTTCCGAGCCCCATAAAGGTGACCCGTTCCGTCTTGATTCCCGAGGGGCTGTAAAAGGTCACCTCCTCTTTGGATGCCCCCGTGAACTCCTTGAGCTGCTTAGCCTTTCTGATAAGATCGGAAAGGGTCTTGTCCGTATGTATCACTTTGTCTTCGCATACCGGTACGATGAGTGTTTCAATCTTTTCTTTTTTCAGATCCACGGGTGTCAACTGAAGCATGCTGTATTCTCCTTGCAATGGAAGTTTAAAGTGCCGGAAGTGCTCTAAAGTGTCTAAAGTTGATGTATGCTACCAATTCTATGTATTTTTTCCAATAGAGGTAAATATTGCCAGCGATTCACTACATTCATCATAATCTGCTTTAACCTTTTCCCAGGTTTCCCACTTAAGATCTACAACTACTTCTAACCAGTATTGTGTTTCACTCGCCGCACTTTCACAGATTTTAATCTTATTCTTAAAATCCCTCCTGCTTCTCGCTCTGTTGGCCTCTCGATAGTTTGCTCCAATCGAAGTACCAGCTTTTGTCATTTGGTTTCGAACGACCATGCCTTCTGGTGTATTCGGTAATGTCGATGATCTCCGGATTATCCTTACGGCGAATATTCTGGTTCGTTTTTCAAGTTGCTTTGAAAACTCTATATTGTCCATTACCCTGTGAAGATCGCGCCGAAAGCGCATTCCAAAACTTTAGTTCACTTGAGTCACTTCACAATTTACACTTTTAGTTTATAGGCTAATCCAAGATATTCGCTATCATAAGATGCAAAGTAAGGTTTACGCATTCAACGATCTCTACAGGCTGTCGACCCACTGAATTCTCTCTTTGAGAAGTTCGGGTATGGGAAGCTCGTAAGGGCACCGGGTCATGCATTCGCCGCACTCGGAACATTCCCGGGCTTTTTCCATCATCGATTTGCGGGGTTCTTTGGCGAATATCTGTTCTCCCATCCGCTTGGCCTGGGAACGCACACCCAGCACCATCTGGATCGGTATCTCCTCGGTACAGGGTTGACAGTAGTCGCATCGGCGGCAGAAATTTTTGTCATACTCTTTTCGGATGTCATCGATAATTTTTTTGTCCTCATCATCGAGTTGATAATCGCCGGAGAAGATTTCCCAGTTCTGATCAAATTTCGTTGTACTCTCAACCCCGCAGAGTACCAGTACCCCTTCTTGCCCCAAGGCGTATTTCAAGGCCGGTTTCGGATGCTCTATTACACCGCCGGACATGGGCTTCATTGCGATGACACCGATATTCTTTTCAAGCGCTTTGGGTATGATTTTATTTTTCGCTTCCGGCTCCATAAAACTGAAACAGACCATAATGGTATCGAACAGACCGTCTTCCAACACGCGATCCAACATGTCCAGACTGTGGGCGGTTACCCCCACATGGCCGATTATCCCTTCCTTTTTAGCCTGCAAAAGACCCTCCAAAGCGCCTCCGGGGGAAATAATTTCCGGATATTCATTTTCCTTGATGAAATGGCATTGGTAAATATGGATGTAATCGGTTTGAAGTTCCCTCAAGCTGATTTCGATATCAGACCGGATACCGGAAGCCGTTCGTTCTTTTGATTTCGTCGCCAGAACCACCGGTTTGTCGGTTTGCTTCAAGGCGATGCCGATTTTGTGTTCACTGGTGGGGTATACTCTTGATGTGTCGATAAAATCGATTCCATTTTCGACTGCGTAGCACACCGTTTCCGCCGCTTGCTCTTCACTAACCCGCTGAATCGGGATACCCCCGAGACCTAGTTTGTTGACCTTAAGTCCTGTTCGGCCCAAAATCACCTGCTTCATATTGCCTTCCTTTCATTGAAGAATCCTTTTTTACTAATTTTTTTCACCGCCCACTCGCTTTCGCTCCTTAGAGTCACAGAGCACGCAGAGTTTGTTGTTTTCTTTTGCCTTTCTGCTGAGACGCCAGAAAGGCAAAAACGACATCCTTTCAGGACTGTGTGATGTCCTTGGCAAAACTATTGAAAGATGTGAAATCAAGCATCTCATTTGTTCAGGTCTGTAATATAATTAATATAACGATAGACAATATTACATGGCGCTTTCTGTTTTCAAGAGAAAAGGAAAAACAAATCGGGCAAGTGAACTAAAGTGAACTAAAGTTAAAAGTGCCTAAAGTTGATGTGTCGCTTCGCTCCGGCCCATATGAATCAGACAGGATTCATTAATTTTAGCTCACTTTAGCTCACTTGTAACTTTAGTCACTTCTTGTTGCCAAATGATTCCACCCGCTTTGCCGAGCTTATCAAAGTCATGTCCTCTATCCTAGAATTATTTCCCATTTTGTTTATTTAATGGGCGGTGCGATGATGAGACGATTTCCGGGCTGGATCGGTTTTGAAGGATTGAGACGGTTCCAGATCAGGAGTGCCGGCAGCGGAACGTTATATTGTTCAGCGATGGTTGAGAGGTTTTCTCCTTCTCTGACAACATGGACCTTCTTTTGTTCATTGGATTGCCACTGTTTCCGCAGTGCATTCAGGCGTTTTTCAAAACCTTTGTTAGAGCCTTTGGGGATCAGTAGATTATGATTGCCTTCCTCGATATGGTATCCTCTGATTTCCGGATTTAGATCTTTTATGGTCTTAAAGGTTGTTTTTGCTGCTCTTGCAATAAGTTGAATGGGTGTTTGCTGATCGATATAGAACTCAATTAGATCATACTGAAGCGGCGGATAGTAATCTTCAGGCTTCAGATTAAAACCGTATTTTTGAGGGGATGACAATATCAGTTTGGCAGAAAGGATCCTGAACATGTATCGCTGCGTTTCGAGCGGTATATATAAATCGTAGTAATTGTCCGTTGCCTGGGAGAGAATTTCCGCTTCAAGCCCCTGCTCTCCCATGTTGAACGCAGCCGCTGCCAGGGTCCATGATCCGAATTTTTCATAAAGGACTTTAAGGTATTCTATTGCGCTGCGGGTGGCGGCAAATAGAGTCCTTCTTTCGTCGATTTCACGATTTACCGTCAATCCGTATTTTCTGCCCGTAGACGGCATGAACTGCCAGAATCCGAGCGCGCCCTTTGGGGATCCGACATGGGGCCTTAACGCACTCTCAATAACAGATATATATTTTAGATCATCCGGCAAGTGATGCTTTGCGAGCATGTTTTCGATAAAGGGCAGGTGGCGCCTGGAGCGTTTCAGCCAGAGAATAACCTGTGGACGATCCCAGAGAGTGAGAAGCAGTTCTTTTTCCATTCGCTCTCGAATTTCTTGATTGCCAAGCGGGACCGTTTCCTTGCAAAAATCGAGAGGGGCTTTAATACGGGTACTGGATATAAGAGAAGGAATCCGGGAAAGCTCGAGAGTTTCACCATGAACGCCGCTACCCGTAAAAAGCAAGACCAGAACCAGCGATGCTAGATATTTCATGTTTTAATCTCGCGGATCGCTTAAATCCAAAACAGCGTTCAAGGAACCGCTTTTGAACCCGTCCAGATCAAGGGATATATAAACGAATCCCAAATCGTGGAACACCCGGCTTATTTTTTCTCTGTTATCCAGAATGATATGGAAATCTTCCGGCGAGACCTCAATTCTTGCCGTATCTCCGTGGTGCCGGACTCTTAAGACCCTTAGCCCGAGGTCATAAAGAAAATCCTCACCTTTTTCGACCTGGAAGAGTTTTTCAACGGTTACTTTCTCTCCATATGAGATTCGACTGGACATGCACGGCATGGCCGGCTTTTCGGCAATCTCAAGATTATAGTGGGCACATACCGCTCGAATGGCATTTTTATCCATTCCCAGATCAACATAAGGAGCCAAAATGGAGGCTTCTTTGGCGGCCTGAATCCCGGGCCGGTGGTCTCCCAGATCATCCGTATTTACACCGTAGAGTATCGGCCAGTGGGAATTATCCAAAGCGCCTTCGAACTGCTGTTTCAATTCTTCCAGTTTTTCAAACAGGGATTTTTTGCAATAATAGCATCGATTGCCCTCGTTGGCCTGGTACAGGGGATTTTCCATTTCGTCTGTTTCCACTATTTTAAGGGGGATGCCGTGTGTTTCGGCAAAATTTACCGCAAATCGATATTCCCTTCTCGCAAGGGACGGGCTGTCGGCCAATACCGCCACCATTTGATCTCCCAGGGCAAGATGCGCGGTATAGGCCAGAAGCGCGCTGTCCACACCTCCGCTATAGGCAATGATGGCGCCGGTTTGATTTGAGAAGAATGCCGATAGTTTCTTTGCGAAATTTTCCGGTGAATCCCGGATGGTTATTTCGGCTTCAAGATCTGCCAATGATTCTCCTCCCTTCAGAATAGTTTTCCGCGAGTGTTTGGTATTCAGATGCGTCGAAAATTTCAGCGAACCGTTCTCCGTGAAGGCTTTTTCGTTTATAAATTCCGATGCAGTCTTTGATGATTCGAATCACTTCTTCTTCACTGTAAACCCCGGGGAGCTCTCGTGCCAGTTTCGGATGTCTACCCAGTTTACCGCCCAACTGCACCCGGTACCCTTTCCGGCTTTTTCGGATGGTGCCTGTCGGGCAAACCTCAATGCATTGTCCGCATTCCAGACATTTCTGATAATCGATCTGCGGGATTTCCCGTTCAGCATCCAGAACAATCGCATCTTCCTTGCACACATCGATACAGGCTTCGCACATGCTGCAGGGTTCGTCCGTGAGTTCCGGTATACAAGCACCGATGATGCCGATATCTTTGATTTGGGGTTGAGAACAGGCGTTTGGACAATCGGACAGCGTGACCCTGAATTCGTGATGAAATTTAAGGTCGCCCTCGACCCTTTCTTGCAGAAAACCGAGCAGATCCTCTTCTTTTAGAAGGGTTTCGATTCTTCGAATCAAATTATCGCTTTCTATTGCACGATTGGGGCACCCGGAAGGACCAAAACATGAATCCAACTGAAAGCCTTTAATCTCTGACTTCATGTTCGAGAGATACCGGGCTTTAGTGCCTTTTACATCGGAAAGTGAAACCACTTTTCTACCCGCGTCTTTGGCCTCTTTTTCGACACGGGACCGAACCCGTTTACGGACGAAAAAGGGAACCTTCTTAACGGCTTCCTCAGCCTCCGGTGACCATTTCATTTGTATTCAGTTTCCTCTTTTTACAAGATAGCCGGCAGCTTTTATTAATATTAAACAATCTGCCGCCCTCAGCAACCATCATTTTTCCCATTAAATGCGTTTGATATCAATTCAAAAATGACAAATCGTATGTGTTTTCACTTTTTAAGAAGTCTTAAACAATAGTATACTATAAAATCATTCATCCTGACTAAAAACCACCCCTAAGGGATCATGGGAAAATGACCACTTGTCGTATATGCGGTATATCATCAAGGTCGGTTGCTGAAGCACTAAGCGTTTGTGGCTCATGCATCCGGGATAATCCGGAAAAGGCCATGCCCATTGCAATGGATGCTCATCGGCAAAGCAGGGCGGAATTCAGCCTGCCGGAATCCCCGCCCGATGATCCTTCCGGTATTCCATGTGAATTATGCGTCAATCAGTGCAGGATTCCCGAGGGAGAGATCGGATTTTGCGGGCTTAAGCGTCATGGCGGTGAGATTCCAGATAAAATCACCGCAGATGCCGGAAAGCTCTCATGGTATCATGACCCGCTTCCCACCAATTGCGTGGGCGACTGGGTGTGTGCCGGTGGAACCGGCGCCGGTTTCCCGGATTATTCCTATTGCCAGGGTCCGGAATGGGGCTATAAGAACCTTGCGGTTTTTTTCCACGCATGCTCTTTCAACTGCCTCTACTGTCAGAACTGGCAGTTCAGGAAGGAAACAGCCGTTTCAAAAATCATACCGGTTCAGAAACTGGTTTCCCAAGTTGATTCCAAAACGTCCTGTATTTGCTATTTCGGCGGTGATCCGACCCCGCAACTCCCGTTTTCAATCAAGGCGTCAAGACTGGCTCTGGAAAAGAGCAGGGGAAGGATTCTCAGAATCTGCTGGGAGACCAACGGCTCGATGAATGCGCAGCTTCTGGATCAAGTGATGGACTTGGCGATTCAAACAGGCGGCTGCATCAAATTTGACCTGAAGGCATGGAATGAAGACCTTCATCTTGCCCTGACCGGTGTGACCAACAGACAGACATTAAGTAATTTTAAAAGGGCAGGGCAGAGAATAAAAGAACGTCCTGACCCTCCGCTGCTGATCGCCGGCACCCTTCTGGTACCCGGATACATTGATTCGGCAGAGATTCAAAATTTGGCCCGGTTTATTGCTACGGTTGATCCGGACATTCCCTATTCGCTGCTTGCCTTTCACCCCCAATTCTATATGACGGATCTCCCCCTGCCTTCCAGACAATACGCATTGGACTGCCTGGCGGCCGCTAAACAGGAAGGGCTCAGTAATGTCCGAATCGGCAACTTACATCTATTGATGTGAACAATGAAGACTTATCAACCGAAGCATATTTTGATCACAGGCTCTCCCGGAATCGGGAAAACCACGCTTATAAAGCGGTTGTTTGAAGAAGCAGCGGTCTTGCATCCGGTCGGGTTTTATACCGAGGAGATCAGGGAGGGCGGCATTCGCAGGGGGTTCAAACTGGTTGGCCATGACGGCCGGGAGGGCATCCTGTCGCATGTGGATATCAGCTCTCGATATAAGGTCGGGAAATACAGGGTGGATGTTACCGGATTTGACCGATTTCTCGATACGCTTAAAATTTCAGAGAGCAATTCAGGTCTCGTTATTATCGACGAAATCGGAAAGATGGAGTGTTTTTCCAGGAAATTTCTATCTCTCATCAATCAACTCTTGCAATCCGAAACGAAGCTGATCGCTACCATCACCCAG
>DUZK01000082.1 GCA_013349495.1 Deltaproteobacteria bacterium
AAACGAAGGTAACGTAGGCCGAGTGGTTTTGGGGTTGTTTTCGAACGATATTGTGTCGGTTTTTGTAAAAAGCGCTTAGCGAAATGGAGCGTTAAGAAATTGAAACTGTCCGAGTCCCGAGCGCAGCGAGGTCGAGTTTTTCAATTTCAGCGAAATGAGCTTAGCGCTTATCAAAAATCGGCACACCCAGAGAGAAAATGACCCCAAAACCACGGCAGCCTTTTTATCGGTTATAATTCCGATTATTTATGATTAATTTCCTCTCTTTACGGGCAACTGCATGGTGAACGTCGACCCCTTGCCGATCTCGGAATCCACCTTCAATGTGCCTTCATGTTCCTGAACGATCTTCTGAGTAATAAGCAGACCCAGGCCGGTACCTCTTGAACCCTTGGTGCTGACAAAGCTGTTGAATACCTGATTCTTGACCACATCTTCCATGCCGCAACCATTGTCGGTTACCTGAAATACGAAATTCCCTTGACCCTCCCGCTTTGTGATGACTTTCACCACGTGATTTTTACCCTCGTTTTCATCCACCAGGCATGCATCGATTGCATTGGAAACCAGATTTAGCAAACCGCGATGAATCGCCTTGGGGTCCAGCAAAACTTCACCGATTTGCGGGTCAAAATCACGGATGACCTTTATTTCCTCCAAATGCGTATCCTTGGCCTTAGGCTCCATCACTCCGCAAACCTCTTCTGCAATGATATTCGGTGAGCATCTTTCAAACGCAGTAATATGTTCTTTGGAAAAACCGAGGAGGTCTGAGACGAGATTGGAGACCATTTCAATATTCTTTTTTACCATATTCCAGCCGGTGTTCATCTTCTGCATATCATCCTTCCGGAGGGCCTTGTTAACCACATAGATTCCGCCTTCAAGGCCGAACAGAATGCTTCGGATGCTGTGGGCCAAGCCGGCCACAGTTTGCCCGATAGCAGACAACCGCTCTGAAATAACAAGCTCCTTCTCCAGTCGCTTGCGCATGATGATGCCGGCCAGCGTATTCGCCACGGCAAACAGGAAGTCCCTTTCCCGCTTCGCAAATCGATGACCTTCTCGGACATATATATTGATGACACCAAGCGTTTCATTGCTGTAACAGATCGGCACGCAATAATGGCCGTGGGGGATAATTCCATCATATTGGATCTCATGACGCTCATCCAAACAATCTGCAAATTGTATCTTTCTTGTGGCTGCTGCTTGACCGCATAGGCATTTTCCAAAGTCAATTCGGGCGCAGGCTTTCTTGATCGACCCTGCAAGTCCGACTTCGGCTTTCATAACCAGTGCGTTGCTGTTATTCTCAACAAGGAAAATGCTGCCCTGTTTTTCAAAGGCAAGCCAGGGTATGGAAAAGATAAGCTCGAGGGAGCGCTTTAAAAGCTCATCGAGACTCATATCTTCCAACGAGTGCCGCAGCAGTGAGTTGATAACGGCCTGGGCGACCTCCTGGCTGGAGATGATGGAGTTCACCACATCTCCGATGGAGATGATCCCGACCAGTTTGCCTTCCTCCAATACCGGCATGTGCCGAATCCGTTTGTCCGTCATCAGTGCCATGCAACCCTCTATGGCATCGTTGAGACCGATGCAAATGAGCGCAGTGGACATAATCTCCCGGACCAGGGTATCTTTGGAGAACTTACCTTCGAGAATGATCTTGCGGGCATAGTCCCGCTCGGAGATGATCCCCACCAGTTTTTCATCATCGAGTACCACGAGCGCTCCAACCCCTTTGCCGGCCATCAGTTTTAAGGCTTCGTACACTGTTGCGCCCGCCGGGATGGAATGCACAAGGCGCCCTTTGGTTTCCAGCAAATCCTTTACCGTTACCATAATATGTTCCTCGCTTCTTTCAGCTTTTTATCATTGGGTCGACTCACTAATGATATTCCTCCACTTCTATTGTATGCTTAATATTCATAAGATTACTTTGCATCGAATCCTCAGCCGGGTCGGGTTCTACTCCAGAGGGATATCATGAAACGGCTTACCCAACCCCAGGGTTTTACCCATTACTTCCGAATGAAAATCCTTTTGATGGACGCTTCTAAAGGCCCCTGCCGGGAAATTCTTATGACAGGTGATGCATGCACCCACCTTTTCCATGCGGTCCCGAACGGCCTTTGGCAGCGGGCCGGAAAGCGGCCAGTGATGCCCGACGGTTTGGAGCTGCTCGTCTTTCCTGCTGACAACCTGGTCATAGCCCATGGGCAAATCCGGTATCGGGTTGATCTGAAGCCTGGCGAATTTGCTGACAAGTTCTCCTTCTGCTGTAGCCACATCCACATAAACCCCTTTCCCGTATGCTTTCAGATAACGTCCCTCGTGTGTGCCGTAGCCCAGGGCTTTGCTGCTGGCGTGGCATGAAACGCAGGTGCGGGCCTCACGCGTTCTGGTGTGGGGTGCTGCCGGCGCCATATCGATTCCCCTTTGACCGTTATCTCCTCCGTTTTCAAGGTTTGCGGGTGTCCGCCAAATCTTGTTCAGAACCAGCGCTTTCCCGTCCGGTCCGATGACGGTGGTAATCTGCTGGCAACCGGGGATGATTGGACTCACGCGGCCTTCCCCGTTGATCCCGAGCACCGGATCTTCCCATCGAAGATACCCACGGGACTCCGACGCCATGCCCGGCAATGTGACGGCGCCGCCGTCTCTTCTGGATTCTGCGGTGTGCCCGTCCGGAAACCGCCGGCTGCCTGAGGCAATCCAATCGGTCGATTTTTTATCTTTGGAGTAATCGACCTTTACATGACAGCCGTAGCATTGGGGCGCCCACGAGGAATGACATGCATAACACTCCAGCTTGTTCAGATGATTTCCGATATTCACCATGGCTGAACGAGCCCGATCCGGAGTCTTCCATGTGTTC
This sequence comes from Deltaproteobacteria bacterium, assembly GCA_013349495.1. Classification (GTDB taxonomy): domain Bacteria; phylum Desulfobacterota; class Desulfobacteria; order Desulfobacterales; family SURF-15; genus DUZK01. The sequence continues at coordinate 2,885 of DUZK01000082.1, forward strand.
TTTTTTCGAATGGCGTTCAGCGAAGGGACCTCGAAGTCCAGACCGCTGCCGGAGTGAACGATAACCTTATCCTCTCTCCGAACCACATTGCCGAAGGGATTGCCGCGGGTCGTCAACAGATAACCGTCTTCCACAGGGTACCGGGTATTATAGACCTTCTGGTTCATTAAGAGATCGGTGGTCACGCCGCGGGGTTCTTTCATATTCAACTCCCGCCCGAATTCATCCAACCAGCCCAGGGGCAGTTCCCAGGGATAATGAGTCGGCGTTCCGTGGCAGTCGGCACACTCGATTTCCACATTAGCCAGAGTCGTGCCCGTAATATTGCCGTTTCCGTGAACCGATGTGGTGGAGTGGCAGTCCTGGCAGAGCAGACCGCCCTTGGGGTTTCCTTCCCGGCTTTCGACCCGATGGTGAACATCATCTCTGATGTATAGATAGTTTTTGGTATGCAGTTTCGGCATCTTATCACCGGTCTCCGTATAGGGAGTACCATAGGGAAATTCCATTAAACCCTGGAAGGAGACGCCGATCCGTTTACCCCGATTGTGGCACGAAGCACAAGTTTCATGGGGAATACCCGAATAAACCTTTCCGTTCACAACCACTTTTGCTTCCCTTGATGCCTGAATCGAGTGGACCATTGGATGACCCGTTTTATCTTTCGGGATGCTCGTATCTGTTCCTTCATAAAATCCTTCATTGCTGTAAGGAATATGACAGGCGGCACACCCCATGCCCCTGAAGTCCCCTCTTTTATCCCTGCCCCGAACCCCCACATGGCATCGCTGGCATTCGGAACGGATGTAAGTGTAAACGGCCTGTTCCGGTTTCTCTTCCAGCGTTTCCAGATCCACGCTCGGCAACTGTTGAAGCCGAGACGGGTAATTGTGGGGGAATTGCTTCATCAGGTCTTGAACGTATTTCTTGTATTCTCTCGTACCGAAGATAGGTATGGGGCCGTCCGGATCATCGATGTCGTAATTGCCGAACCGTTTTTCATACCCGGTTCCCGCCGGACCCCATCCCCAGAGGGCTCCCTGGATCTTCCCGGCTTCCGTGTTCATGATGGACCGATGTTCGGCATACACCCATGCCATGTGACACTGCCCGCAGGTTTTGTCGTTAATCGACAAGGAAGCCGAATGCCGGTTGAAACTCTGAAATGGGCTTCCCTGTGGAGCTCCCTGATGTGCCAGGGCTGCATCTTTTTCTTCTTTCGGGTTTCCCCCGTGACAGACCACGCATCCATTGGGATCCCCCAGTAAGGAACCCTTTGTATAGATTTCAACAGCCATTCCGGAATTATGTGCCCGGATCGGTTCTATTCCTGAATGGCATCCGACCGTTGAAAGGCATCCCGCCCTAGGGACCGGATATCCGCTCGGATCCATTTCCGGTACCGGATATGTTCCGCTTTGTGCCGGTAGAGTGAAACACAACGGAAGAGTGAGAAGAACAAGGATAAAACCGAGTTTGGTTTTCATCGAAGAAAAATGCATGATTTTATAATCTTTCTGCAAAATTAGTCTCTGTTGAAGATTGCCGGCCTTCTTGTTTGCTGCCCGAAAATAGTATTATCCACTGATAAATCGAAAAACATATCTTGAGGCTATGATCAGCACAATTATTCCTAGAATTAATTTTATCCACTTCTCGGAGATGTACTTTTGCATCTTCGCTCCGAAGTACATGCCCAGGAGGCCTCCGATTCCAAACAGGATGCCGAGCATCCATTCAGGTGCGGCAATAGCACCGTTTACCGGGATGAGGCTATAAAAGGCAACACCGGCTGCAGAAGACGCAAATGTGCCGAGCAAAACCGCTCCGGCGATGGTGTAGACCGGAAGCTTGAAAAGGGTAATCAAAAACGGGGCGATGATGGACCCTCCGCCGATACCGTATACCCCGCCGATGATACCAACGGCAAAGGCAAGGCTCAGAAGGCCGCCGGTTGAAAAAGAGTGGGTGGCGCCTTTAAAATCAAACCGGATCTTTTTCAGTCCGATCGAAAAATTGTCCACACGGTCGGATAAACTGCAGGATTCCTCCCGGCTGCTGGTTTTCTTCGCTCTCGCATCTCTAATAAGCTTTAATGCCACGAACAAGAGAACAATTCCGACAAACAGTTTGAAATATCTCGGATCCGGCAATAAACTGATCCGGATATAGTAGCCGATCAGCACCCCGGGTATGATTCCGGCAACGATGGTAAGCGCAACCGGCCAGGCGAATCGACACTCCTTCATGTAGCGGTATACGCCGCCTGGAGTGCCTGTAACATTGAACAGAAAGTTGGTGGAAGTTACCGATGGACTGGTGAAACCCAATACACTCATCTGAAACGGAAGCAACAGAAAGGCCCCCGAGATTCCCGCCATGGAGGTGAAAAAGGAGATGGTGAAGGCAACCGCCGGCGGAATGAATACATACGTTTTTATGCCGGCTAACGGAAAGGTAATCTGTAGCAAATCCATATTGATATTCCCTTTTATCCAAAAGCCGAACGTTCCCAGCCCGTGTCGACAAAGGGTTCCAGCTTAAATTTTCTTATGATAAAATCGGCAAGCCCGTCGAAATCGTTTGCGGCGTACCTCGCAACACGCCAATCCAGCGTTGCATCACTGACTACGGCAAGAAGATTTCGATCGTTCCGGCAGGCAGGCGGCTTGCCGTTTTCCGGCCGAAAAACCTCGATCTTGGGCAGATCCGCCCGTTTGAACCCTTCCACCAGGACGATGTCCATTCCGTTCAAGAGGGGCACCAACTCCAAAGGGTGGTGATCACGATTCACATCCCTCACCATACCGATCTGAGACGGCGAAGATATGATTGTGGTTGAAGCGCCGGCCTGCTTGTGCCGCCAGCTGTCCTTGCCGGGGCGATCCATTTCGAAACCGTGGACATCATGCTTGATGGTACCCACTACCAGACCTCTCAGTTTGAGGGCGGCAATCAGACCTACTGTGACCGTTGTCTTGCCGGACCCTGAAAAACCGACGATGCACACTATAGGTGGAAAATTTTCAGCCTTATTCATATGAATCTCATTGTTAATTTAATGGTATAAGAATTTCCTTTTTGAGGACGCGGATGAACGCATATTTCTTAGAATAAGAAAAAAATGATAATATCTGCATGTATCTGCGCAAATCTGCGTCCTATTTAACTTTAACTCACAGCCCCTTACCGAACGGACAGTGCGGGTAGCTGCAATCGTCGCAGTCTTTGCAAAGCCCCCCGTGCCCCATAAAGGCAAGCTCCGCCTTGCCGATATGTTCGTCGGCCAAGATTCGGGGCAATACGAGATCGAGCACCGTGATCCGATGGTGAAGGCCGCAGGCCGGAACCCCCAATAACGGGACATCGTCGATATACGCCATCAGAAACATGGCGCCGGGAAGAGCCGCGGCCCCATAGTGCATTTCCGAAACCCCGGCCAGACGGATGCCTTGTCGGGTCACGTCGTCCGGATCCACACTCATTCCCCCGCTAAGGAGCAGGAGATCGCATCCCCGCTCCAAAAGAGACAAGATCTTATCTGCGATGATGCTTGCATCGTCCGGTGCAAACTCAAGCCCATTCACAATGGATCCCAGTGTTGTCACCTTTTCGGTCAGGACCGGGGCAAACTTATCTTCAATCAGATGATGATAGACTTCATTTCCTGTGATCACCAAACCGACTTTTGCCTGCCTCAGCGGGTCCACGGAAAATACCCCGCCGTTTTGATCGGCAATGGCGGCCGCTCGCTCGACAGGCGCCCGCTTCATCACCAGTGGAATGGCCCTGGTAGCTGCCACCAGTTCGCCTTTTCGGACCGGCGTGTGGCTGTGCAGGGAAGCACACATCACTTCTTCAACCATGTTGAAGGCGGCAAGGGCCGCGGTATTCACCCTGAGTAGGCCGTCCCTTGCCGCATGGAGCCCGATTTTTCCTTCCTTGGGATCGTTTTTCCAGGCAATCCCTTCTCCGGCAAGGGCTTTTGCTAGAATCGCCGCCGCCTCGTTTTCATGGATCTCGTCTTTTTCAAGATCGATGAGGTACAAGTGATTTTTTCCCAGTTTCTGAAGATGACAGAGATCTTCATTGCAGACCGTATGCCCTTTTCTAAAGGCCGGGCCTTTGAATTCACCGGGACGGATTTCAGTGATATCGTGGGACAGTTCGGTACCCACCGCATTTTCCAAGTCTATTTTTTTAAGCACTGTTAAACTCCTTCATCCGGTTGGTTGTTTGAATACAAACGCCTGTTGCCATTATTATCTTTCGGAGAGTTCATCTCAAACAATTATTCCTTTAATTGCTTTTCAGTTTTTCGGCTTTTATTCTTTTGCTGACCGCCGATGACTGAATGCGGATTATCAGTTTGCGGGGTCCAGTTCATATCCGGCCAGTTTACCTCACGCGCATCATTGAAATATGCGCCTTCGGAACAAGGCCGGCAGAGCGGGCCTCCCTTTTGAACCACCTCGCGATGATCCCGAACCACCTGACCGCACCGGCTGCATGTCACCTTCCTGCGGGTCGGTCCCGGCATGTCGAATTCATCGATCTCCACTTGAACCTGTTGAACCCTGAAAAGCACGCTGTCCGGCATCCGCTTGTATGCCTCCAGCTGCTGGGGATATTTCTCGCTGATTTCCGGAGCATAAAGCGACGCCAACTCTCGAGCATCTTCAGTGGAAATGATGCGAAAGGCGTTATCCGTTTCGAGGTTCACGAATGTGGCGGCCATGATGCCGTAATCCATATATTTCAAAGACCGCCGGCCCAACTTGACGCCCGTGACATGGGCAACGGCGTCTGCCGTGCACCGATCCATCTCCACATATACGATCAGTTTTTTTATCTGATCCCGGCAGGTCGGCTCATCCAAACCGATCAGTCTGCAGCCCAGCATGGCCATACGGACGCCAACCGCCTGCCCCGGGCAGAGATGTCCGTGTGCTTTTGCCGAGTTTTTTAATAGGGTGTCAAACGATTCCAATTCTGTATCCTTTATGAGTATGCGTTCATAGGTTCAGGGTTCACGGTTCATCCCATCAACCGATGGGCGTTTAAAAAAGCGTTCACCAACAAATATAGGCATCCGATGACAATTGCAAAACCGAATACGTGGTAAATGACCCGCAGAGAGAGTGTGGACTTTGCAACAAGAACATTCTGCAACGCCCCCTCATTCTCCATCCGCTCAACCCAATCCGGGCGTTCGTGACGGGCTTTTTCGAGATCGATACCTCCCTCGAACATCACCAGATCCATGGGAAAATTCTCCCGCCGCAGATGTCCGATAAAAAAGTGAATAAGAAACACATGGGCCATTGCCAGGGTCGCTTCGATGCGGTGAATCCACAGCAAAACATTCAAGGCCCAGCCGGGTATGAATCGGCTCGAAATTACAGGGTTATACAGGATCAGCCCTGTCCCACCCAGAAGACAGATCCCCCAGAACACCGCCCAGTAGTCGAATTTTTCCCAGTAGGCCCACCGGTCGAACCGCGGCGGCCCATTAAGTCCTAAAATCCAGCCCACATGCCGGATCGATTGCCCGATATCCTCCAGCCGTGGAATCAGGGAATCCGGTCCGTAGATACTGCCCGGCAATCCCCGCCAGTTTATTGTTGCCAGTATATAAATCAGGTGAATGATGAACGCGAACAGCATCAACAGTCCCACCCATTTATGGATGGTCAAAGTATTTGGATACCCTCCAAACAGATCAGTCAGCTGTTTTCCCCATCCGGTCCCCACATACATGCGAGCCAGACCGGTCGCCGACTGGATGACAAAGGTCAGCATTAATATGAGATGAAATCCCCTTTGAATGGGCGTAAACCGTCTAATCTGCTGCATTGTTCTTTTTCTTTCCGGGTAAATAACGCCTGATCTCCAATCGAAAAGTCGGAGGCAGGAACTCTCTTAACCCCCACGACAAGGTGTGAGGAATAAAAGCGGCAAATGTACCGACCGCCAGGACCACCATAAACCAGAATGCGTAAAAGAGCACCGGAAACGTTTTTTGAGTTGTTAAAGAAAGAGGGCTTGGTTCATGAATCCTATAGGTGGCAAAAGACGGGCTGGATCCTTTGTGGCATTTGGCGCAGACGAATGCATACTTCCGCCTTTTGTGCATTAGCGAATTGTAGTGACTGTTGCCTGCGATGGGTTCGTCTCCGTGGCACTGACGGCAGGTGATCTTGGCCCTTACGGCATGCAGGCTCCGGGCCTGCTGGGGATGGCAGCTGACGCACGTCCGGCGTTCATAAAACCGGAGGCCCACATGGGAATCGGCCAAATATTTTCGGAACCGGACCTTCTCGGCTGTCGGCGCCAGGGTAATCAGTTCTGCCCGAGGCCTGGGATCCCGGATATGAGGCTGGTAAAGCCTCGGTTTGGCCTCATATTGCTCATACCGGCCGGTGCTCTTTTCCCGCTCCCGGGACCGGTAGGTCTTGGAGGTCACTTCTTTTTGAGCCCAAACCGCCGGAATAAAGACGGCGGATAAGGCCAAGACAATGGCAACCGTCCATATCCGCGCCCCCCTCGTGAACCGGAGACGGGCAAACGGTTTATGCAGTATAACCTCGGTCACTTATAACCTCGAACGCTGTTGATGGACCCTGAGCAGAGTCTTTTTGGTGATACCGTCATAGACATTCTGCAATGTCGCCAGGTCGTCTTCTTTGTGCTTGTGACAGGTCTGGCATGAGTTGGGTACTTTCGGATTTTCCAGTGTGTCCTTCGGCAACAGCGCCACAAACGCATGGGAGTGGTTGTCTCCGGATTCCTCGCTCTTTGCGATTCGCGGCATATGACAGCCGATACAGTTAGCAAACGAGTGAATGGAATGGGCCATGTTCTGGTTAATCACTTGATGACACATCAGACACTGTTGAGACCCTGATCCCTTGGTTTGAAATTGCGTCGGGGGCACCCCCAGTTGATGGACATAGTGACAGGAGGTACAGGTGACCCCCTCGTTGGCATGGGTGGAGAGTTTCCAGCTCTGATACTGCTCATGGTGGCCCTTGCCGAAATTCTCCGCGTAGACCTCTTTAATATTCCCATCCCCGAATCTTGTGGATTTAAAATAAACCCCCAGGGCTCTGCCGGGCTGATATCCCACGGGCCATTCCACATTCTGCTTTTTGGTGGACTTACCGCTGCCATGGCAGGATCCGCAGATCTGGGTCCTGAATCCCGCCGGCAGATGAGACGGATTGATGATGGTTGCCCGTTTGTCGAATACTGCTGTTTCAGGCAACGCCACATGGTGGGAGCCCGGGCCGTGACAGGCTTCACAACCCACACTCGACTCGGAGAATGTGCCCTTGTCCAAATCGACCCCAGTGGCATGACACCCCACGCAATATTGATTCCAGGGTCTTTGGTCCCAGTCCTTCTCATGATAATTGACCCATTGTTCAGATTTCGCATTGTACTGAACCGAGGCCACATATAAGGTGCCGTCCTTTTCAATCAGAAACCCCTGTTTCCACTGCATACCGATGGTATATCTGATCTCTTCGGCTTCCGGTATATAAATATCGTCAATGGGCACCTGAAGATCTTTTTCCATTAGTTTCAGATCGGCTCGAATGACTTCTTTGTCGATTTCAGCAATCAGTGCATCCCGGTTCTGAGTCACATCCATAATCGTGCGGCTGTGAAGCGTATTCTTCCAGGAATCGTAATGTTCCAAGTGGCAAAACTTGCACTCATCGGAGCCGACATAGGTCTTTGGCTTGGATAACATTTCCTGGATGTTGATTTTGGTTTCATCTGAGGCGCAGCCGGCAAGTCCGATAGCCAACAGCAGAAACAAAATAAGTTTTGCAAACCCACGCGTCTTCATGTTAATCACCTATATTCATGAGTCAAAAAAATAGCTAGTGCAACTGTATGAAACGACCGTAAACAATACCGTTTATTAGAATATAGAGACCAAAGCCCAGGGCGGAATATCCGAAAACGAAATAAAGCGCTCTGTACCAGAGAGCCGGACGCTCGGCTTTCATCATTTCCAATTTCCCTTCTTGTTTTAGCCGTTCCACCCATAACGGTTTCTCCTGCATCGCCTCCTCCAGGTGAACGCTTCCTGAGAACATGGCCTCATTCATGGGAAAACTGAGGGGACGTATATGCCCGATAAAAAAATGAACAATGAATATGAAAGAAGCCGCTAAAATTGCTTCGGCTCGATGCAGAAGGGCGGCGATATTCAATGTCCAGCCGGGCAATACCTGCGTGGTGAGCAGTGGGAATTTCAGCATCACTCCGGTCACCGCCAAAAGAGGGAGGCCCCAGAAGACCGCCCAGTAATCAAACTTTTCCCAGTAGGCCCAACGGTCCAGTTTAGGAGGCGAGCCCATACCCATGGTCCAAAGAATTCGCTGAAATAAGTGTTGCGCATCCTGGGGACCGGGAACCAGAGAGTCCGGCCCCATGACGCTGTTTACCAGATCTCTCCGCTTTATTCTTTTTATCAGGTAAACGATGTGCACGGTGAAACCGGTCATCATCAAAATACCCACCCAGAAGTGGATCACGATGGCGGCTTCATACCCGCCGAATATCTTGCAAAGCGATCTCCCAAAGTCCGTGGTGATAAACAATCGACCGAAGCCGGTTCCGGATTGAATAAGAAATGTCAACATCAGAAAAAGGTGAGACAGGCGCTGGGTTCTATTGAATCGTTTAAGCAGCATCGTCGACCTCATTTTCCGGGACCTTCTTTTTCTCAAACAACTTCCGGATGCCTCCCATAATGCGGTGGGATACAGAATTAGCTAGTTTCCCGACCGAACTTTCCGGTGCTTTCGTTTTATCCAACAACTCCCGGAAGCCCACCATAAAACTATGGGGAACAAAGAAAGCTAAGGTGCCAAGCAAAAGCACAAGCATACCCCAGCTTGTATAAAACAGGAGGGGAAAGCTCTCTCGGGTTGAAAGCGCTGTCGATGGCGGTTCATGGACATAAAAACCGGAAAATGAGGCGGTAGCTCCTTCATGGCACTTGGAACAAACATAGGCATGTCTCCTAATGGTGTTCATGGCCGAGTAATAATGGTTGATAGCCGCTATGGGTTCCGGGCCGTGGCATTGACGGCATGTGATGCCGGCTCGCATGGAGTGGAGATTCCGCGCTTGTCCAGGGTGGCACTCGATGCAGGTGGTTCGATAATAGAATTTGAGTCCCCGGTGGGAGTCCGGCAGGTGGGTGCGAATACGCACCGCGGCAGCCGAAGCGCCGATAGAGAAACGGTCCCGCCGGATCCCGGGTGTCTCCAGGATAGCCCGGGCACGACGGGGACTGACTTCATAGCCTTCATAGTACCCGGTTGCCACCCGCTCGCGATACCGGTAGATTTTCGAAGTGACCTCTTCCTGTGCCCACGACGGTACGGAAGGGATAGTCAAAAATACGGCTGCCCCGATCAGGAATCCGAACGCTCCCCAATGATAAGCCAAACGAATTACAGCCATAGCCCCTTTCATGCCCATTCTCCCATCACTTTTTTAATGTCTCCGCTCGGCGATGAACTGAAAAAGGCAACGGCATATCTTTCTTTATCGACGCTTCTAAAAAGCCGGCCAGATCCTCGAGGGGTGTGTCTTTGTGATGATGGCAGCTGCTGCAGGCATTCGGCATTTTGTCGACACTCCCTGCCTTTAAACTTTCCTGTGGAGACATGAGCTTGAAAGTATGGCGCAGCGCAGGTCCGGATTCGGTGCTCATTTCTATTCGGGGCATATGACAGCCGATACAGTTGGAAAAGGAATGGATGGAATGAGCGTATTTATTGGTATTCCCGGTATGGCAGCTCAGACACTGCCCGGAGCCGGCCCCCACTGTCTGGAATTGTGTCGGCGGCAGGCCCAGTTGATGAACATAATGACACGAGGTGCAAGATACGCCTTTTTGAGCATGTATGGACTGCTGCCAGTCATTGTACTCCTGATGATGGCGGTCGAGGGAGACATTGGTGTAATCCGTCTGCGTTTCCTGATCTACCGGGCTGATAAACTTTTGATAGGAACCCAGGGCACGTCCCGGCTTATATCCTACCGGCCAATCGGCGTCTTTGTTTTTGATCGATTCACCACGGCCGTGGCAGGCGCCGCAGATTTGGGTTCTGATACCCGCCGGTAATTTGGATGGATTGACGACGGTCTGCCGTTTGTCAAAGACAGCGGTTTTGGGCAAAACAACGTGGCGGGAGGCAGGGCCGTGGCAAGATTCGCAGCCGACCCCCGGTTCAGAGAAAGTACCCTTCTCCAAATCGGTGCCGGTTGCGTGACAACCGCCGCATTTTTCTATCCAGGGGCGTTTGTCCCAGTCTGCCTCGCGGTAATTGGACCAATCATGGCTCCAGGCATCGTACTCAACGGGAGCGATATAGAGCTTGCCGTTTTTTTCAACCACAAATCGCTGTTTCCATTGAATGCCCTGGGTGTATTTTATCTCCTCGACTTTGGGGATGTAAATTTTATCGATCGGCACCTTCAGCTCTTTTTTCCGCTTTTTCAGATCAGCCCGGATGGCGTCGGGATCTATTCCCGTGATCAGGGCGTCTTGATTCTGGGTCACATCCTGAAGCGTACGGCTGTGAAGCGTCATTTTCCAGGAGTCATAGTGCTCCAGGTGGCAGACTTTGCACTGCTCGGAGCCGACATAGGTCTTTGGTCCGGTTACTAACTTTTCCATCTCAGCTTTATCGGAGCTGCAGCCCACCAGTAAGACTGCGATCCATATCGTCAAAGCAAGATCGATCCACCCACTCTTTTTCATTTTTCCTCCTGTGCGCGCAGTTGAAATAGATCCGTCGGTATTCTTCTATTACAGGGCATGATAAGATTCCCCCTCCTTCAATGGAAGGAACTTTACACCCAGTGTGTATGTGAGTAATATTGCCCCGATGATCCCGCTGATCAAAAGCACTTCCATAAAGGTCGGCACATAGGAAGACAGAGGATGTTGTTTTTTGATAAGTGGATATACCTGGGAAGCGACGACAAAGTCATATCTCTTCACAAAGTAGCCGGCCAACACCATGACAGAGGCAATCAAAATACCGGCAATCTTCTTTCGTCTGGCGGCATAAAGCAGGATGAGTATGGGAAGGACGAGCCCGATGCCGATCTCAAACATCCAGAACGCCCGGCTAAAGGGTCCGTTTAAAAACAGCATGATCGTCTTGGCTTTTACCGGCTCAAATAGCCCGTGCCCCATCTTGTAAGCGGTAAAGAGAAGCCCAACGCTCAAAAGCAGCGCCAGTATTTCGGCCATTTCATAGAACAGATCCTTTAATTTTGACGGGATCTCTTCCCCTTTAACCTTGTATGTAATGATCCCTGCGGCCAGGATCCAGGATAACCCGCAAAAAGAAGCTCCGAGGAGAAAATCGATCGGGATGAGGGCGCCATACCAGAACGGCCGCGCCTCTACGTGGGCGAATAAAGAACCTTCAACCGTATAGCCTAAAAGGGCGAATATGAGGGCCAGAGCACAGACAATGCGGGCCCATCTCAATTCAGCGCCGTCGGAATCCAGTGACAGACCCATTTTCTCCAGCGGAAGCAGCGCGTTGATCTTGGTCTCCAATTTCTGAATGGGGAATTTCTGATAGAGATAAGGTCTCAACCCCT
>DUZK01000083.1 GCA_013349495.1 Deltaproteobacteria bacterium
CTGCCGAATCTGCAAACTCCCGGACCAGGTGCTGAGGTTCGCCGCTGGAAGATCCCACGAAAACCCGTTGACCGGCTCGAATTCGTCGAATCGCCTCTTTTACGGAGCATTTTTTTTGGACGTAGTTATCGGCCCAGTAACTGGTTCTGGCGGCTGCCATGATATCCCTCTCCTATTGACTCTGGGTTAATCGGTTCGGCGTTCAGAAGTTCAGGGTTGAAAAACTCTAATCGAGCACACTGTCAAAGGCCTTTTGTCTTCAATTTGGCTTCAAGACCGTCTCACCCGACCGGTAATCGTGAGGATTTACAGACTTGAAGAAAGAAAATTATTGTTGCCAATAGTTTATAACCTTTGAACCCTAAACGCTGAACCCGGAACCGATCAGTTGAGTTATATATCACATCATATGAAATCATGAAAATCCCAAGCACCAAGCACCAAATACCAAATAAATTCCAATGAACAAAATTCAAAACATTTACAAGGGTCACAAGAAATCAGATAAGTCATCTTCGCTTGACCTGCCCCATACAATTCTCTAATATCAAAACACAAGTTAAATTAGGACGCAGATTTTCGCGGATACACGCAGATAAAAAATTCTTTTTTCTTAATCAAAAAAATCTGCGCTCATCTGCGTCCCAAAAAGGAAATTCCCATACAATGAACATAGGGGCTTCGCCCCAATTGGAACACTGGAATATTGGAGCGCTGGAATGACACTCTTTTTGCTCATCACAAGCATCCTTTTATCTGTAACCATGCTCTTGCTGGTTTACATTTTGATCAAACGCAAACCGGATGACGTTGGAGATAAGTTGAAGGAGCAGTTTGCCGCCATTGAAAACCGGCAAAATCAGACCGAAATCCGGGTTAAGGACGAAATTGCCAGAAACCGTGAAGAGACCACTTCGAGCGCAAAACAGGCCCGGGAAGAACTGAGCAGGACATTAAGGGATTCCAGCGACTCCTTGCTTCGGCGGATGACCGAAAATGCCGGCATGCAAAAGGATCAGCTCGATTCCTTTTCAAAACAGCTCAGCGAGCTGACCAAACGTAATGAAGAAAAACTGGAGTCCATGCGGAAGACCCTGGAAAACCAGATTCGAATTCTGCAAGAGGACAACAGCCTGAAATTAGAGCAGATGCGTGCCACGGTGGATGAAAAGCTGCAATCGACCCTGGAAAAGCGCCTGGGAGAATCCTTCAAACAAGTGAGCGAGCGTCTGGAGCAGGTTTATAAAGGGTTGGGCGAAATGCGAAACCTCGCGGCGGGCGTGGGTGACCTTAAAAAAGTATTGACCAATGTAAAGACACGGGGAACATGGGGAGAGATCCAACTCGGCAGTATTCTGGAACAGATTTTAACACCCGATCAATATGCCGTAAATGTTCAGACCAAGAAGAACAGTAACGAGCGGGTGGAGTTTGCCATTAAGCTGCCGGGACCGAATTCGGACAGAGATCAAGTGGTATGGATGCCCATCGACGCCAAGTTTCCCCAGGAAGATTATCAGCGTCTTTTGGATGCCCAGGATGAAGCAGACAAGGAGGCTGCGGATAAATCCATCCGAAACCTGGAAATGCGGATTAAGGCTGAGGCAAAAGAAATAAAAGAAAAATATATCGATCCGCCCAATACCACCGATTTTGCTATCATGTTCCTTCCCGTGGAGGGGTTATATGCAGAGGTGCTTCGCCGCCCCGGCCTGTGCGATATTTTGCAGCGGGACTATCGGGTGGTTGTCGCCGGCCCCACAACGCTTGCCGCTTTACTGAACAGCCTGCAGATGGGTTTTCGGACCCTGGCCATTGAAAAACGCTCCAGCGAGGTATGGGAGTTGCTGGGTATCGTAAAAACCGAATTCGGGAAATTTGGCGACGTGCTGGCAAAAACCAAAAAGAAACTTCAGGAAGCCAGCAATACCATAGGCAAAGCCGAAGCCAGAACCCGCGCCATTGAACGGAAGTTGAGAAAAGTCGAAGAAATCCCCCAGGGCGATGAAATGAAATTGCTGGATGAATAAATAATTTGTTCATCGTTATCCGTTATTTGAGTTCCGTCATTGAAACGCCCGCACATCCCGTTTAAACACAGGCCGCCTGAAAAACAAAAATCATCGGTCCGTGTAACCTTTCAATCTCATCGAGCGACTTAACTCAACGGAACGGGAATTCCTCAAGTTTAATTGGACGCAGATTTACGCAGATTTACACAGATAATATAATTTAAAATCTTGAAAATCCGCGTTTATCCGCGTCCAACAAAAAAATCATCAGCTTTAAATTGGCTCATCCTGAAAATTGGCTAACAAGGAGGACAAAATGGCAATATTGAAAAATTTTAAATTGACGACATTCACAATTCTTGTAATCATCTGTCTGGTTGCACCACATGCCGGAGCCGAATCTTTCGGACCCGGAAATCATTTCCGAAATCTCGGTGGCGGTTTAGCCGGACTCAAGACGTTTATCGAACTCAATCTTTCGGAAACTCAAAAAACCGCGGTGCTGAGTATTATGGATAAATATCAGGACAAGCGGCAAGGCACCAGAGAGAATCTTCGGGAAGCAAGAGAAAACCTTAGAAACGCCCTGAAATCCGAACCATTCAATGAAGACGGAGTGAGAACAGTTTATCGCCAGGTGTCTTTGATCCAAGAGGATTTGCTGGTCCTGCGGGTGCAAATGAGATCGGAACTCAAGGCGCTTCTGACACCGGAACAGTCGGAATTGTTGAAAGAAAAAAGAGAGCGGCGATTTGCAAAGTGAACGATCATTCCCGGACACTGAGTGACGAAGATATTATCCGTCGGATTCTTGATGGCGATGTCAATGCATTTGAATATTTGCTTAAAGGATACCAAGGCCACGTGTTAGGAATACTCAAAAGACATATCCCTTTTGTCCACGTGGAAGAGACAGCCCAAGAAGTGTTTATAAGAGCGTACCGGGCGCTGCCCACATTGAAACACAGGGACCGGTTTAAACAATGGCTTTCATCCATCGCCGTCAGAACGTGTCAGGATTTTTGGAGAAAACAGTATCGATCAAAAGAAAAAACAATCAGCGATCTTACGGATCGCCAACAGGATTGGCTTAAGCAGGTGCTCGATGAACAGTCCGAGCATTCCTTCAACGAATCGTGGAAACAGAAAGAAGCACGGGAAGTGCTGGACTGGGCGTTGTATCAGTTATCCCCCAATGACCGGATGATATTGGAACTGGTCTATTTGGAAGATCATTCTGTAAAGGAAGCTGCCGAACTCATGGGAATAAGCATTGCAAACCTGAAGGTGAGGTCTTTCCGGTCCAGAAAAAAACTCAACAAACTACTCTCAAGTCATTCAACGGAACACGGGAGGGTGTCATGAAGTCTATCAGATACGAATTCGACAGATTAATCGATGTGTTTCGACGCGTTCATTCTGAAAAGAATGCGGCTGTCGTAGACGACCGATGGCAGCTTGAAGTCATGCGGCGTATTCGCAATATAGAGCCTGCGGAACTTCGCGCAAATTTTCTTGCCATGTTTGAAGAATTCATATGGCGGTTGTCTCCTGTTACTTGCGTATTGCTCATAGCACTGGCCATCATATTGATGCTGACCGACTTCACTTCGGATAATGAAATATTCAGTCTTTTTCTTAATAACTCCGATGAAATATCCTTGGGGGAAATATTGCAACTATAAGGTGACATTATGAAGCGATGGAAACTTGTTACAGGGGTGATCATTGTGTTTGTACTCGGAATATTAATGGGTTCACTGGGAACTGGATTGCTCTATAAGTACAGGGTCATCCGCCCCGTAAAACCGGAGCCTTTAGAAAAAAGAGCTCTGATATTAAAGAGATATTCCAAGGCGCTCGCGCTATCACCCGAGCAGTCTGTCGGATTTGAAAATATCATCGATGATATGGATTCGAAAAGGCGTGAGTTTTTCAATAAAATCCGCCCGGAAATGAGAAAAATAAGGGAGCAGGGCGTTTCAAAAATGAAAGCGATTCTGGAGCCTCATCAGCAGGAGAAATTGGACAAATTGCATCAAACGTTCAGAAAACGATATAAGGAGAGGAAAGAATTTCGATAATGATTTTTGTTCACCGTTGACCGTTGACCGTTGACCGTTTATAGTTCTCAATCGATCACGGATATTGGAGCTGATCCGGTGCATGTATCCAATGAGAACCTTTCGACATAAAGCTGAACTATAACGGTGAACGGATAACAGTGAACAGTGAACAGAAAACGGTAAACGGTGAACGAAAGGAACCCCACAGGGGGCTCTTCATCACCGATTTCGACGGTACCCTCCTTAGGACCGATCGAACCTTAGCGGATAAAGATATCGAGACCCTCCAAAAGCTCGGTGATAAGAACATCGTTCGCGTCATTGCCACCGGACGGTCATTGTATTCCTTAAACCGGGCGGTCGGATCATCCCTGCCCATCGATTATATCATCTTTTCAACCGGCGCCGGTGTTATGAAATATCCGGAAGGAGACATCTTGCGAAAGATTCATCTTGAGCCTGAAACCGCACGCAACACCATTAAAACATTGATGGAAGAAAAGCTCAATTTCATGGTGCATCGGCCGATTCCGGATAATCATCAGTTTGCATATTGGTGTTTCCGAACCGATGAAACGGATTTCTTTCGCCGAATTGAGCTCTATAAGGAGTGCTCCTGGCCTTTGGACGGCGATTATGGCGGATTCGGCCCGGCAGCCCAATTGTTAGCCATTGTTTCCAAAAACCGGGTAACCGATCTATTGGACAACCTGCGGAACAAACTACCTCATCTCACCATCATTCGGACCACATCCCCGTTGGACGGGAAATCCACATGGATTGAGTTTTTTCACCCGGAAGTGTCAAAGAGCCGGGCGGCTGATTGGCTGGCGGCTCATCTGGGAATCCGCAGAGAAAATACGCTTTCCGTGGGAAATGATTATAACGACTTGGATCTTCTGGAATGGGCGGACAGGCGGTTTGTGGTAGACAATGCGCCTCAGGATCTTAAAGACCGATTCCCCGTGGTGAGTTCCAATAATCATTGCGGCGTTACAGAAGCGGTCAACTTATGGCTGGGACAGAAGGGAGAATAGGCAATGAGACCAAGTGCGGATATTATTTTCACCAACGGCTCTGTTGTTACTGTCGATGAAGGGGATCGGATTTCCGAAGCCGTGGCCGTGGTCGGCAATCGAATATCACTCATCGGGAGTTCTAAAGATGTAGAAAAATCAGCAGGCTCCGACACCGAAATGATCGATCTTGCAGGAAGAAGTCTTCTGCCCGGCTTTATCGATGCCCACTGCCATCCGGGTTCTTACGGGGCCGGCAAGCGTTACATCCCCTGCGGCGCCAAGGATATCGGTTCCATTGAAGATATGAAAAAGGCAGTTGCAGAAAGGGCGAAAACCGCATCGGAAGAGGAATGGATTGTCGGGCGGGGATACAACCAGACCCAGCTTGATGAATATCGCCACCCCACTCGATGGGACCTGGATGAAGCAGCACCCAATCACAAGGTTTGTATTTTCCGAACATGCGGTCATGTACTGGTTGTAAACAGCGCCGCACTCAGGAAAGTCGGATATGACCGTGACACACCCGATCCTGAGGGCGGGAAAATCGCCCGGGATGCGCAGGGTGAACTCACCGGAGTCTTATATGAATCCGCACGGGTTCCTTTCTGGAAAGCCACCTTCTCCTCGCTGCCGGAATTGGAAAAAAGTACACCGTTGATGAATGAAGACTTCCTTCGCTGCGGAATTACAAGTGCCCATGACGCCAGCGGCCGGAATCCCAATGAATTAAGAGCCTATCAGAAGGGTGTGGAAGACGGCTGGCAAAAAGTTCGACTCTATGTCATGGCACGGATCTCAGGCGATATTGAGGTGGGACGGCATTTCCTGAAAACCGGTCTGGTTACCGGTTTCGGCAACGAACGGCTCCGGTTGGGGCCGATAAAACTGATGATCGACGGCAGTGTCGGCGGTGCTTCTGCAGCCGTACGCACAGCCTATCCGGGTGATCCTGACAATTATGGAATCACATATATGAGTCAAGCGGAACTCGACAAACAGGTATGGGAAAGTCACAAAGCCGGTTTTCAGGTGGGAATCCATGCCATCGGCGATAAAGGTGTCGAAATGGTCCTTGACGCATTTGAGAAAGCACTTGAAAAATATCCCCGTAAGAATCACCGGCACCGGATCGAACATTGCGGGCTGTTAGATGACATTCTCATGGATAGAATAAAAAAATTGCAGTTGCTGCCCGTTCTCGGCGTCCCCTTCTTATACGAGCTCGGCGATTATTATATCGATATACTCGGGAAAGATCGCCTCAGTTGTATGTACCCCCAGCGAAGTCTACTCGAACGGGGCATCCTCGCTCCGCTGAGCTCTGACGCGCCCGTGATCGATCCCAACCCCCTGCACGGCATCTATTCCGCCGTAACCCGGAAAACGAAATCCGGGCAGACGATCTCTCCCACCGAGAATGTGAACATTATGCAGGCTATCCGATCTTACACCCGGTATGGGGCATATGCCAGTTTTGAAGAAACCATCAAGGGTTCAATCGAAACCGGGAAACTGGCGGATCTCGTGGTGCTCTCGGATAATATCCTGGAGAAGTCTCCGGAAGAGATTCTCGACATCAATGTGGAAATGACGTTAGTGGATGGAGAAATTGTTTATCAAAGGAAGGGTTCTGAGTTCTGGGTTCTGGATTAAGAGTAAGCATCAACTCAGAACTTTGAACTTTGAACGCTGAACTGATTACCTACTATAAAAGGGATTCACTATGAAGAAAAGCGAAATAAAGATCAATGACATCACAATGCCGCTTTACTCCATGAATACCTTGATTATCGGCAGCGGCACGGCATCTTTGAATGCAGCCGGAAACCTGTTTGAAAACGGTCAAAAAGATATCGCCGTGGCAACGGATATGTGGGGAGGCGGAACATCCGGCAATACCGGTGCCGACAAACAAACCTATTATAAGCTCTCATTATCCGGGGAGATGGCGGATTCCTCCTATGAAATGGCCACGGATTATTTCAAGGGCGGCTGCATGCACGGGGATATCGCTTTGTGCGAAGCTCAAAATTCCATTAATGCTTTTTTTCATCTGATCCGCCTCGGAGTCCCGTTTCCCCACGATGCTTACGGCGCATATGTAGGGTACAAAACCGACCACGATCCCCGGCAGCGGGCAACATCCGCAGGTCCGTTAACAGCGCAATTGATGTTCGCAGCGCTGGCCCGGGATGTGAAGAAAAAGGAGATTAAGGTTTTCGATCGTCACGAGATCATCTCCTTTTTGATTGATACCCAGGGTGATGAATCCCGTGTGGTGGGCGCCATTGCCCTCGATCTGGAAAATCTAGATTCGGATAATCTCGGGTTTGTCATATTCAACGCGGAAAACATCGTTTTTGGAACCGGCGGTCCGGCTGCAATCTACAAAACACGGGTCTATCCCGAAAGTCAATCGGGGTCCAGCGGTATCGCATTCGAGATGGGCGCCATCGGCAACAATCTTACCGAATCACAATACGGTATGGCCTCCATCAAATTCAGGTGGAATTTATCCGGCACCTATCAGCAGGTCATTCCCCGGTATGTATCTACGGATGAAAACGGCAATGACGAACAGCAGTTTTTAAACCGGTATTTCCCGGATATGGGAAAACTGGCGACCGCAACATTTCTAAAGGGCTACCAATGGCCATTCGATCCCAAAAAGGTCTATCAATACGGATCATCGCTTATTGACATCCTGGTATACCAGGAACAGGTTATCAAAGGCAGAAGGGTTTTCCTCGATTATCAGAAAAACCCCAACGGCGGCGGACGGCTCGATGATTTTTCCTTTAGCGCATTGGGCATTGAGGCGTATACCTACTTGAAAAATTCCGGAGCCCTGCTGGACACCCCAATAGAACGTTTGGCGAAGATGAATCAGCCGGCAATTGATATCTACAAGAGCAAGGGAATAGATCTGACCAAGGAGTATCTGGAGATCGCTGTTTGTGCCCAGCACAACAACGGTGGTCTGATAGGCAATCACTGGTGGGAATCCAATATCAAACATTTCTTCCCGGTGGGGGAAGTAAACGGGACCCATGGTGTGTATCGTCCCGGCGGCTCTGCTCTGAATTCAGGACAGGTGGGGAGTATGCGGGCGGCCCTTTTCATTGCCAAACGGTATGCAGCCCCGCCCATGGCCGAAGAACAATTCGCACAAAGGGCTTCTCAACTAATAAAAGAGAAGTTTGATTTCGCAAAGGGGATCATCGATGCCGCTCACCCTGAAACGGGTTTCCTGGATGCCGCGCGCAACGAGATCCAGGAGCGAATGTCTGCACACGGAGCGCATATTCGAAACCGTGATAACGTCAAGCAGGCCAAAACAAATGCATGGAAGCTCTACTCGAGGTTGAAAAAAGAGGTGAAGATTCCTTCGCCCGGGGATCTGCCGCATGTGTTTAAAAACCTGGATCTCTGCCTGACCCATGCGCTCTATCTCGAGGCCATCGATGAATACCTGGACAAAGGAGGCAAAAGCAGGGGCTCCTACCTGGTCATGGATGCCGGTGGTGAGAAACCCTGCCCGGAAATGAGCGATGAATGGGAGTTTTCCCTCACTGAGCCCCAGTCGTTCGTGCAACATAAGATTTTGGAAATATCTCTGGATAAAGACAACACGGTCAGAAAGAATTGGGTCGATATCCGGCCGATTCCATCCGAAGATATATGGTTTGAAAATGTCTGGAACGAGTTTATGAACGATGAGATCGTTCGATAGCGGAAAGGTAAGCTGGAGAAGTCAGGAGCCAGGAGCCAGAAGAATTTGGGTGTCCCTCGCGATGCGCAGGTGCTTGCGCCGCATGGCGCGCAAACAAATATAATATTCTTTGATTGAGCCGGAGGCGGATACATTATTCTGAATTCTGGATTCTGACTCCTGAATTCCTTTTTGGACGGACTCCGGTGAAGCCTACTAACGATGACATGACCCTGAGAACCTATTCTTTAAAATCTAAAAAGTGAGGACACCATGCAGGGGAAATATTTAGATGAGTTAAATGCGGGCGAAGAATATATCACGCCAAGCCGAACGCTGACCGAAACCGATGTGGTCATGTTTGCCGCCATGTCCGGGGACTACAACGAACTGCACACCAGCGAAGAGTACATGAAAGGGTCTCAATTCGGAAAGAGACTGGTTCATGGCCTTTTGGGGCTTTCCGTCTCCCATGGCCTTATTTTTCGCCTTGGAATACTTGACGGCTCAGCCATTGCCTTCCTGGGGATGGATTCCTGGCAGTTTAAAGCTCCCCTGTTTTTCGGAGATACCATCCACGTAAAGTTAAAAATCGCCGAAGCCAGAGCCAGCAAAAGCAAGCCGGACCGGGGCATTGTGAAATTTTATCTCGAAATTTTGAACCAGGACGGCGTCGTGGTGCAGTGCGGATACAAAACCATCATGATGAAGCGAAGGCCCTGATCATACGATTCCGTTTTTCTTCATCTCTTCGATTTCATCATCATATCCCAGTTCTCTGAGAATTTCCTCCGTATGTTCTCCCAGTCTTGGCGGGGCTTTACGGATTTCCGCTTTTGATTCACTCAGGTTGATCGGAAATCCGATGACCTTGAAGCTGCCGATATCCTCTCTTTCAATTTCTTTTATGACTTGATTGTATTCCACTTGGGGGTCTTTGACGAGGTCGGCATAATTATTGACTCTGGCGCACCATACGTCGTGCGCTTCCATTAACCGGAGCCACTCCTCCGTTGTTTTCTCTTTTATCTCTTTCTGAATGAGTTCTTTTATCTCGTCGCGTTTTGTTAAAGCGTCCGGCTGCTCATACTTTTCTATCAACTCGGTGAGCCCGATCACTTCACCCAGCTTCTTCAAAGGGGTAAGCGATATGGCGATATGTCCGTTTTTAGTGGCATAGGTTCCGTGGGGGGCTTCGTAAAAGGGCGCACCGATCCCGCTTTTGCTTCGGGTCAAGGATCTTTCACCGCCTCCGTTCATATAATAGGTGATGGCCTCCTTCTGTAAGTCGATAGCGGATTGAAGGAGATTTACTTCGACTCTCTGGCCTTTTCCGGTTTGCGCTCGATAACATATGGCCGCCAGGATCCCCATGGCGATAAGCGCCCCTGAATGAATATCGATAATTGCCGCCCCTGCCGGGGTCGGCAGATCATCCGCCTTTCCGGTTACGCTTGCCATGCCGGATAGGGATTGTACCAAAAGATCCTGGCCGGGTTTGTCACGGTACGGTCCGTCAGGACCGTAACCCGAGGCGGACGCATAAATGATCCCGGGATTTATCTTTGACAAATCGTCATAGCCTAATCCCAGTCTCTCCATGACCCTCGGTCTGTAGTTTTCGACAATGACATCACTCTCCTTCACTAACCGGTAGATGATCTCCCTGCCCTTTTCTTCTTTTAAATTAATGGTCATACTTCTCTGGTTTCTATTCAGAGAGAGAAAAAATACGCTTTCTCCGTTTATATACGTATCCAATCCGGACCACGACCGTTCCCAGGCCCCCTTGCCCGGTCTTTCGATCTTAATCACATCGGCGCCTAAATCTGCCAGATATTCAACCCCGGCGTTTCCCTGGGCCAATTGTGCAAAGCTCAATATTTTGATTCCCGATAATGCTCCTTTTGATGTGACCAATTTACGACCCTCCTTATATTCTGAAATGGCTGTCCGTGCTTGCATCCCGTTCTGTGGAGTTCGCGTCACAAACCCGCACGCGCCGATCTGCGAAGACTAAACTTTACCCTATTGTTGCAAAACAGGTTCAATCTTGGATAGCTCGTTTTTCATCCGCTGCTCAGCATACCACAGATCATGTGCCTGCTGCATGCGCAACCAAAGCCCTGGCCCGTTACCGGCAAACTTGCCAATCCTAAGCGCCGTCTCAGTTGTGATAGGATGGGTACATGCTAATATGCGGTGTAACTGCTGTCGAGAAATACCCAGTCGCCGTGCAGCTTCGCTTACTGACAGCCCGAGGGTCGGAAGCACCTCTTCACGCAAAATCTCGCCGGGATGAATCGGCGGACGTTTCAAAGGTCGTTTAACAGAATACTCTTCCATGACTTTACCTCAATGATATTGTTCACGATTGACCCGCAGTACCTCACCTTCTTCCCACTCAAATGTGATACACCATGGGCCGTTAATGTGGATGCTGTAACGTTTAGGTACTCCCTGTTGGCCGTGAAAATTGAACTCCGGCACGTTCAAGTCTGTTAATGACTCCGCATGATCCAAAACTTCCAGGCGCCGGAGGCAACGTGATTGTAAATCCTGTCGCACCCGACGGGTACGGCCTAACTCAAACAGCTCGGCAAGCCCTTTGTGCTTAAAGCTTTTAATCATAACCGCGATTGTACCATGTCTTGTTACATTGTCAACAGTTTTGTTACGGTTAATCTGTGACGTGTGAGTCCGGCTCTATTCACTCCTGAGCCTTCCGAGCACTTGGGAACAGGGCGAGATAAGATAGAGGTTGGCGCCGAGTCTTCCGATCATATACGCCAGTGCGGTCGCAACCACACCAGTGGCATCGAAATAAGAGATGGAAACAAACAATACGGCAACGATGAGAAACACTTCGACTACCGTAGCCCAGGTAATGGGTCCTGTTGTTTTTCCGCAGATGAGGATGGATCGCTGAAAGGATATCCACACTGTCAGCCCCGGGAAAAGAACCATGATTTGGGTCGGCAGGTAAGAAAACCGGCCGAGTTCAAGAGACAGTCCTGATACATGCCGATACCAGAAAGTTGCCATCGGCGTGAATGCGATCAGCCCGAGGCAGATGACGGTTGTGGAAAACAGGAAAAGGGCAAAATTTCGCAATGGTGCATATGCTTCATATCTTTCCCCCAGCAATGCAACCCCCACCTCCTGATACGATAATCCAAGACCTCGGAAAATAAAAACGAGGGAATTAACAACCGGAAGAACGGCGAGAGACTCGATGGCGAAACGGCTTTTCCCGATGAAAAAGGTAACGATGGGATGAACCCCCAAAGTCAATATCGTTGTGAGGGCCAGGGGGTAGTAGAAATTCAGAATGAATCGATACGTGATTTTCTGTTGGTCCGGTTCGGTATATGTTGAAATTTCCTTTACACATTTATGAGCCATTATCCGGCAGGCAACGGCTTCACAGACAACTCCCATGGCAAGGGATGCAGCACCGACAATTGCGCCTTCTACACCTATTATCGCCGATACCGTTGCGGTAATGCTCATAGATGCCAATCGAATGACCGTTCCATAGGCGACCCGCCTTGCCAGGTTGTGGCGTATAAGTATCCCCTGAAAAAATCGCCGGTAGCCGATGGCGCTGGGCCAGGGGAGCAGTACCAGGCATGCAATATAGGTAACCCGGGCGATGCCATGGGGCAGATTGATCAAATCCTCCGCAATAAAGAAAAAGGCGGGCGGAATCAGGCATAGCGCCATAATGACGGTAACGGTCCCGTTTAGAAAAAAGATAAACCGTCTAAGTTTATAATAGGATTGCTTGCCTGCCACAAGGGCCAGAGAAGCACTTAAGATCATAATAACCGGTGCTTCCACAATCAGTGCTAAAGAGAATGCCACGCCGTATGCTGCCAGATTGTGTTTGGGGTCGGCCAGCCTTGCAATCACGGCTGCAAGGAAGGGTCCCTCGATAGACATCATCAGCCAGGCGGCTGCAAGGGGAATCCAGAAACGGAATATTTTCGAATATGAAATCCGGGGCATAAAAATTTTAACTCAAACTAGCAAATAATATAAGTAAAAGGCCGATGAGTTTAAAATTGTTGACAATAAATTGAGGGATGCCGGCACAAAACCGGTTTTCTATTTGTGCAAGATACTCCCATTCCCGGTAGCCATGGGCCAGAAAGGAAAAGCAGACGACAATCAAAAAGAGAATAGATAAGGTATCGGATCCGGAATGGAACACGGAAGCAAGCAGAACGAATCCAAAAAGAATATCCGAACCCAGCAAGATTCGGTTTTTTCGGGTAAACCAGGGATTTTTTGCCAATTTAGCCAGACGCAACCCGGTAAACAGCACTTTTGCCTCACCGAGCATCACCAGGCCGGTTATCAGCGTCGCAAGTTTTAATATGGATTGAGAGGTTGCTGCATTCATAAAAACATAGGTTAAGCGGTTCAGCGTTCACAGTTCAGGATTGAAAAACCCTAACCTGCGGTTATAACCTTTGAACCTTGAACCCTGAACATGGAACCGATCAGTTTAGGAAAAATTTATGGTACACTATGTTGCCTGAATTGGCAAAACCGAAAAAACCAAGTGCTCGAACGGATTAAGGTTTATGTCTTCAATATAGTCTGCTATACCCCCATTTAAAAATGCTACCATCAATAGAGTTGGAGGTCCGCATGGCAGGTCCCAAATCGAATCTCACGCGAAGCTTGGAAGACACCAAAACGCTTATGGAAGTCGCTCAAGGCAAATCAGGCGCAGACCTTGCGTTGGTGAATGCCAGGCTCTTGAATGTCTATACCGGAGAACTGCTGGATAACCATGCAGTGTGTATCTGGAACAAATGGATCGCATATGTTGGTAAAAATCCGGACGGTATCATCCAGGAGAACACTCAGGTGATTGATATCAAGGGCAAGACACTGATACCCGGCCTAATCGACGGTCACACCCACCTGGCCTGGTTATCGACTCCGGAAGCCTTCCTGACCCATGCCGTCGCCGGCGGCACCACCACCATCATTACCGAAACCCTTGAGGCTTACGTGGTGGCGGGTCTTGATGGTGTGCTGGACCTTCTCGATTCATTTCAGGAACAGCCGATTAAAATCTTCTCTACAGCCCCCCCCATGGTATCCACCAGCAGCGCTGCAAAGGGGATCGCCATTGAGGATTTGACCAAATTGATCGAGAGAGAGGATATCGTCGGGCTTGGAGAAACGTATTGGCAGGCTGTACTTCAGGAACCCGAGCTTTTTCTTCCCATGCTCATTGCAGCTCAACAATCCGGAAAAACATTGGAGGGTCACAGTGCCGGGGCCAGTGAAAAAAAGCTGATGGGCTACCTCGCCACCGGGATTTCTTCCTGCCACGAGCCCATCACATCAGAGGAGGTTTTAGGTCGGCTTCGATTAGGGCTTCATGTAATGGTCCGGGAAGGAAGCATCCGCCGGGACCTTAAAGCCATATCCAAAATAAATATAAATGGAATAGACCTGAGGCGTCTGGTCCTGGTGTCGGACAGCATAGAGCCGGGAGAGCTTCTGGAAATGGGGTACATGGAATTTATTTTACAGAAAGCCATCAACTGCGGCTTCGACCCCGTCACCGCCATCCAAATGACCACCATAAATGCGGCTGAGCATTTCAAGCTGGATC
>DUZK01000084.1 GCA_013349495.1 Deltaproteobacteria bacterium
GGATTCCATTCTGGAACGTCATCGATTGCCAGTTCGGTGTTTCCCATAATGATTCCCAGTATGTTGTTGAAATCATGAGCGATGCCGCCCGCCAAGGTTCCCACGGCTTCCATTTTGTGGGCTTGCTGCAGTTGAGCTTCGAGACACTTGCGCTCCGTTACATCGAAATGGACCGTAACCGTAAGATCTTCCCCGGCAATTTTGATGTGCTTAGAAAAAAGGAGAAGATTGATTTTCGTGCCATCTCTAGCGGTAAAATCGATTTCCATGTCATGAACTTCACCGGTTCGCCTCATGCGGGCTAAATAGCGATTTCGTTCTTCCCTAGAGAGGATCCCTAAATCGATGGTGGTTCGCCCGATAAGCTCGGTCTTGTCGTATTGCGTCAGTTCACAGTATTTGTCATTGACATCGATGAGCCTTCCGGTTTCCATTTCGACAACCGCAACCGGTAGCGGGGATAAATCAAAGAGCGTGCGGAATCTCGATTCACTCTCCCGTATCGCTTCTTCAGACTTTTTCCGCATGCTGATATCGGACAGGGAAGCAATACAGCAAGGCTCCCCAAGGTAATATGAGGCACAGACCGATATCTCCATGTCGAATGGTTCGCCGTTTTTTCGTTTGCCTTTGCTCTCATAGACGGATGCCTGCTCGATTTCTCCGGCCATTCGTTTCCGCCGCTTTTCCGCCACCTCGGCGACGGCTTCAGGCGCCAAGAGGTCGTCCATTACTATTTTTTCTAAATCCCCGCGTTCATATCCGAATATGTCATAGAAGGGTTTGTTTGCGAACAGGATTTCTTCCTGTTGGTACAACACGATGGCGCTCAAGTTGCTGTCTACGACGTTTTTGTATCGTTCATCGCTTTCCCGCAGCGCTTCTTCGGCCAGTTTGCGCTCCGTGATGTCCATCTCGTGGCCCATGACCGCGGGCTTCCCTTGATACATGATGGGGTCGCTGACAATTATTTCATGCCAAACCGCCTGCCCGTCCTTAGTCAATCTTTTGATTTCGTATTGTTTAGGAACCT
Source organism: Deltaproteobacteria bacterium (assembly GCA_013349495.1). Classification (GTDB taxonomy): domain Bacteria; phylum Desulfobacterota; class Desulfobacteria; order Desulfobacterales; family SURF-15; genus DUZK01. The sequence continues at coordinate 1,034 of DUZK01000084.1, forward strand.
CTTCACGTCTCAACCTTTTATACGATCGCTCTTTAATGGTTTCTCTTTGATCGGGATGGATCAGTTCATAGTGCTTTTTTCTGCCAATGAGTTCCTCGGGTGTGTACCCGTGCATTTCAGCAAAGATGTCGTTTACGTATACATATTTGTCGTCCTGGTGAATAAAAATTCCGGTTAGAGAGCTGTCGGCAAGTGTTTTATATTTCAATTCCGATTCTTTCAGAGCTTTTTCAGCGTGCTTTCTGTCTTCGATTTCTTTTTTAAGCTGCCAATTGGCATTCACAAGCTCGGCCGTTCTTTCTTCGACGGTCTGCTCCAGCTTGTCGTAAGCTGATCGTATCGTTTCTTCCGCTCGTTTACGCTCGGTAACGTCGTGACAGACGGTCTGGTAATAAATCGCCCCGTCTTCCATATGCTGCTGAGTGGAGGAGATCGTGGAATCACGCACCGTCCCGTCTTTTCTAAGATACCGGCCTTGGTAGTCGACTACAGATCCTTTCCTTGCCATTTCCGCCTGCCAAAGCACACGATCTGCCGGGTCGGCCCAAATGTTACGGGCATTTAATTTCATCAGTTCCGACTTGCTGTAGCCCAAGAGATCTAAAAACGCTTTATTGATGTTAATGAATTTTCCATCCTCACTCACGATGGCAGTGGCCTCTTTGGACTCCTCAAAAAGAATGCGGTATAATGATTCACTTTCCATAAGTGCGCTTCCTCTTTACGATTGATCCAGCGTATTTCGAATGGTCTTTGCTAGTTCGCTTAAGGCGATCGGCTTCATTATGAATGCCCTTATGCCTTTGCTTTTTGCCTTTGTTTCATTAATCTGTTCGCTATACCCCGTGCAAAGCACGATGGGGATATCCGTGCGCAAGGCCAAGAGTTTTTCGGCCAGTTCCACACCCGTCATATTGGGCATGGTATAATCCGTGATGACCAGATCATACCTGTCTGGATTTGAACGAAAGGCTTCAAGAGCTTCAATGCTGCTTGTCCTTGCAGCGACCTGATATCCGAGCCGTTCTATCATGGACCGGGTCACATCGGCTACGGCCTTTTCATCATCAACGATAAGTATATTCTCACTGCCTCTGGGAATCTCTGCCGCGACCTCTATTTTTGGTTCCGGCGCTTCCCTGATGCAGGGAAAGAGTACATGAAACGTTGTGCCTTTCCCCGGTTTACTGCGAACCAAGATATCGCCGCCATGGCTTTTAACGATACCGTGAACTACCGCAAGCCCCATGCCCGAACCGTCACCGACATTTTTAGTAGTGAAATACGGGTCAAAAATCCTTTCCAGAACATCCGGATCTATTCCATGCCCTGTATCGGTAACCGTCAATTGTACATATTCTCCGGCAGTTAAGTTGTGATAATTGACCGCCGTATTTTTTGTTATGTTTATGTTTTCAAGGGTGACTTCGAAAACGCCCCCTTTTTCTCGCATGGCATGAGCCGCATTGGTGCAAAGATTTATGAGAACCTGATTAATCTGGGTCGGATCTGCACGAACGATGTCCGATTCACTCGAAATATCCTGGTGAATGGCGATGGTGGTCGGAATGGAAGATCTGAGCAATGCCAGGGCTTCTTTGGCAATCGTTCCGATCTTAACCGGTTTTAACTCCTCTCCACTTTTCCGGCTGAAGGCGAGAATCTGTTTCGTCAATTCTTTGGCTCTCAGGCAAGCCGTTCGGATCTCTCGAAGGTTCTGCCGTGCCGGATTCCACTCCGGCACGTCGTCCATTGCCAGTTCCGAATTGCCGAGGATGATCCCGAGGATATTGTTAAAATCGTGTGCAATACCGCCGGCCAGGGTCCCGACAGATTCCATTTTATGGGCCTGCCGGAGTTGTGCTTCAAGTTTCTCTCTCTCTTCTTCGGCTCTTTTTCGCTCGGTTATGTTTTCAAAGGCAACACCCAATCGATCCCCGGGCATGGAGAAGACACGGACACTGAAAGCACCCTCAAGCCGGTCATCCTTATAGTATAAATCTTCAGTTTCGTATATCTTCCCGGTTTTCATGACATTGAGAAACGCTGCGCTGATGTCCCTTTCACGGGCCTCGGGCCATATTTCGTTGAATTCTTTGCCCCGCCACGCATCGATTTTGATTCCGGTCAGCCTTTCTGCCGCCGGATTGCCGTCCAATAAAATCAGCCGGTCTTCCGGTTCATACTGATAAATAAACAGTCCGGATGGAATGGTTCGAACAATCTCTGTTGATGTACGAATAACTTCTTCCGCAATTTTGCGTTCCTTTATATCCAAGGCGGTGAAGATTACCCCGGAGGACCAGTCAGAGTCATCGATGGGCGATGAACTCAGCAGTATATCAACAGGGCTTCCGTCTTTTCTAAGCCACCGGGTTTCAACCGTCCCCATACCCCGTTCGCTGATCTGTGAATATTCTTCTGTCCCCACCCATTCAAATTCTTCCTGGGTGGGATATAATATCCGAGCACTCTGTCCGATAAGCTCATCCTTGGAATAACCGAGCATATTGAACATCCGATCGTTAACCCACTCCAGAACCCGATTTGATACCAGTCCAATGGCGATCGGTGATGCTAGAAAAATACTCTTTAGGGTTGCTTCGCTTTTCTTTAATGCGTCTTCGGTCTTTTTCCGTTCGGAGATCTCCTGAACCAGCAGATCGCGGGAAACCGTCGTATGATTCAGATCGTCCGCCATCCGGTTGAAGCTTACAGCCAACTGCCCTATCTCGTCAGTACTTTTCAGATCTATTTTGTGATCGAATTCACCCTTTGCAATGGCTTCCGCTTCTTTCTGAAAGAGATTGATGGGCCGAATGATCTGCTTGTAGCTGAAGCGGAAACCCAAAAAAAGGGCCAACAAAACGGTAATGATAAAGATGGTTAGAAAAACCGCCGACAGCAGATATAGATTTTTATATGCAACCTTCACCGGCTCTTCCACAATTACTCCCCATTGGGTCAAAGGTATCAGTGCGTTGGTACCAATGACACGTTCACCGATAAGACCGGTATACTCGAAAACTCCGATTTTACCATTCAACAGATTACTGACTCCCTGAATGCTCTTAAGGTCTCTTTTCTCTAAAACAGATGATAAATCCTTATAGGCAATAAGAAATCCCTTCGGATCGACAATATATGCGTAGCGGTTTTCTCCGATACTGTATTTGGAAATGAAGTCCCACATCTTGACGATGTTTACACCGACTACCAGTGCTCCGGTTATTTGATATCTTCTATCAATAATGGGGGCGGTAATTCGAACCAGCGGAAATTTGCTGAACTCGGATATTTCCACTTGGCTGACGTGTATTTTGCCCTCCATTGCGTGTCGGAATGATTTGGTGGATACAAGTTTTCCGAGCTCAAACGGTCTGAATGTATAGTACCGGGAAACTTTATTGACTTCGTTTCCTTCCAGATCGGCGATGGTTATTTCGTCAAACTCGATGGCTCGGTCCAGCAATGCAGAGGACAGGGTTTGAAGCTCTTCTTTGCTGTGGCTATGTAAAGTGATCGTACCGGCAAAAAGTTGAATTTGCCCGGAGGTTTTATCCAGATAGGCGGAAATGTTTGTGGAAACACGTTCACCAATTTCTTTCTGTACATCGATGATGTTCTGCTTTTGTCCCTCGTAATAGAAAGAAAAGAAAACAAATGCCAAAATACCAAGCGGAACGATTCCGAATGCAAACAGCAGAAATACGATTTTTCTTGCTACCCCGCCCCTTAGAATAGCTGCCAGTTTCGTGAGCATCGTTAGCCCCTCTCACCTCTTTCCGACCAGGAAGGCATGGGCCATATGATGGGATTCTCCGAGAGATTCCTCGGCCATACCGTTCGGTACTCCCCTTTTTGAATTTGCACGATGATGCCTTTCCCGCCGATGTTCTGTCCGGTTTCAGGATCGAAAACGACTCCGTCCCATGGCATTATCAGCTGTTCGCTCTTTATATGTGTTTTCAGGAGTGCTTCTCTGATGCTTTGCGGTTCGAGGGCTTTCGACCGGTTGATCGCATCCGCCAAAACGATTAGACCCGTAAAGGCGCGCGCTGAATTTCCGTTCATGTTACGGTTAAATCGTTCTTTGAATAGATTGTTTACGGCCGCCACCAGGGGTTTTTTTCGTCCGATGTCCAGGGCCCACACTTCCCGGCTGAAAATATATTCTCCATCCATTCCAAGTTTTTCTAAAAAAGAGGGGCTGATGAAACCGGCATTCATGGCCAGAATCGCTGTGGGGTTGATCTGTTTTTCCTTGTATCCTTTCATAAACAGTACGGCGTCATCCGCATATGATGCTTGCAGAATAACACCCGGCAAAGCGGCCTTAATGTTTTCTAACTCCGCTTCATATGATTTATCCTTGGAGTCATAAGGAATATCTTCAACAATCTGGTATGCATGTTTCATGGCAAGCTTTTTTTCCGCCCTGGCAACACCGGTCCCCCAAAGCCGGTTTTCATAAACGAGAATAAGGCGTTTGGGCAGCTCGATACTCAGCGCTTTATTTAGATCCGAAAAAAAAGCAAAAAAATTCTGCGCAAACATGCTGTCATCCGGCGTCGTCCTGAAAAACCATTTGAGCCCCCTCTGGGTTAGGATCGGTGACGTCGATTCCGGGTTGAGGAAAGGGATTTTTAATACCTCCGCCTGCTCGCTGGCAGCTGCAGTGACGGAGCTGTTGTAACAGCCCAATACCGCGGTTACATTTTCCTTATGAACCAGTTCCTCCACAAGTTGCCGTGCTGTTGCTTCGTCACTCTGGGAATCTTTAAATACGATTTCAATCACGGCATTTCCATGGGTGGACAGACCTTTTCCGCCGGCCAACGGAATTGAAAGGTCAAAAGATTGATTAATTATTTCAGCCGCAAGCTTTATGGCGGCTTTCAAATCTTTCCCGCTCGACGCACTGTGTCCGGAAAAGGGGTAGATTACACCGATTTTAACTGTCTTCGCAGGGGCGCCTTTGGGGGTATCTTTTTCGCATCCCGTGAACCAGAACAGACTGAATAACCCGAGTACGAAACATATTGTTTTCTGAAAATTCATCTAAGGGCTCCGAATACTTTTTTGTTTTATTCGTTTACGGAAATTTTAACATACCTATTAAACAATAGGGACTTTTTATATTGAAACCGAGTCGCATCACTTAATTACAGGAATCCGAATTTAAAGAAGCAGAAACCGTGCCACAATAGCTCTGGGATAATTTAAACGCAATTACAGTTGGTTATATGTTGTTGAAGTGAAATCCGCCGCCATTTATAACCGCCCGGCGGGGTTGGATATATGGTTAGATGTCAAAAATCCTGTATTGTAAATGTGCACAAGGTTTGGGAAAAATGAAAAAAAGATCCACAAATGGAAGGGCACAAAAAACCTGTCTGATTTTTGGCTGTAAATCAGCAAGGTCTGGTTAATGCGAATAATCAAGGATAATCGCTGAATTTAAGGTTATTTTATTCTGTTAACATCCCCTCTATTTTGTTCATGAATTGCACATAATGCATGGAAGATTTTCCGCTTGTTATCAAGATGATGTTTTATAATCTGGAAACCTCATGAATACTTGCATTATGTTGAATCCGGAAACAATCAAGCATTCCAATGGTATCATCCATTTAACCAATCTATCAAATAGAAATCAAAATGTCTTTTGGGCGTGCTCTGGGTTTCGATTACGATACGTAGTTGGTAACACGGTTTACCTTTAAATTTCAAGAAAAACGGCTCTGATTTGGGGGTGAATCGATTGATCCACCCCCATGTTAGATTAACCATATAGGTTCTCTATCCATCGAATCGCTTCAATATCCGTCACTTTTCCAAGATACCGCTGAGTTGTTGAGAGATTGGCGTGTCGGAGTATGATCTTGCTGATTATTTCAATAGGTGTTCCGGATCTAGACGCATAGGTTGCCGCATGTCGCCTGAAGTCGTGGGTTTTAAGATCGATTCCGACCAAATTCCCTGCTTTCTTAACCATGACTCTCACGGCGGCATAGGATACCGGAAAGATTCGATTCTCAGCTTCAATTCCATTTGTCCGTACAAACTCGTTTAATCGGTCAGATGATTTTTGAGGAATGAAGGCAAATTCAACCTCTTTACCACTCTTTGGATCTCGAATAATCAGTTTCTGGTCTTCAATATCCTTTGGTCTGAGCTTGAGAACCTCACTGACCCGCAAACCACCTCTGGCCATCAGTTCAAGCATGATCCGATTCCGAATGTTGCTTTGACGAAAAATGATTTCATCAACGGCTTCTTTTTCCAAAATTGTCCATTGAACCAATTTATAATAATATCGGGAGAATAAGGAGTTGGTACCGGAGAGTGCAGCCTTTTACGATCTATGAATCGTCCTGTTTACAGGACAGCATCCGAGTTTATAGGACAGCATCCAGGAAAAGAGAAGCCGGGCAAAGCCGTATCAACCGGTTTAGCCCGGGCCGAATGATGTTGCAGAGATAGTGAGTTCAATCAGAACGGCTGGCCTTTAAGGCCGTCACCAGCTCTTTGATATCTTTGGGGGGTATGGGATAATCCGCGTCCTATTCTTTTATTTGCCTTAGTGATTCCGGAATCACACATACCGGTATGGGCTCCATCTTGTGTTTGTTTGCCCGATGAAATCCCCTGAAGATTTCTAAGATCTCTTTCTGCCTGGGGGTGAGCTGATCCCCGGCCTCCGTTCCGGCTTCAACCCGCATGGCCCACTCGAGTTCATCGTATGTGGCGCCGATTTGACTTTCATCCGAACGGTTGTCGTGCCAGAGCCCGTCTGTCGGCGGTGCTTTTATGATGGCTTCAATAATATCCAGTTGTCGACCGATGGCATAAACCTCGGATTTCAATAAATCCGCGAGGGGGGATACATCCACGCCGCCGTCGCCATATTTTGTATAGAAACCGACCCCAAAGTCTTCTACCTTGTTGCCGGTACCGACAACCAAGCGCTTGTGATGGGATGCAAAGGCATACAACGTGATCATGCGGATCCTTGAACGGGTGTTGGCCATGGTTAGATCGTCTTGAATGTCTTGAGGATAGGAGTCTTCCGCTGATTTGAATATGGATGTCAAATCGATTTTAATTCCCTTGACATTGGCGTACCGCTTTTCAAGCCATTGAATATGCTGCTCGGAAAGCGATATTTGATCGGATGCCTGATAAATGGGCATACATAAAAGCAGGACATCTTTGCCGGTTTTGGCGCAAAGGGTTGAGGTAACTGCTGAATCGATCCCGCCGGATACGCCGACAACAAACCCTTCAAGACCTGCATTTTCACAATAGTCTTTCAGCCAATTGACAATGTAGTCGATAACATCAGCCGTCTGCATACCCGGTTCCTTTTGCTATTTGTTCTTTTTGGCATATGCGTGCCCACTCAAGATTTTCTTTATCTGCGCTGCAGATTTGGCTTTTTGCAGTGCGCTTATCTTGATGTCTTCCTCTTTCAGGAGTTTTTTTACGTTGGTTAAAACCGCCTCTATTTTATCAGCCGGGAATTTGCACGCACCGTTTTCATCCATGTGAACAATTTCACCCGGGCTGACATCCATGCCGGCCACCGACACCGGCACATTAACCGCATGAACCGCCATGTCGCCGTGGCCGGGCGTTATTCCGCTGAGTACATACTGGAATTTCATGGGGCGGATCTCATCGATGTCTCTAGACGGCCCGTTGGATATGACACCGAGACAACCCGCAGCCTTCATTGCGGATGTCATGATCCCGCCGGCCAAACCGACTTTTCCTTCCAATTCCGGGGGAAATTTCTGTTGTAAAATCAAAATGGTCGGTTTTTTTGAAGCCGCCAGCGCATCGATCACATCCAGAAAAGACAACCGGGAGAAGTTGGGGTCCGGCAACCCGTATACACAGGTCACTGCATATCCGACAGTCCGGCCGAGCTCGGGATACATGCAGCGGACGCTCTGGTCGGTATACCAGTTTTCGGTCCAGGGGTTGTAGAGTCCGAGGCAGAGCGGGTTCTTGGGATATGTTGCCACAACATTGGTGATGGACGGCGTATCAATTTTTTTTAATTCGGATAGCATTTGCTCCTCGGTCATTTCTGCCATGAAAAATCCTCCTTTAAAATACGTTAAATCAGGCTCAAGTTAAATAGGACGCAGACCCGCCTGCCATTCCATAAAAATTATGATGGCGGGCAGGTTTCCGCAGATTCACACAGATAATAATCTTTTTCTCTTAATCTAAATAATCTGCGTTCATCCGCGTCCCCCAAAAGAAAATTTCTATACCATCAAGTTATTTTAAGCAATCGAGATGCAAGGCTAACAAGATGGAATGCAATTTTCAATAATGAATATGCGGCCTTGAAATATCAACCGTGAACCGCTCACTTTATTAAAGTATTCTAAAGAATCTGCCGATAATAAATAATGTTAGAAAAGGGCAAACCACTCGAAAGGGTGGGGCGCAAAGCCACTGGCCTAAATCATAAAGGACAAGGCGGCAGGGTTGCCTAACACAACCGCGATTACCGGTGGAGTATATTCTCCGGCATTCCTGCCTTTAGCCTGCTTCCGGATTTTACCTTTCGGCGTTTGCGTTTGGGTTTTAATGCTTTTTGAAATCGGAGATGGAGGCGCAAGCATCATGATATCATCCATTAACAGCAGTATTTCAGCGCTTAAAGCCTTTGAAAAAAAGATGGGGGTAACGGCTAACAATGTGGCCAATGTTGAATCTGAGGAATTCAAAAAAAGCAGAGCTGTTATGACCGAAGGGGCTCGGAAAGAAGTGCGGGTCGAAATCGAAAAGATCGAAACTTCAGGACCGATTGTATCGGAAATAGAAGACGGGAAAGTGGTGGAAAAGGAATTATCAAATGTGGATCTGGTGGAAGAGATACCCCAAACCATTATCGCTCAGAGGAATTTTGAAGCAAATCTAAAGAGCATTCAGGCCCAGGAAGAGACCCTGAACAGTTTCTTGGATATCATTGGTTGATGATCGTTAGAGACAGTGCCGGTGCTCAGAGTTTTAATTGCTATTTCTTTACATTATTAGGGACTTACGTTTAATGTTGCTTCCCATAACCGTGTTTTTCCATACAGGTGGAAATCCATTCCTTTTTGCATTTTGACTGTTTGTGGTTTTCCCAGATTTCGCTGAGCCAAAGGGGTGAGGAGTCTACAGGCTTCCAGCAACGCCCATGGGCTTCCTGTTCACAAAGATCTTTTATTCTTCTATATTCAGGATCTTCGGAAGCAATGGAGGTTTGCGATTTTTTCTCTTTCCCCGAACATCCACCCACCATAATCACAACCAAAATTACCAGAATGATATATCTTCCGATCTTCATGATTCATCTCCTTAAGAATATTATCGCCGTTTAGGGTCTTAATTGTTATTTCTTTGCGGTTTATGCAAAAAACAATACACAAGCACCTGTTAAAATCTCAAATAACAAGCACCCCACCAGAAAAACGGCGGGCAAGCAAATTACAAACAAATCTCAAATTCCAATATCCAATGACCCAAACAGGTTTGGAATGTTTGTTTTTGGAGATCATGTACGTGTTTTGAATTTTGAATTTCGGTCATTGTGATTTGCTTGGTATTTGATATTTGTGATTTGGAATTTCCGGTTTATCCGGGTTAGGGTCTTGTCTTAAGGATTTTGTTCACGTGACCGCTTGGCCCCTTAGGTTCAACCGATACGACACGTTAAACCACCATCGACCGGCAGCAGGATGCCGGTGATAAATTGCGCTTCATCTGAAGCAAGGAATACGGCGGCAGCCGCCACATCCCAGGCGGTTCCCATTTTGTTTCGGAGCGGAACCTTATCGTCCCGTTCTTTTCGAACTACATCTCGATGCACCCCGGCCTCCTTTGCCCGGCGTTCGACAGCCATTGGCGTGTCCATCAGCCCGGGCAAAATCGCGTTGATTCGCACGCCAAAAGGAGCGTATTCGACGGCAAGGGTCTGTGTCAGGGCATTGATGGCGGCTTTGGCCGCTCGGTAGGCGATGGGCCTGTTGGTGCAAATTGAAGCGGTTGAAGAGATGTTTATGATGACCCCATCCTTTTCTTCCCTCATGACGGGCAGCACATGCTTGCATGTCAGGACCATTCCCTTGAGATTGACATCCATCAAACGCAGCCAGTTTTCTTCTTTCAGCTTTGTGATAAAGTCGTCTCCTTCAGACAAGCCGACGTTATTGTGAAGGATATCAATCCGCCCGTAGCGTTCCATGCAGTTGTCGACAATGGCTCTGCATTCATTTTCAACCGTGATATCGGCTCTGAATACAGATGCCTTTCCCCCTTCCTTTTTGATCATGGAATAAGTCTCTTCTGCAGAATCCATGTCCTTATCGATAAGCAGTACCTCGGCCCCCTCCTGAGCAAACCGGATAGCGGTCGCTCTTCCGTTTCCGATGGTAACCCCCGGTGTTTGGCCGGCCCCGACGACAACGGCGATTTTATTTTTGAGCCGCATATTGCATCTCCTTTCTGCAGTGCCCATCCACAAATGTCTCTTTTGCGCGATTTCAGCGTTGGTCGCCACGATTTGAATCCTCAAAATAGCACGCTATTCCTGCGGTTCAAATCTGACGCCCGCCTCGAACTCACGCAAAATCCCTCATTTGTGGACGGACACTATTTATATTGGTAATCCGCGTCACCCATCTTTTCCATCAACAATTCCAATGGGCGTTTCGTCGCCTTCCGGCAGCGGAACCCTGAATACGTTCATGGTCATCGAGATCAGTGTGTAATATCCGATGAGGATCACCAGTTCAACGACCACCGCTTCCCCCAGAGCTTCTATTGCACGATGATACATGCTGTCCGATACATCACGGGTTTTAATCAACTCCCGTGTAAAGTCGTAAACCACTGCCTGATCGGAATCTTTAAACAATGGTTTCTTTCCCTCTTTTATGGAAGCAATTATCCCTTCTTCCAATCCGACTGCCTTTCCGATTTTTTCATGTGCCCACCACTCGTATTCTGCTTCCCATTCAGCGGCAACGACCAAAATGGCCAGTTCCCGGGATTGAGGCGGCAGCACACCTTCATAACGCAGCATCTCGCCCAGTCGCTGTCCGGTATCTCCGAGTTTCGGGCGGTAAAGCCAGGCATTGAAAGGACCCTTAACTCCTTTTTCCGGAGTAAGAAACCTGTCGACTCCGCTTCCCCCTGCCCGTTTGCCCTGGGTAAGGTTTTTAAAGAACGTTTTCTGGTCTTCATCGAAATTTTCAATCAAAATGTAAGGTATTCTGCTCATAAGCATTTTCTCCAATCACAGGCATAATTTTTAGCCGTCTAAAACCCTCTCGTCCGCTGTTCTGCGAGCACTGATGATCGAACGTCCGGTGACCGCCCCCAATACCATCACCGCTCCGAATATGGCCAGGAGACCCGGAACCTCTCCGATCACGATAAATACCCAGATCGGATTGAGTATGGGCTCCAATGCCATGATGATAATCGCTTCCATGGCTTTCAAATGCTTGATGGCCATGGAGAAGAGCACATAGGAAAGTCCCATCTGGATAATACCGAGAAACAGAATGATGCCGACCGTCCGTAAGGTGAAGGTTTCTTGAATGAGGAATGGAAAACCGACTGCAATAGACATCAGGTTTCCCAGCAAGATCATATTGGCCGGTTCACCTGATTTTTGTCTGCGCGAGCACAATACCACCGCGGCAATTGCGATACCGCTCAATGCCCCGAACATATTTCCCATTAAACCGCCCACGGTTAATCCGTCTCCCAGGAAGAGCAGCATGCCCAGCAAGATGACAGCCATAGACATCCAGTCGGCAGGCTGAGACCGTTCTTTTAAAAGCCAGTAACTGAACAAAAAGACATACAAGGGAGACGTGTAATGCAGGAATATTGCGTTTGCTGCGGCAGTCATTTGCGTGCCCAGGATAAAGAAGAGTTGGGCGCCCACGTAGCCGATACCCCCGATGATTTGAATGCCGGTCCGGTCAATGGACGGCCGGCGGAGATAGACCAGGACAACCAAGGCCGCAAGGATGCTCCGACCGCACAGAATGGAAAACGGGTTCCAGGGAAGGAGTTTGATAAACAACCCGCCGCTGCTCCATGAAACAGCTGCCAGAATGAGGAGAATGTTCGCTTTTCTAAGTGTCATTTAAGTCTGATTCCCTCGGAAGTATTTTTGATCAGCGCGATATTGGATGGCACGGTTTTTATCCTTTCACGGACAGGGGTTTCTGAATTGAAGCAATCCTTATGTGGCATAATGAATCGGCTTAGACAACAAAATTATTGGTCAATGTGGATTCCGGGATCCACAAAAAGGGTATCATTCTTTAATATTGATTGCTCGATTAGAAAGATGAGTTATACAGGTATTTAAGAGGGTTTTCTTAAGAAATCTTCAACTCGTTCCCGTGTTATGGAACTGGGTGTTTTCATACTCTACCGAGTGTCTAAAACGTTACGGATTGTATTTGCCAACTCCTGCATAGAAATTGGTTTCATGACAAAAGCAGCAATGCCGATATCTTTTGCCTTATCCTCATCGATCAAACTGCTGTATCCGGTACACAGAATAATCGGAATGTCAAAGCGTATTGACAGAATTTCTTTTGCTAACTTGTCGCCTGTCATCCGGGGCATGGTCATATCCAAGATAATTAGGTCAAACCGGTCCGGATTGGCTTTTATAGCCTCCAGTGCTGCTATCGGATCTGTTTGCGTCTCCACCCGATACCCTAATCGGTCTAGCATCTGCTGAGCGATTTCCACCACAAGGTCCTCATCATCCACAACGAGGATGGCTTCATTCCCCGTGGGCATCGGTTCTAACGGTTCAATATCCGATTCTATCGCAGCGATACGAACCTGTGGAAGATAAACATCGAACACGCTACCCTTTCCGACTTGGCTCTCAACAAGAATCGATCCGCCATGCATTCTTACAATACCGAATGTGACGGCGAGCCCCATTCCGGCACCTTCATCCTGTTCCTTGGTTGTAAAATAAGGATCGAATATTTTATCCATAATCTCAGGGGGTATGCCATGTCCGGTGTCACTAATGGTCAGGCGAATATAATCCCCGGATATGAGATCCTCAGAATCGGCTACAAAATCGCTATCCAATTTTGTGCTGCCTAAACTGACACGAAGCGTGCCTCCCGGCTCGCTCATGGCATGAGATGCATTGGTACAGAGATTTATGATGACTTGGCTTATTTGATTCGGGTCGGCATAAACAGCATATTTTTTATTGCGTTTTCAATACCCCGTTCGCTTGCGGCGGGGTAAACATGCGGAAGGGGGGTGTGGGGGGAAACTACGTTTCCCACCATCATCTAAATTGTTTTGTGTTCCGCTTTGATA
>DUZK01000085.1 GCA_013349495.1 Deltaproteobacteria bacterium
CTTATCCGGATGGATGAAATTTATTGAACTGGCAGCAGAAGCGTTCATGGAATTTCCGTATCGGAAAGGATTCAAAATGGCAACAGGAATAATTTGCAAAGAAAATGTAAACATGATTATTCAGTGATTTAATATCTTGACACGTGAAAATCCCAATTGTTAAATGCATTGACGGTTGAACCGGTGAGGAATAGATTCTCCATCGAAGTCTCGTGGACCGATTTGAGATTAAAACATATAGGTTTTTGGTTAACCAATAATATTTGTAATATTTCCAGGCTAATACACAATTTATGATCAAATTGGTTTAATAGCGCCCAATTAATAATCCCTATGAATTCGGGAATAATTCTGGAAAATCTAATTTGGTATCTGGTTAGCCAATATTAACAATGTCTGTATAGCACACTAAAAGGTATACAAAATGAAGCTGACAACACTCACTGCGATTTCACCGGTCGATGGTCGATACCGAAAACCTGTCGATCGCCTGGGGCAATACTTTTCCGAGGGCGCACTCATCAAATATCGAATTATGGTAGAAGTGGAATATTTTATTGCGCTATGCGAGATCCCGTTGCCTCAGCTGAAAGCGTTTGATCGATCGAAATTCGATAATCTGCGCAGCAGTTACGAGAATTATACACTGACAGATGGCCAGCGGGTCAAAGATATTGAAAAAACGACCAACCATGATGTAAAGGCGGTCGAATATTTTCTTAAAGAAAAATTTGATGAAATCGGACTCTCCGAATATTCGGAATTCATCCATTTCGGATTGACGTCCCAGGATATCAATAACACGGCGCTGCCGCTTTCCATTAAAGATTCATGGGCTGACGTTATGGAGCCGGCAATCGAACAGGTACTGGATGCCTTAAAAGAAAGAGCATATGAATGGAAATCGGTTTCCATGCTTGCAAGAACCCACGGTCAGCCGGCATCTCCCACCAGCCTGGGTAAAGAAATTTACGTATTTGTTGACCGATTGGAAAAGCAGATTGCACTTTTAAAAACTGTTCCCATGTCGGCAAAATTCGGAGGCGCTACGGGAAATTTCAATGCTCATCACGTGGCATACCCTGACATCGACTGGATCGAATTCGGAAATCGATTCGTAAACGAAGTGTTGGGGTTAAAACGATCTGAAATAACGACTCAAATCGAACCCTACGACAATTTTGCAGCCTTTTGCGACAACATAAGCAGAATCAATACCATTCTGATCGATTTGGACAGAGACATATGGTCCTACATCTCGATGGACTATTTCAAACAGAAAATTAACAAGGGAGAGACCGGGTCTTCGACCATGCCCCACAAAGTAAACCCCATCGATTTTGAGAACTCGGAAGGAAACTTGGGCGTTGCAAACGCAATATTCCATCATCTCTCTGCTAAGCTTCCCATATCCAGGCTTCAGAGAGACCTCACCGATTCAACCGTAACCCGAAATGTCGGGGTGCCATTGGCTCACACGCTAATCGGTCTGAAATCTTTGCTCAGAGGGTTGGGCAAACTCATTCTGAACCAAGAAAAGATCAGTGAAGATCTTCAGAATAACTGGGCTGTCGTTTCTGAAGCGATTCAGACCATTTTAAGGAGGGAAGGGTATCCTCAACCTTATGAAGCTTTGAAAAAATTGACACGAACCCACGGGAAGATCGACCAGACGGCAATCGCTTCATTCATTAAAAACCTGGATATTTCAGATCACGTAAAAGATGAACTTTTGAAGATAACACCTGAAAATTATACCGGAATTTTTAAATACTAATTTATAGATGGCGCATTTACGGACGCTATCGCTGTTTCGGTCTGCTTTTGCGAAACCCGGCTAAAATCCATCGGATGCTCCATCCGCAAACGACGGGACCGATACCGATATACAAAAACGGAAAAATATCTTTTTCCCAGGGTTCAAAATATCCGGCAGCGAAAAGCGGCCAGACCAATGAAGAGATAACGGCCAGCCGCATTCGACCCGACAGCAATGATAGATTCCGGGCGATCAGTGAGTTGGAAGATTCCGCTTTCTCCTGTTTGGAAAGCATTCTCGGAACGAAAAAAATCGCCAAAATAATTACGACAAGCACTAATATTTCTTGAATCCCAGCAAACATGTCTCTCCGATCCGCAATCTGAATTCGTAATTTGTTATCATAAACCAAAAGCTTGAGCAAACGATTGATTGTCTGGTTCTCAAAATTTAAAGCGGTTTGGTGAAATCCTATTTTACATTTGAATTTTCATGCCGGAGTTTCTATACCTTGTAAAACATAGTTCGCTTCGCTCACCATTGGAATACTGGAATATTTGGAACACTGGAATGATGGGTTTAAATGAATTCTATCGATTTTATAAAAAAAGATCTTTTCCGCTTTTTTCCCCAATATTCCATTATTCCATCATTCCACTATTCCATTTTGTATTGCAATGTTGAGCGTCCGTTAAAAAAATAATATCGATAGGTTGTAGAGTTTCCGAGACGTATAATTATGAATCGTCATTCCCATGACATATTATCCATTTTCCATCCGTTGGTGGCAAAGTGGTTTCACGATCGGATAGGGAAACCAACTGATATCCAGGCTCTGGCCTGGCCGCATATATCCCGTGGTGATCACGTACTGATCACGGCACCCACCGGAAGCGGAAAAACATTAACCGCTTTTCTATGGGCTCTCAATCAACTGATTACCGGCCACAGTTCAGCGGGGCACACCCGAGTGCTCTATGTTTCCCCTTTGAAAGCATTAAATAACGATATTAGAAGAAATCTTCTCGACCCGCTTTTCCAACTTCAACAGGTGTTTGAGTCCCATGAGGAACCGTTTCCGAACATCCGGGTGCTGACCCGAAGCGGAGATACCCCGCAATCGGATCGTCGGAAAATGCAACGACGTCCACCGGAAATACTGATTACAACACCGGAAAGTCTGAATATTCTGTTAAGCTCAAAGGGCGGCCGATCTATCCTTATGGGTCTGTCTACCGTAATTTTGGACGAGATTCATGCTGTAATCGGAAACAAACGGGGGACCTATCTGATCACCGCCGTTGATCGATTGATTTCGCTTTCCGGAGAATTCCAGCGAATCGCTTTATCGGCCACCGTTAGACCGATGGAAACCGTCGCATCATTTGTTGGGGGTTACCGCCTGGAAGGTACGGTTCATGCCCCGGATTACACCCCTCGCCAGGTTCACCAGGTCCAATCGAAATCATCTAAAAGATACGATATACAGGTCAAATTTCCTGAAGCGGCAATGAATCGACCGCTGGACACAAAAATATGGGAACCTCTCGCGGATACGTTCAGGGAAATCATACATAAGAATCGATCAACGCTGTTGTTTGCAAACAGCAGAAGGCTCTGTGAAAAACTGACTTATCTAATCAACAAAGAGGAACCTGAACCGATCGCGTATGCCCACCACGGTTCATTATCCAGAGAGCTGCGTGAAACCGTCGAGAATAAACTGAAAGCCGGTGAACTGAAAGCGATCGTGGCCACCAATTCTCTGGAGTTGGGTATTGATATCGGTGCGTTGGATGAAGTGATACTGGTTCAATCGCCGCCGGCCGTGTCTGCCGGCATTCAACGCGTGGGACGAGCCGGGCATCAGGTGGGGGAAGTGAGCCGGGGCAAGCTGTTCCCCACACATTCCCAGGATCTTCTCGAGGCAGCGGTAATGGCATCGGGCATTATTGATCAAAATATTGAACCGTTACAATCCGTGGAAGCACCGTTGGATGTGCTTTCACAAATTATAGTATCCATGACGGGAATCGAAACTTGGGATTTGGATCATCTCTATGCACAAGTGAAAACCAGTCACCCCTTCCGCCGGCTTACCCGCAAACAGTTTGATCTGGTTTTAAACATGCTCGCCGGCCGTTATGCGGACAGTCGAATTCGGGAATTGAAGCCTCGCATTTCCATCGACCGTTTGGACAATACCGTAGAAGCCAGGAAGGGGGCTCTGCTGGCCCTCTATTTCTCCGGCGGGGTTATTCCGGATCGTGGTTACTTCAATCTCCGTCATCAAGACTCCGGCTCGAAAATCGGCGAACTGGACGAAGAATTCGTCTGGGAAGCCGCCATCGGAGAAATCTTTACCCTCGGCACTCAAAACTGGCGGATTCAAAAGATAACCCATAATGACGTATTTGTTCTTCCGGTCCGCCCCACAGCTACGGCCCCTCCTTTTTGGAAAGCAGAGGAAAACGGCCGTGATTTCCACTTCTCAGAAAGGATCGGAGAATTCTTGGAACAATCGGAATACCGATTGGATGCGCCCGACTTTCCGGATTATATACAGCAATCTCATTTCATGGATGTCACTGCTGCCAAGCAGCTCATAGATTTTCTGCGCGAACAGAAGAAAACCAGCCGAAGTGAACTCCCCCACCGGCACCATGTTTTGCTGGAATACATTCGATCCGGACCTGGCGGTGCTCCCGGAAACCAGGTGGTGATCCATACGTTCTGGGGCGGTAAGGTAAACCGACCCTATGCCATGGCGCTGGAAGCGGCATGGAAAGAAAAATTCCACCGGCAAATTGAAATATATACCTCAAACGACTGTGTGGTACTTTGTCTTCCCCATGCTATTGATGCATCCGAATTACTCTCCATGGTCACCAGCACGAATTTTGAGACGCTGTTGAGAAACAGGATTGAAGGTTCGGGATTTTTCAGCGCACGGTTTCGAGAATGTGCAGGCAGGGCACTGTTGTTGTCCCGTAGAAGGATTAACGAGCGCATGCCGCTTTGGCTCAGTCGCCTGCGATCACAAAAACTCATGGATGCGGTGTTTCAATACGATGATTTTCCAATATTGCTCGAAACGTGGCGGAGCTGCCTAAAGGACGAATTCGATCTGATCAGTCTGAGACAACTTCTCACTGAACTCGAATCCGGCATGATCCGGTGGTCTCAAACCGAAACCGACACCCCCAGCCCCATGGCTCGAACCATCAGCTGGAGGCAGATCAATCAATACATGTACATGGATGATGCCAAACCATCGGACAAAAAATCAGGATTAAGAAGTGATCTGTTAAGAGAGGTCGTTTTTACCCCCAATTTCAGACCGGCAATCCCCCGAGCCCTGGTCACGGAATTCAAATTTAAACGACAACGCCTTGTACCGGGATACTCGCCGGATTCAGCAAGGGATTTGTTGGACTGGGTAAAGGAGCGAATACTAATACCCCTGTCCGAATGGGAACAATTGATTAAAGCTATGGAACGGGATCATCAAATCGATGCCGACGATCTTTATCATCGCATCGGTCAAAAGATCGTGCGCTGCTTTCCTCAAAAAGCCAAGGAATCTGTTATCCTTTCCCGGGAAATGATTACGCCAATTGTTTCAAGCCTTTACCGAGATCAAAACAAACTGAAGGTGGAGCTTCTTCATTCAAACGCATCCGCCCGCGATTCAGATACTGATATTAGTAGCATTCCGGTAGATGAGCTGGATGAAACTGCATCCAGACTGATAGGAGAGTGGCTCCGGTTCTTTGGACCGGTACCCCCGGCACACCTTTTGGATTCACTTGGCTTAAATGAAGCGCTCATAAATTGGATCTTAAAAGACCTCATGGAATCCGAAACTATCATAAGCGGATTCCTTTCAGAAGGAAGCATGCAAGAAGAAATATGCGACAGTGAAAACTTTGAAATTCTTATTCGCATGTTAAGAACAAGATCTATTCCGGCTTTCGAGCCGCTCATGGTCGATCAATTACCCCTGTTTCTCTCTAATTTTCAAGGTATCGTCTTTCCAAAGGACAACATCGAAGGTTTGTATCGCGCTGTGGAACAGCTGCTATGTTATCCGGCTCCTGGCGGGTCATGGGAATCTGAAATTTTTCCGGCCAGAATTTGCCCCTATGACCCTTCATGGATGGATACCTTAATGCAGGAAGAAGCCATACAATGGATGGGAACCGGACATAAACAGATAAGCTTTTGCTTTACGCAGGATCTCGATCTGATGCCTGCAACCGATGGCGGAAACTCTGAAAATTACGAACAATTATTTTCGGATCGAAACAGCCGGTATACTTTTTCGACTCTACACAGGGAATCAGAATTAAGCATGACGGCGCTATGGGATTTGCTATGGAGAGGTGTCTGGCAGGGGAAAATATCGAACGATACGTTTATTGCCATCCGCAGGGGAATTGAAAACAGATTTAAGATCCCGGAAGCTTCCGCAGGTACTACTTCAAAGGGCCGCCGGCCCGGTCGATTTTCAAAATGGAGAAACAGATCCTCGCCTCTGCCCGGAAACTGGTTTCGGATTTTATCTCCCGGCTTGCCGAATGATCTTGTGGAAGAAGAAGAGCGCAAAAAAGATCGCGTGCGTTTGCTTCTAGACCGCTATGGTATTCTATTTCGGGTATTACTGGAAAAGGAGCTGCCCTGCTACCGGTGGCCGGATCTGTTTCGATCCCTCAGGCTGATGGAATTTTCAGGAGAAATTATGGCCGGATACTTTTTTGATGGCATCTCCGGTCCGCAATTTATCACCCACGGCGCCTTTCAAATACTCCAGCACGGGTTTTCAGAAGAATCGATATATTGGTTAAACGCCACCGACCCGGTTTCACTTTGCGGAATGCAGATCGATTCGCTTAAAGGAAAACTGCCCAAACGGCTGGCAGGGACTCATCTGGTGTACAGGGGAAGCCGTTTGGTGCTAATCTCACAACGGATGGGCAAAACGTTGACGATCCACACATCACCGGAAGATCCGGAACTGCATGAATATTTCGTTGTATTGCGCCATCTCTTGAACCGGAAGTTTCAGCCTAAAAAACGAATAACGATTGAATCCATCAACGACGATCCTGCCTCTGAAAGCCAGTATCTTGATGCATTACGGATCCAGTTTGACGTGCTGGTGGATTTTAAGACGGTTACATTGTATCGTAAACGGGGAGAATCGATATAATAGGACCCATATTAACGCTGCTGATGATATCAGTTTGCCAGTTGGCCAGTTAAGCCGGTGGTCCAGTAAACTTGAACCGAAGCTTTGAAAATGAGATTATGAAAAACTGGAAAACTGGACGACTGGATAACGGGCTAACAAAATAAGCATGCAACCATTTGATCTGCTGAATACGCCTCTGAGAGGCACCAATCTCATCGAAGCCGGTGCCGGCACCGGTAAAACCTATACGATTGCCGGATTGTTTGTGAGACTCATTCTGGAAGAACAGGTTCCTGTAGAAAAAATCCTTGTGGTGACATTCACAATTGCTGCAACGGAAGAACTCAAAGATCGAATCCGAAAAAAGCTCGTACAGGTAAAATCAGGACTGATCTATGGAAATGAGGATGATCCGTTCATTTCTGAGCTGAGCAAACGTCAATCGGATTCGGATAGGGCACTGCAGCGGATCGATGAAGCCATCATAGATTTTGACCGGGCAGCAATTTTTACCATCCATGGATTCTGCCAACGCATTATTCACGAAAATGCTTTTGAAATCGGAAGTCTGTTCGACACTGAGCTGGCAGCGGATCAGAGCCATTTTCTTCAGGAAGTCACCGATGATTTTTGGCGAAAACACTTCTACAGGGCACCGAAGGAACTGGTCAATTATGCACTAAGTGCTGGTAAGATTCCCGGTCCAAGCTTCTTCCATGAACTTCTTAACAGAATAAATGCTCCCGAGATATTGATAATACCGGAAATGCAGGTTCGCCCCCTTAGGAACCTGAAGTCTTACCGGGCATGTTTGACGAAACTGACATCATCATGGGCAAAAGCCCGACATGATGTTGCCGATTTGCTGAGAGATCCGAGCCTCAAAGGCAACATATACGGAAGTCTTTCCAGTAACGATCGGGAATTGAAAATTGCTTCCATGCTCGAATCCATGGATCGATTTGTGGAAAGCCATAGTATCGGGTTTCCACTGTTTGATGGATTCCAACGGTTTACGCATCAGAAGCTTTCTCTGTCGGTAAAAAAGGGGCTTGAACCTCCGAATCATGAGATTTTCCATCTCTGTGATGAGCTGCTCCAGAAAGGTGAGGATTTAAAGAAGGAAATCGAACGGCGGCTGCTTTCATTGAAAATCGAGTTTTTTAAAGATTCAAAGGCCGCATTAAAGAAAAGAAAACAGGAAAAGAACATTCTTTTTTTCGATGACTTGCTCCTTCTGGTTAAACAAACTCTAGAAGCAGACGGAGGAGATATTTTAGCGACTGCCATTCGCCGGCAGTATCAGGCAGCCTTGGTGGATGAGTTTCAGGATACAGACGCCGTCCAATACCACATCTTTTCCAAGCTCTTTTCCAAACCGACAAGTATACTGTTCATGATCGGAGATCCCAAGCAGGCCATCTATGGATTCCGGGGCGCGGATGTGTTTTCATACCTGAAGGCGGTTCAAGATGCCCGGAATAAATATACCCTGACCCATAATTGGCGATCGGACCCAAAACTGATATCTGCCGTTAACAGTCTGTTTTCAAGCGTTCAAAACCCCTTTGTATTTAAAGATATACCTTATGAGACCGCAAGTCCCGGAAACGATCTGTTCCGGGCGGATACTGAGGAAAAACCGTTTAGGATATGGTTTCTGCCTGCTGAGGAGAACCGACCGATACCCAAAGAAGACGCCTATCATTTAATATCAGAACAAGTCGGTCAAGAAATTTCTCGTATGCTGCAACAGGAATCCCGTTTATTCGGAGCAGACGATATCGCAGTTTTGGTTCGAACCAACCGGCAGGCGCAAATCGTCAAAACTTACTTAACGCGAAAAGACATTCCTTCGGTTCTTTTTCAATCCGGAAACATTTTCGACTCCCACGAAGCCGAGGAAATCCAGACACTCCTGTTGAGCATTGCTGAACCGGGACATGAAGGGCGATTCAGGACCGCACTATCATGCGATTTGATGGGATTTACCGGGGAATCGCTGCAATCAGCTGAAGAGGACGCATCACGATGGGAAGGTTATCGGAGCCATTTCAGGGAATATCATGAAATATGGAATGACCAGGGCTTTATTCGAATGTTCCGAATGCTCATGACAAGAGAGAAGGCCAAGGAAAGACTTTTGTCTCTTCCGGACGGAGAAAGACGGTTGACGAATCTGCTTCATCTGGAAGAATTATTGCACCAAACAGCGGTTGATAAAAAACTGGGAATTTCCGGACTCATCAAGTGGCTGTCCGAGCAAAGAGCACCTTCATCACCGCGACTGGAGGAACACCAACTCCGGTTGGAAAGCGATGAAAACTCAGTAAAAATAGTCACGATCCATAAAAGCAAGGGACTTGAATATCCGGTTATTTTCTGCCCTTTTTGTTGGGAAGCATCGCTTGTTCGGGGAAGCGGGATTCTATTCCATACCGATGATGAAAACAGACGCTTAGCCTTGGATCTCGGCTCGAAAAACCTTGATCACCATTCCGGAATTGCCCAAGAAGAACTACTGGCAGAAAATCTCAGACTCCTTTATGTTGCCGTTACGCGTGCCATCAAGAGGTGCTACTTAATATGGGGGCAAATCCGTTCTGCAGAAACTTCGGCCATAGCTTACCTGCTTCATTTTTCACCCTCAAGCGCCACCGGAAGCATCCTTATGGATTTGAAAGCTCAATATTCAGCATTGAGTGGGGAGAAGCTCTATAACGATTTAAAAGCCTTGCAAGAGAGATCAGGCGGCAGTATCGAATTAGAAACACTGCCCCTAAAGGGCGCTGCAAAGTATTCCATCCCTTCATGTGAACCGGAAAAGCTTGAACACAAACGTTTTTCCAGTACCATAGACCTATCGTGGAAAATATCCAGTTATTCATCCCTTATCTCCAGAAGGATTAAAGATACCGAACTTCCTGACCGAGACGATAACCGATCAATTGACTCGGAATTCATTGATTCACGCAAAGGATTCAATATCTTCAGGTTTCCAAAGGGGGCACGGGCAGGGTTGTTTTTTCACGAAATCTTTGAACAGCTCGATTTTCAAAATGCATCGCCTCAAATCTGCACACCGATGATTGAAGAAAAGCTAAGGGATTACGGGTTCGATACGGAATGGCGTGAAACCGTTTATCAATTAATTCAAAATGTGATTTCCATACCACTTCCAACGGATATAAATCATTTTGCCCTGTCCGCAATTTCCTCGGAAAATCGAATTAATGAAATGGAATTCTATTTTCCCCTGCACCCTTTCTCTCCGCAGACATTGCAGGACATTTTTAGCGAGCATGCCGGTATTCGAATTTCAACCGGATTCCCCGACCGTCTGGAACGACTCGTTTTTTCCCCTGCCAGTGGGTTTATGAAAGGATACATGGATTTGGTGTTCTTCCATGAAGGACGGTTTTTTCTCATAGACTGGAAGTCGAATCACTTAGGTTCAAAAATCGATGAATACGGGAAAGAAGCTCTCAATACAGCCATGGGGGAGGATTATTATATCCTGCAATACCACCTTTATGTACTGGCATTGGATCTTTATTTAACACAACGACTTCCGGGCTACCATTATTCAAGAGATTTTGGGGGTGTGTTTTACCTGTTTATCCGCGGTATCGATACGGATCGCGGGCCTGAATTCGGTATTTATAGCGATCAACCGAACATTGAGATGATTGATGCCCTGAAGCAGGCTTTATTACCATGACCACAACAAATCAGAATCAAAAAATGCCACCAAGACACAAAGCCACAAGGGTTAAATTCTTCTTCTTTTTCTTAGTGTCTTGGTGCCTTGGTGGCAAAATAAAATACGAATTGTCGTTTTATGAATAAAAGAAATACCATCACCGATATCGTTCAGTCAGGCATGTTCAGCGAGATCGATATACACTTTGCCAGATTCGTCACCCGGATAGACAACAAAAATGACCCGGACATATTTCTGGGAGCCGCTCTCGTGAGCCATGTGACAGGCAACGGGGATGTGTGTCTCGATCTTTTCGATGCAAAGAATCAATTGATTTCAGCGTTTGCAGACGATCAACGCCCTTTCAAATTACCGGCACCGAATGAATGGGAGGAGAAACTCATTTCAAGCAGGGTGGTGGGACGACCGGGTGAGGTATTTCCCCTAATATTGGACAAAAAGGGCCGACTCTATCTATCCCGATATTTTGATTATGAAATATCGTTATCCGAAACCATTAAAGAAAAGGCCGGAAAAAAGATAGAAGAATTTGATAGCACCCGGCTTTCCGAGGGACTGAAACGGCTCTTTCCAGCCGAACAGGATCGGCAGCCGAACCGGCAAAAGATCGCCGCACTGGTAGCCGTTCTGAATCAATTCAGTATAATATCCGGGGGACCGGGAACCGGAAAAACATTTGCCGTGGCTAAAATTCTGGCGCTCCTTCTCGAACAGTCCCCCCTTCGTATTGCACTCGCAGCTCCGACCGGAAAAGCGGCCGCTCGATTGACGGAATCCATAGAGGCGGCCAAACGCATATTGAATACTTCCGACACCGTATTATCTCAAATCCCTTCAGAAGCTTTGACAATCCACCGCCTGCTCAAATCGATATACGGCACACCTTACTTTCACCATAATGCTGAAAACCTTCTTCCTTTTGACGTGGTGGTGGTGGACGAGGCATCCATGGTGGATTTGGCACTCATTTCCAAACTGATTCAAGCAATCCCTCCGGAGGCCCGGTTGATCCTAATCGGAGACAAGGATCAGCTGGCATCGGTGGAGGCGGGATCCGTTCTCGGCGATTTTTGTGACAGGGATCGAATCCATGAATTTTCCGAACCGTTCAGGAATACAGTGATACAGATCACCGGAGAACCGTTTGAAACGGCAAAAGCGGAAGACGGTCGGATTACCTTTCTTAAAGACAACATCGCCATCTTGATGAAAAGCTATCGGTTCAATTTGTCAAGCGGGATAGGGGGGTTCAGTCGGGCTGTCAACGCCGGCGATGTTGAAAGTTCTATCGGTTTATTGGAAAAACAGAAAGATACTTCCCTGGAATGGCGGCCGGTAGCAAACACGGACCAATTGCACCGGCTGCTGAGGACCCTTGTGCTGGATGATTACAACGATTATCTCGAATCAAAAGACCCGCTGGAGACGATTCAGCGCTTTAACGGCACACAGTTCATATGTGCGCTGAACAGGGGACCATATGGTGTAATTGAAATCAACCGGTTTATTGAACAGGTTTTAAGAAAAGCGGGTAGAATTTTCTACGATTATCACCATCCAGAACCGTGGTACGATAAAAGACCGATTATGATCACCCGAAACGATTATGAGCTGGGGCTTTATAATGGGGATATCGGTATCACACTTTCGGGACGGGAAACAGACGATCCTGGGCTTTACGTCTATTTCCCGGGTGCAGGTACAGGAGACGGATTAAAAGCGTTTAACCCTCATCGCCTCCCTGAACATGAAACCGTCTATGCCATGACCGTGCACAAGAGCCAGGGGTCTGAATTCGACCATGTGATTTTGGTGCTGCCGGATAAAAATTCGCCGGTGTTGACTCGAGAGCTCATTTACACCGCGGTTACCCGGGCCAGAAAAAGAGTATCCATACTCGGATCTGAAACAGTGCTCCGTTGGGCAATATCCAGAAAAATTCGTCGTACATCCGGACTTCGGGATGCGTTATGGGAGTGATCGATTATTCGATTTTTCCAGAAAAAAGAACTTCCAAGTAATGCCTGGAAATAGGGTCCACCGAATCGAAGGGATGGGAGGGATTCTCGTTTTTTATGGCCATTTCTGCTCGAATATCCGAAGCAAGGATTTTTCCCAACTCAACTCCGAATTGATCGAACGGATTGATTCCCCAAATTAAAGCTTCAAATACTGTTTTTGCTTCATAAAAAGACAGCAGCCGGCCGATATTTCGTGGGGTGAGATTTTCCAAAAGCAGAGTGGATGACGGCCGGTTTCCCGGAAAATACTTTGCCTTATCCTCGCTATCCTTGCCCATTGCCAGGGCCATGGGTTGAGAAATAAGATTGGCCCAAAGTTCCTGATGATTGGTCACACCCTTTGATTTAGCCTGATAGGCGTCGTGCTGGGGATTCACAACACCGATAAAATCGATGGGAAAAGGACGACCCTGATGGGCCAATTGGAAAAACGAATGCTGTGCATTGGTGCCGGGCTCGCCGAAAACAATTACCCCGGATGGATAATCGATAATCTCACCTTCTTTGGTGACAAGCTTTCCATTGCTTTCCATGTTTAATTGTTGGACATGCGGCGCCAGTTTCGAGAGGGGAGACGCATAGGGAATAATAGCCTGGGTCTCATAACCCAAGAAGTTATTGTTCCAAACCGATATCAATGCGGCCATTACGGGTAGATTTTCTTGAATCGGTGCAGAGAGGATATGCATATCCATCTCTTCCGCACCCTTCAAAAATTCTTCAAATCGTTCATACCCAAGATACAGACTCAACGGCACCCCACCCACGGCAGATGAAACACTGTACCTTCCGCCCACGAAATTGAACATGTGAAAGGTAGCCAGCACCGGATTTGATGGGTCATCTCCCGGGCTGCCTTTACTGGTCACCGTGACAAAATGTTTGGAGAATTCAAGACCTCTGGAGATCATAAATTCAGCAGCCTGGTTTTCGTTGGCACTGGTTTCAGGCGTGGTATAGCTTTTCGAAATGATGATCCAGAGGGTGGATTCCGGATCGATCTGGGAAACTACGGACCCGAAATTGTGGACATCCACATTGGCCAAGAAGAGTATGCGGATACCTTTATCCGCAAACGCCTCTAGTGCGGAGGATACAAACTGGGTACCAAGGTAGGACCCTCCGATCCCGATAACCACAACATATTTAAAGGGTTTTCCGGTTGAACCTTTGATGTCTCCGTTTCGAATGCTTTTTGAGAATTCGTAAATCTGATTTCTGACTTTTTGGATTTCCGGCATCACATCCAGCCCATTCACAACTATCGGCTGATGAGAAAAGGATCTCATTGCGGTATGCAAAGCAGCTCGGTTCTCGGTTGTGTTGACTTTTTCTCCGGAAACCATTGCCTTAAATCCTGAAGGCAAATCTTTTTGTTCGGCGAGTTGACCGAGCAGGTCCAAAGTCTCTGAATTCAGCCGTTGCCTCGAAAAATCGAAAAAGATACCGGCCCCGGAAAGGGAAAATCGGCTGAGGCGATCTTTTTCCCGGACCAGCAATCCGAGGTGATTCTCAGGTTGATTCATGCGTGCCGCCTGTTTTTCAAGTGCGTTCCAAGCCGGAGACCGATTTACCGGGAAAGTTTTCATACGGCAGATAATAATCCTTTCTGTTTATCTTCGCTTGGTCAGCGAATGATGGATATCTTTAATTATGGCTTTAGAGATTTCAGCCATGGCCAGGCTCATGGCCTCTGCCA
>DUZK01000086.1 GCA_013349495.1 Deltaproteobacteria bacterium
CATCAGTTTGTCCGGACCCACCAGATAGGTTTCATCGGTTTTCCCCATGCCTTGCCGCTGCTGCATGACGCCGTTGATGGCGTTTAAGGAAAGCTGCAACCTGTCACACCTTATATTATATCGACATTATTTTGAGGAACTATAGTATAGTAAATAAGGGGAGTCTCCGTTTGACCTATGTTAAGAATCCTGATACGCAAACCCTACATTGAGAACAGAATATCCGGATCAATGGTGTCATGTCATTTTTGACCCCTTTTGGTGAGGTAACGAATGTTCAGGTGTAAAATTTTTCATTTATTCTTTTATGTTTTTATGCTTTTGCTGGGTGGATTTTCATCCCCTGCGGTTGCTGCAGATTCCGTCAAGAAATCCATGCCTATCCAGGTTCCCGTCCGGATCGCAGAGGCTCAAAATCGGATCATCTCGGAACAAATTGCACTCATCGGAACAACGGAGCCCTTTGCCAAGAGCACCATAGCATCTGAGATTTCAGGGGTTGTCGAATACTTTCCAATAAAAGAGGGGGACTTTGTCAAAAAGCAGGACATCCTGGTTCGGTTGAGACCCACAGGGCTGAAGCTTCGGCTGAAGGCCGCTGTTGCGGCAAGAGAACGGGTAAAAGCCAACCTCGAAAATGCAGAAGCGGAGCTCAAACGCCTTGTTAAACTAAAGGAAAGCGATAGTATCTCCACACGCCGGCATGAGGAAGCAGACTATGTTTTTCGCGCGCTCAAACAGGAACTTTTAAAAAACATTGCCGAAATCGAATATCTCCAATACGAGATCGATCAAAAAGAAGTTGTCTCCCCCCTTTCGGGATTTGTGACCAAGGAGCATACCCAGGTGGGCGAATGGATACAGGCGGGCGGATCGGTGGTGACGATTCAAGATCTTGGGCAGATCCGGGTGACGGTGGATGTCCCGGAACGCTATGCGGTGATGCTTAACCCTGAGGATGATGTAGAGATACTGGTCAAAAGCATCTCGGAAAAAGGTTATTCCGGTAAGATTTATGCGGTTCTCCCTCAGGGAGATCCGAACACCAGAACCTTTCCGGTCAGAATCCATTTGCCGAATCCTAAATTTAAGATCAAAAGCGGAATGGAAGCCCTGGTCACCTTTAAACTTTCGGAAACCAAAAATGCACTGGTCGTCCCCAAAGATGCCGTGGTGACTGTTCAGAACCAACAGGTTGTGTATACCGTCGTCGAGGGAAAAGCGATCCCCGTCAACGTCGATGTTCTCGGGTATGATAAGGGGGACGCATCGATTAAAGGCAAAATAAAACCGGGTGATCCGGTGATTATCCGGGGGAATGAGCGGTTGCGGCCGGGTGTTCCGATTCAAATACTTAAATGATTTAATGTTGAAATTTCAAACCTACAATGAAGCTTGTTGACACCGCGATCAAAAAACCGGTTTCCGTTACCGTCGGCATCATCCTGGCTGTTTTGTTCGGTCTGGTTTCTCTTCTGAGAATTCCCATCCAGCTTACCCCCAACGTGGATCTTCCGGAAATCTCCGTTCAAACCGTGTGGCGGGGGGCAAGCCCCGTTGAGATCGAGCGGGAAATTGTCGATGTCCAGGAAGAGCAGCTCAAGAACCTGGAAGGCCTGAAGGAAATGACCAGCGAAAGCCGGGACGGTTTGGGCACCGTCAATTTACTGTTTGAAATCGGCACCGATAAAGACGAAGCCTTGTTAAGGGTTTCCAACAAGCTGAACCAGGTAAAGAAATACCCAGCCAATGCGGACAGGCCCGTTATAGAATCCGGCGGATCCAGGGAGCGGTCCATTGCATTCATGGTCTTAAAGGCGCTGGACGGCTATGATGGAAATTTGAGCCAGGAGTACGATTTTTTCGACAAGCATGTGAAACCGAGCATTGAGAGAATATCCGGTGTTGCAACGGCCAATATCTTCGGCGGTCAGGAACGAGAACTCCAGGTCATCGTCGACTCCGATTCCCTTGCGGCAAGAAGAATAACGATTCCCGAACTCATGCGCGCACTGGATGTGGAAAACAAAAATATCAGCGCGGGCAATTTCGATGAGGGAAAACGCCGATATATCGCACGGACCCTGGGGGAGTACACCGACCAAGAAGACGTAAAGAAGGTTATCATCAAACGATCAAGCGGAATTCCCGTTACCGTAGGGGACATTGCCTCGGTCCGGCTCGGATATAAAGCCCCGGATCTGGTGGTCCGCCATATGGGGATACCGACCTTGGTGATGAACGCCATTCGGGAACCCGGCTCGAATGTGCTGGTGGTGATGAACAGGATTCGGGCGGAGCTTGAGGAGTTAAACGACGGTCTTTTAAAAGACCGCAGGCTGAAGCTCGAGCAGGTTTATGATGAAACCGGCTATATCTACAGTGCCATCAACCTGGTGCGCAAGAATATTTTTATTGGCGGCAGCCTGGCGGTCATCGTCCTGCTGCTGTTTTTGAGAAAATTCGTCAGCACGATTATCGTCGGCATTGCCATTCCCATCAGCGTTATCGGCACCTTTCTGGTGATGACGCTTTGCGGGCGGAATATCAATGTGGTGAGTCTGGCGGGCCTCAGTTTTGCCGTGGGAATGGTGGTGGACAACTCGATCGTGGTATTTGAAAATATATTCCGCCACCGGGAAATGGGTAAAACCCGTGTTCAAGCCGCCCTTGACGGAACCGTCGAAGTCTGGGGAGCAGTGCTTGCAAGCACGCTGACAACCGTGGCGGTCTTTCTGCCCATTGTCTTTGTCGAAGAAGAGGCCGGACAACTTTTCCGCGATATTGCCATCGCCATCAGCAGCGCGGTCATACTCAGCATGCTGGTCTCCATCACCGCCATCCCGACCCTTTCGGCACGGATTCTGGGAAAGGTTAATAATCGAACTCCGGGTAAAAAGCGCACCTTATCGTTAACCGGTTTGGCCGGAGGCTTCGTGAATCTGGTTGCGAAGTTCATCTATTGGATGTGCGGCTACGTTACGGCACGCCTGGCGATTATCGCTGTAATGATGGCTTTGGCTGTGGGAATTACCGTGACGCTGGTTCCGAAAACCGAATATCTGCCGGAGGGCAACCGGGAGATGCTGTTCGGCATATTGCTTCCGCCGCCCGGGTACAATCTGGGCGAACTGGAGGAGATCGCAAAAACCATTGAGAAGGATATACTACCCCTCACGAAACCTGAAAAGGATGCCGGCAATCCTGAACTTGCCAAACTGCCTCCGGTGGGTAATTTTTTCTATGTTGCCTGGGGCCAGCAGGTCTTTATGGGAATTATATCGAAGGTTCAGCAACGGACCAGAGAACTAATTCCCTACACTTACGGCGTACTGAAGAAAATACCCGGTATGATCGCCATCGTCCAGCAACCCGGCATATTTTCCCGGGGCTTCGGAAAGGGCCGGTCCATCGAAATCGAGATTAAGGGGCCCGATTTAAACCGTCTGCTCAGCCTCGGCAAGCAGATATTCGGTGCGTGCACCCAAGTAGTGCCCGGAGCACAGATTCGACCCATCCCGAGCCTGGATTTGGGAAATCCTGAAATGCGAATTAGGCCGAATCGGGATCGGCTTACCCGGCTGGGTATTACCACAACCGACCTGGGCATTACCGTCGATGCGCTTGTGGACGGCGCCAAGGCCAGTACCTACAGGCATCTGGGAGATGAGATCGATCTCATCGTCAAAAATAGGGAAGGAAAACTCAATCGCACCCAGGATCTTGAAGCCTTTCCAATCATTGCACCAACCGGCGAAAAAGTGACGCTGGGTTCCCTGGCGGATATCCGCTTGGAAGAAGGCCCCATCCAGATCAATCGTATCGACTCTGAGCGGGCCATTACGATACAGGTCATACCGCCTCTGGAATTGGCCCTTGAGACAGCAATGGATGACATCCGGAACAAAGTCATAGACCCCATCAAGAAGAGCGGCAGTTTATCAAGCCTTTACCGGATCGATATCGGCGGGACTGCCGACGATCTGACCCGGACCAGAAAAGCCCTCTTCTGGAACTTCCTCTTGGCGATCGTGATATGCTACCTGCTCATGTCGGCGCTTTTTGAAAATTTCATCTATCCCTTCATCATCATGTTCAGCGTCCCATTGTCTGCTGCCGGTGGATTTGTGGGCCTGTTCCTGTTAAACCGTTTCTATGTTTATCAACCGCTGGATATCATCACCATGCTCGGATTTGTGATCCTTGTCGGAATTGTCGTAAACAACGCCATCCTCATTGTTCATCAAACCCTGAACAATATCCGCTACGGGCATATGGCACCCCGGAATGCCATTACGGAGTCGGTGCGATCGCGTATTCGCCCCATATATATGAGTGCTATTACAACCGTATGCGGAATGCTCCCGTTGGTGCTGCTTCCGGGCGCCGGGTCGGAATTTTATCGCGGGCTTGGAAGCGTCATCATCGGCGGCCTCCTGGTTTCGACCATGTTTACCATAATCCTCATCCCTTCTTTGCTCAGCCTGACCCTGGATACAGGAAATGCCATGAGGCGTCTTTTTAACAAATCAGAATCATCCCGTATCGCAGACAAGTCTGTTTCCGATATTGATTCCAAGAACCCCATCTAATGAAAAGGAGAAGCAGATTATTTAATATCGGCTGGTGTACTGCTTGCGGGTGCGTTCCATCTCCCGATGTTCTTCCCGGCTGCGAATGGCCTCACGCTTGTCGTATTTTCTTTTTCCCCTGGCAAGAGCGATGGATATCTTGGCTTTTCCGTTTTTAAAGTACATTTTCAGCGGAATCAGTGTTAGACCTTTCTCATTCACTTTACCGGAGAGACGCTTGATTTCATGCTTGTGAAGCAGGAGTTTTCTGGGCCGCAGGGGGTCGTGGTTGTCGTAATGGGCAAACGGGTAGGGATTGATATGCATCTGGTGGACAAACACTTCTCCGTTTTTGATCCGGGCATAG
This sequence comes from Deltaproteobacteria bacterium, assembly GCA_013349495.1. Taxonomy (GTDB): domain Bacteria; phylum Desulfobacterota; class Desulfobacteria; order Desulfobacterales; family SURF-15; genus DUZK01. The sequence goes on from DUZK01000086.1 coordinate 4,939, forward strand.
GAATCTTTCAGGTTGGCCCGACCCTGCCTGAGAGATTTTACCTCGGTTCCCTTTAACGCCATACCGGCTTCAAACTCTTCATCGATATGGTAATCGTACCGTGCTTTACGGTTCTCTGCTATGATCTTTATGTGTTTTTTTTCCGACAAGACAACAGTTCTTTCTTATGCGGCAAATTTCTTGTCCGAGAGTATATTGCCGTAGGTTTCCTGGATGAGGTCGGTGATTTCCTTGACACTCTTTTTACTTAATACATCCTGCATCAGTTTTTTTGCATCGTCGGCCCGGAGGGACCGGATCATGCTTTTTACAGCGGGTATGGATTGGGGATTCATGCTGAGTTCATCCAGCCCCAAGCCTATAAGCACCGGAATATGAAACGGGTCTCCGGCCATCTCCCCGCACATGGTGACTTTAATCCCCTTTTCCTTGGCCACATCCGCAACCTGTTTGATCATTCGGATGATCGCCGGGTTCAGTGCATTGTACATATGGGAGACTTCCCGGTTTCCCCGATCGATGGCCAACGCGTACTGGATTAAGTCGTTGGTTCCGATGCTAAAAAAATCAACCATTTCCGCCAAAGCATCGGCCATGATCACGGCTGACGGAACTTCTATGAGAATACCGATTTCAATATCTTTTCGATAGCGGATGCCCTCTCGATCCAGGGATTCGGCAGCCGCTTTCAACATTTTCTTTGCTTCAAGGACTTCTTCGCAGCTGTTGATCATGGGGAACATGATGCGAGCGTTTCCAAATGCAGCCGCCCGGAGTATCGCCCTCAACTGGGTCATGAACACTTCCGGCTTCTTCAGACAATACCGTATGGCGCGCAGCCCGAGAGCCGGGTTCTCTTCTTCCGGATCCGTTCCATTCATCAGCGCCTTATCGCCGTTGATGTCTAAGGTGCGGATGGTTACCGATTTCGGGCTTGTTACTTCAATGACTTCTTTATATTTTTCAAACAGTTCTTCTTCGCTGGGAAAATCCGGACGATTCATGTACTGAAACTCTGTTCGGTACAAGCCGATTCCGTCTCCGCCATGATCGATGACCGATACGATCTCTTCCGGCAATTCGATATTCCCCATGGCGAAGAGGCGAAACCCGTCGAGGGTTTCAGCCGGGAGGTGACTTTCCCGGGTCATGGCGGCCTGACGGGCCTGATACTCGTTTTTCCGTTCTTCGTAATCGATGAGGGTCTGTTCGGACGGATTCAGGATGAGCGTCCCGGCTGTGCCGTCGATAATTATTAAATCATCGGTTTTGATGACCCGGGTGGCTTCACTCAATCCCATGATTGCTGGAATCTCCAGGCTTCGCGCGATAATCGCGGTATGTGAAGCTTTACCCCCTCGATCCGTAATAAAGCCCATGATCCGGTCCACCTTGATCTGACTGGTGTCCGCCGGAGAGAGATCGTGTGCAACGAGAATGACGCGCTTGTTGATTTCTGCAAAATTGACGGTTTCAGCACCTGTCAGGCATCTCATGATGCGATCCGATACCTGGGCAATATCATTGGATCGCTCTTTTAAATAAGGGTCAGTGATGTTCTTGAAGGCGGATTGAATGTCGGATACTACCTGCTTTAATGCCCACTCGGCATTGACGTGATCCTGTTCGATGGTATCTATGGTTTTGCCGTAAAGCATCTTGTCTTTCAGCAAAGCCATGTGGGTTTCGATAATATAGGCATGCTGACGGAAATCCTCGGGGATATTCTCGAGGATTTCGCGCAGTTCATCCATTGCCCGTTTTACGGCCGACCGGAAGCGGTCGGTTTCCCTGCCGAGTTTTTTGCCTTCGATGGCGTATTTATTGATGATATCCACACCACCGGTATCGACCAGGTAAGCCTTTCCGATGCAGATGCCTGGAGAGGCGCCAATCCCGGTGAGTATGGTTTCCCCTGGGGTGTTTTTCGTCATGATTCTTTACTCTCCGAACCCGTTTTCGATGAGCGATGCCAGTTCATCCAAGATGTCGGAATCGGACGGATCTTCGATTTCTATCCGTATCTTTGATCCCTTTGATCCCGCTAGCGTCAGGATATCCAAGACGCTGGCGGCATCGATCCGTTCGCCGTCTTTCATCATCCATACCCCGGCCGCTGCATTTTGGACAATTTTGGAGACCATGGCAGCCGCCCTTGCATGGAGACCCAAATCGTTAATAATTACGACGTTTTTAAACAGTCTATTCATATGGATAAAAAAGCGATAAATGCCCTCCGCGAAACTGAAAATATACAACATCGACTGTTTTTGTCAATGTGAATTCCAGAAAGCGACCCTTGCAGCAAGACTTATTGACGCCCGCGGTGTAACTTGATAGGGAATGATGAACTTGAGCGATTTGATTCCCTTCGGCCGGCAGCCGAAATAACAGTAAAAGCAGAGATACTATCAACTTGACAACATCGGCGATAGTAGCTTTAATAAGATCATCGGTTTTTATGATGCAAAAGCGAGTTGTAAGTACCCTTATTTCTTGACTTAACAGAAAGCATTTTATTATAAGGCCCTTTATGAACTGAAAAATGTTCGCAGGTGGACCCGCTGATGCCGGATCCATGTTGCGGGTATCGTTTTCTTGGTGGCAAAATATTTTTATCTTTAAACACAAATGTGTCGTATCCGGAAGTTTATACTAAATGAATTGTATTCAGAAATTTAACAAAATTTTATAAAATCACCTGCACCCAAAAGAAAAAGGGAGGGTTTACGATTGATCGCAGAAAACGGGGCGAAAGATTCAGACATTCTTCTTGAACTCGAAGACATTCACATGGCCTTCGGGAAGGTGATAGCGATCGTCGGTGTCAGTTTAAAAATCCGTAAAGGGGAGATCCATTCCGTCATCGGTCCCAATGGCGCCGGAAAAACCGTCATGATGAATTGCGTCAACGGTCTTTACCGGCCCCAGCAAGGCAACATCTTCTTCAAAGGGGAGAAAATTAATCATCTCAAACCTTATGAACGGGCGAAATTGGGAATTTCGAGAACATTTCAAAAGGTCGAGGTGTTCGGGGGTATGACGGTGCTCGACAATATACGTCTCGGCCGCCATATCCATTTGAAATCGGGAATTGTTAGCGGATCGTTATATATGGGAAAAACAGCCCGGGAGGAAATTGAACATCGTAAATTCATCGAGGAAGAGATCATCGATCTTCTCGAGATCGAACATATCCGAAACAAGCCCGTGGGCATGCTGCCGTACGGTCTCCAAAAACGCGTGGAATTGGGGCGGGCACTTGCCCTTGAGCCGGAGCTCCTGATTCTGGATGAGCCGTTGGCAGGGCTGAATCTTGAGGAAGTTGAAGACATGGCCCGTTTCATCCTGGACGTCAATGAGGGGAAACGCTGGCAGGTTACCTGCCTACTCGTGGAACATGACATGGGGGTTGTCATGGACCTTTCGGATAAGATATTTGTACTAAATTTCGGCAACACAATCATGGACGGCACTCCGGAAGATGTCCAGTCCAATCCGGAGGTGATCAAGGCATATTTGGGTGAAGAGGATTTATATGCAACACGGCGATAAAATCGATGTGAGTGGCTCGGATGTCTCAAAAGAGCTGACCATTCCAAAATTGTTTTATGAAAAGGCTCTGCAATACGGGGAAAACCGGGTCGCCATGCGGGAAAAGGAATTCGGAATCTGGCGACCCATCACGTGGGGAAAATATCTTGAAAACGTCAAGCATATCGCCCTGGGTCTGATTTCACTAGGGCTTGAAGAAGGAGATAAAGTCTCCATGATCGGTGACAACCGACCTGAAGGTCTCTGGGCGGAGATAGCCACATTGTGTGCCAGAGGAATAGGGGTATGGCTGTTTCAGGATTGCCTCATGGATGAAGTTCGATATATCGTCGATCATTCCGATACCAAGTTTCTTTTCGGGGAGGGCCAGGAGGAAGTCGATAAGGCCATTTCCATATTCCATGAATGTCCGAAGTTGAAAAAGATCATCTGGGACGATCCCAAAGGGATGCGGCATTATGATGAGGATTATCTGATCAGTTTAAAAGAAGTAATGGAATTGGGCAAAGCCCTTGAAAAAGAAAAACCCGATCTGTTTGAAGAGACGATCGACAAAGGCCATGGAGATGAAGTGGCCTTGCTTTTCTATACTTCAGGCACCACCTCTTTGCCCAAAGGAGCACTGCTTTCCCACCACAACATGCTGACCATGGGAAAACACCTCATGGCCGTCGATCCTTGCCGCGATACGGATGATTATGTTTCTTACCTGCCGTTTGCTTGGATCGGGGAGCAGATGATGTCCATATCCTGCGGTCTCCAGGTGGGCTATACCCTCAACTTTCCCGAAGAACCGGGAACCGCTCAGGAAAATATTCGTGAAATCGGACCGCATGTCATGTTCGCCCCGCCCCGCTTGTATGAGCAGATGACCCGAACGGTTCAAGTCAAATATCTGGATGCCACATGGATCAAACGGAAATTCTATGAACTTTCGAATAAAATCGGATATCATGTGGCGAATCTAAAATTCGGGAAGCAATCGATTCCCTGGTACTGGAAGTTTCTGGAATGGCTGGCAGAGATCTCAGTGCAGAAGAAGTTAAAAGATCATCTGGGGCTCTCTCGCGTGCGTAATGCCTATACCGGCGGCGCCGCCATGGGGCCGGATCACTTCCGCTTCTTTCACGCCATGGGGGTCAACCTGAAACAGATTTACGGGCAGACAGAAGTTGCCGGCATTTCCGTGGTGCATCGAGACGGGGATATCAAGTTCGACACTGTTGGACATCCCATCCGGGGCACGGAAATAATGATTACTGAAGATGGAGAAATCATCACCAAGAGTCCTTCGGTATTTCTAGGATACTATAAAAATCCCGAAGCAACAGAAAAAGCACTCAGAGACGGTTGGCTTTATTCCGACGACAAGGGATTTATTGACGAAGACGGTCATCTGGTGGTTTTCGATCGAACAAAGGACGTTTTTACACTTCGAAACGGCAAACCCTTTTCGCCTCAATATCTTGAGACGCGATTAAAATTCAGTCCATATATCAGGGATTCGTGGGTCATTGGGGACAAGCGGGACTATGTGACGGCTGTTCTTTGTATTGACTATTCGGTAGTGGGAAAGTGGGCGGATGAAAAGAAAATCACCTACACCAGTTATCCGGAGCTTTCCCAAAAATCCGAAGTTTATGAGCTTGTTGAGGAACAAATCCGCCAAGCCAATAAAGATCTTCCTGAAGAAGCCAAAGTCTCGAAATTTGCAAATCTATACAAGGAATTGGATCCGGATGATGAAGAACTCACCCGGACCCGAAAACTGCGCCGTGGTTTTGTGGAAAAGCGGTACGAAGATATTGTGAATGCCTTGTATGGCGACACCGACATGGTTCATATCGACACCACCATAAAATATGAAGATGGTCGACAATCGAACATTAAGACGGACTTGCAGATCAGAAACGTTAAAGAATGAAATTGAGAATTGAAAAATGACTGTTGATTATTGGTATTTTTAAGAATCTTATTCTGAAAAGATAAAATTCCAAAAATATTCAATATTCAATTAATAAGGAGAGAATATGGAGCTATTTTTAATGTCCATTACCACCGGTATTATGGTCGGAGGTATTTATGCACTGGTGGCCCTTGGGTGGGTTCTAATTTATAAGTGTTCCGGAGTCCTGAATCTGGCCATGGGGGAGCTGACGCTCATCGGGGCCTATGTTTCCCTGAGTTTCTATTCCATGGGCGTTCCATTTCTTCTCTCCCTTTTATTTTCTCTAATAATCGGTTTGATTTTGGGAATCCTGACAGAATGGGTATTCCTGGACAAGCTCATCGGGAAGCCGGTTCTTACGGTTATTATGGTGACCGTGGGACTTTCGTTCTTCTTTAAAGGGATCGTTGAATTCATATGGGGTACAGACACGCAGGTTTTCGAACCTCCGGTGTTTTCCATTGAACCGATCAGAATCGGACAACTGGTCATCGGCCAAGTCTATTTGTGGAGTTTTATTGCGGCCATTATCCTTTTGGTTATCTTTGTAAGCTTCTTTAAATATACGCGCTGGGGGCTTGCCATGCAGGCAACAGCAGATGACGAGATGGCTGCCTTATCCCTTGGGGTCAGTGCACGTTTTGTGTATGGCGCGGCATGGGCCATCGCTTTTATGGCAGCCGGTGTCGGCGGTACGTTTTTGGGAAATATCAACGGGTTAAATATTTCCGTCGGCTATCTCGGATTGCTGGTGTTGCCGGTGGTGGTGCTGGGAGGGTTGAATTCCGTACCCGGCGCCATTGTGGGCGGTATTATCATCGGAATTCTTCAAAATCTTTGCGGTACCTATTTGGACAAGTATTTTCCGGGCGGTGTCAAGGAAATTGCACCGTTTGCTTTCATGGCGATATTTCTGCTTTTCAAACCCCATGGTCTGTGGGGTTGGGAAAGGATAGAAAGAGTATAACGCGTAACACGCAACTCGAAACGGAGTTTTTTCATGTCCACGACTTTTCTTCCATGTAGCGTTTACCACGAAAACTACGCTCAAGATCATGGCTGGTGGCAGACAACCTTCATAACGGGGAAAATGATTCTGCTGGCGGTTGTCCTGTTGGGCGTGATCCCCTATTTTGCAGACATGTACTCGCTGAGTGTATGCAATCAGATCGGGTATACGATATTAGGGGCTCTTGGCGTTCAGCTATTGATCGGGTTTTGCGGCCAAGTGACCCTCGGCCATGCTGCATTCATTGCCGTTGGAGCTTACACCAGTACGCTTTTAATATTGGAGTTTCCGTGGCCCAAAATTTTAATAACAGCCGGCCTGGCGTATCCCATCAGCATCCTGGTTGCCGCAATTGTTGCAGGACTGTGGAGCGTTCTTTTCGGGTTACCCTCGGCCAGAGTGAAAGGTTTTTATCTCATCCTCACCACCATGGCCGCTCAGTTCATCACCGTTGATTTTATCATCACTCAATATGTCAGCCAGATCGGTGGCAGGGGCCAGGCCTTTTCATTGCCTCCAGGCACCATTAAAATCGGACCCTGGGTGATCGACAATGACCTTAAAGTTTACTATCTGATGCTGGTGCTGGTCATCATCTGTGTCATCGGGATCATCAATCTGCTCCGGTCAAGGTCCGGCAGAGCGTGGGTGGCCATCCGGGACAACGACATTTCAGCAGAGGTGATGGGAATTAATGTCGTCTGGTACAAGCTGATGGCCTTCTTTGTGGCCGGTTTTATCGGCGGCATTGCCGGAAGCTTCTGGATCAGCAATTTGGCTGCCATCAGTCCCGAGCATTTTCCATGGTTTTGGTCCTTGTGGTTGGTGGGGGTGATATTGATCGGCGGTGTCGGCTCCATACACGGTACGGTGTTTGGATCCATCTTCATGGTGGTGGTGATTGAACTGCTTCAACTGGCGGTCATACCGCTGGCAGACATTTATCCAAAACTTCTGATCGACTTCTTGTTTATCAAAGAGGCGGCCTTCGGATTGGCGATCTGCGCATTTATGATTTTTGAACCCAACGGGCTGGCCTATCGCTGGTGGCAGATGAAGAACTATTTCAATCTGTGGCCGTTTTCGTATTGATTTGTATTTGAGTTCAGTGTGTTTTGTGTTAAGTTATCCAAACACTATACACCAAACACCGAAAACTTAATACTATCATGATAAAGGAGGTGATAAAACTTAAGGCTTAGGAAGATGAACGTCCCGTTGACTTTCAAGACAAGGGGGAAATTATGAAAAAATATAACTTCTGGTCAAAATTTTCAGTGTTCATTTTATCTGCGGCTCTTTTTTTTGGATTGAGCTCCATGGCCGGAGCCGCCACCATCAGGATCGGTTCTCTGAATGACACCACCGGTGCTACATCGGATGTGGGCAAGGATTACGCTTTGGGAATTGCCGATGCCATTCATTATGTCAATGACAATGGGGGCGTCAACGGCAAAAAAATCAAACTGTATCAGTTTGATTACGGCTACCGGATTCCTGAGGCACTCACCAAATACAAACTATTCAAACGGCTGAAATGCATAGCAGTTCTGGGTTGGGGTACGGGTGACACCGAAGCCCTTTCACCCACCATAACCAAGGACAAGATGCCTTATGTGTCTGCTTCCTATTCAGCCCATTTAACCAATCCCGAAAAGACACCTTATAATCTGTTCGCTGCCGTGGATTATTCAACAAACGCCAGGGCGGCAATTACCGCATGGTTCGACAAACGGTGGCCGAAACACAAAGATTACGGAAAGAGAAAACCCAAATTCGTTACCAGCTACCATTTTGCCCATCCTTATTGTAGTGCACCCATCAAGGCCATAAAAGACCAAGCAACGATTCTCGGGTTTGATATCGGCCCGGATCAGAATGTGGCATTAACGACCATCGATGCCAAAAGCCAGGTGTTGGCCATGAAGGGCTACGGTGCAGATTTGGTTTGGCATGGGAACACCACCATGTCGGTATCCGCTACAGTGAGAGATGCTTATGCCCTTGGCCTTGAAGCCGACCATATCGTCAACAACTGGGGGTTTGATGAGAACTTGCCCCGCTTGGCCGGAAAGGCATCAGAAGGCGTGATGGGTGCGGCGGTTTGTGAATTTTTTGGCAATGAGGTCAAGATGATGGATAATGTGGTCAAGTATGCCAAAAAATACAACCCGGATGTACCATTGGAAAAACGCCTTATCCGATCCATCCAGGCATGGGCAAATGTATTGGCGCTGTGGGAAGCCATGAATCGGGCAGATAAAGTCGGCGCCCTTAACGGCGAGGGCATTCTGAAGAAAGGATTTGAATCCTTTAGGAACTTTGATATCGGTTTGGGTGTACCCCCACTGAACTATACCGGTACGGATCACCGGATTTCCGGAAAAGTGCCCATCTACGAAATAAAAGGTGGAAAATTTCAAGTTGTTCAAGTGGTCGACCTCAAGGGGCGCTGGCCGGATAAATGGGCCAAAGAGTGGCTCGGATGGTAAAAAACCGATATCCCTCAAAGGAGGTTTAGGGCATTGTCGAATGAAAATGCGATCCTAAAAATCAACAGCATCGAGGTGAAGTACCACGAAGTTATCCTGGTGATTAAAGGCGTTTCCATTGAAGTTCCTGAATCTGGTATCGTGGCGCTTCTGGGCGCCAACGGCGCCGGGAAAAGCACTACGCTTAAAGCCGTGTCGGGTCTGTTGAAACACGAAGACGGCCACGTTACCGACGGTTCCATCGAGTTTATGGGAGAGCGGATTGACCGGCTGGGCGCTGAACGAATCGCAAAGATGGGTATCGTTCAGGTGATCGAAGGAAGACGGGTTTTCGAGCACCTCACGGTGGAGCAGAACTTGAAGGTTGGAGCCCA
>DUZK01000087.1 GCA_013349495.1 Deltaproteobacteria bacterium
GCAGACAAATGTCGGCGGCCTGTCTCAAAATGCGCCTGATGGTCTCCGGATCCGCAGCCCTGCCGGTATCCGTATTTGAAAAGTGGCAGGAGATCAGCGGCCATACCCTGCTGGAACGTTACGGCATGACCGAAATCGGGATCGGCATCTCCAACCCGCTCCATGGCGAGCGCCGACCAGGGTATATCGGAACGCCGCTGCCGGGGGTTTTCAGCAGACTGACGGACGACGCCGGCATAGAAGTTACGACTGAAGGTGTTCCCGGTGAAATTCACATCAAGGGAGAAAACGTATTCCTGGAGTACTGGCGCCGTCCGGCTGAGACCCAGGCATCTTTTCAGGGGGACTGGTTCAGAACCGGCGACACGGCAGTTATCGAGAGAGGATATTACCGGATCCTGGGGCGGCAATCGGTGGATATCATCAAAACCGGCGGCTATAAGGTTTCGGCCCTTGAAATTGAAGAAGTCCTGCGGACCCACGCCGCCATCCAGGAATGCGCCGTGGTGGGAATCGAAGATCCCCAGTGGGGCGAGCGGGTCTGCGCTGCGGTTGTCCTGAAAACCGGCAGCCGTTTAAACCTGGCGGATCTGCGTCAGTGGGCCCGGGAAAAAATCGCCGCTTACAAAATTCCCGGACGCCTCCTTGTGCTGGAAGAATTTCCCCGCAATGCCATGGGCAAGGTGACCAAACCGGCGCTGAAAAAAATGTTTACAAACGGCACTTAATTAGACGACTGTCGGCAACTGCGCCCAGTTGGTGGTATAGGCCGGGGAACGCTTTTTATAGACCGTCCGCCAGCGCTGCCCTTTCCCCAGACCGGCGGCGGCATGGGTTAGGGTGCCGGCGCCCATTTGGGTGTTGATGCTGTCCAGGGCCTGCATCAGCTTTTTGGACCGGCGGCGGTCCCTGTCATCAAAAAGCCCGGCCTGAATCGGGCCGGCGCTCACCAGATCCTTAAACATCACGCCGGCACGCTTATAACAATACCCCCGGCGGTAAATCGCCCGGAGCCCCTCACCGGCATAGCGGATCAGTTCGGCCGTATCGCTGGTGGGCACCGGCAGCCGGATGGTTTCCAGATTGCAGTAGTAGCGCTCCTGCTTAAAACGGTTGGTCATCACAAAAACCATGAGAACACCGGCCGCCACGTTTTCCTTGCGGAGTTTCTCGGCCCCGCGGGACACGTACGCGGCAACCGCCTCGTTGAGCTGCGTCGGCGATTCGATTCCCGCCTTGAAACTTCGCGAGACCGTGATCCCTTTTTTAACGGGCGGATTCTCTTCCAGGGGATAACAGCAAAATCCTTTGAGTTCCTGCAGCATACGGGTCCCCACCACCCCCATCCTGCCCCGGACAAACTCCCGGTCGGCATCGCGAAGCTGCCGGGCGTTCACGATGCCGTTTTTCTTAAGAAACTCGGCATAGCGCCGGCCGATCCCCCACACGTCGGCCACTTCCACTTCGGCCAGCGCCCGGTCCCGATTGGAGGAAGCCGTCAGATTCAGGACACCGCCCGTTTTTTTCGATTGTTTCGCCAACCGGTTGGCTATCTTGGCCAGAGTCTTGGTTTCCGCAATCCCGACGGAAACGGGGATTCCGGTCCATTGCCTGACGGCGGCCTGGATGCGGCGCCCGTATGCGGTGAGACAGTCCCCCGGCACATCCGACAGGTCCAGAAAGGCCTCGTCAATGGAATAGATTTCCATTTCCGGCGCAAACTGCGAAAGGGTTTCCATGACCCGCCGGGACATGTCGCCATACAGGGCGTAGTTGGAGGAATACACCTGGATGTCATGGGTTTTTATCAAAGCCCGGATCTCGAACACCGGCACGCCGAACCGGAAACCCAGCGCCTTGGCCTCGTTTGAGCGCGCCACCGCACACCCGTCATTGTTGGACAGGACGATGACCGGCTTTCCGGCAAGCTTGGGGTTAAACACCCGCTCACAGGAAACATAGAAATTGTTGCAATCGACCAGTGCAAACACCTTAGACATAAAAGCAATCTCTTCCGGTTTTTCTCTCAATCAGTTGGGAAAAAGGGGTCCGGGATTCGAGGGGTCAAGGGTCCAAGGGTTCACGGTTCGAAAACGCTCCGCATTTTACCTGAACGGTAGGATGCTTGAATATTATCATAAAAGAATGATAGGTTCGGGTTGGGTTTAGTTTCTCTCTCGACCGTAGCCTCAACCTTTACCTTATTCTCATCGCTTCCCAGCTTTATAGCTTATTTTCATCTCACCCTGACCCCTGTTCCCCGATCCCCGACCCCGTTTCCTGCTAAAGCGGATGGATCACGTTCGTCACCACCCCCCAGATCTCAAAATTCATCTCCGCGTTGATTTGCAGCGGTTTATAGTTTTCGTTTTCGGGCATCAATAAAATTTTGCCTTTGAGCCTGCGGATCCGTTTGACGGTCAGCTCTCCCTCAATCACCGCGATAACTACTTTTTTGTCGGCCGGCTCGATGGAACGATCCACGATCAGGATGTCGCCGGGATGGATGCCGGCTGCGATCATGGAGTCGCCGGTTACGCGCACAAAAAAAGTGGCGGCCGGGTGTTTAATCAAGTATTTATTCAGATCGAGCTTGCCCTCCAGGTAATCTTCGGCCGGGGAAGGAAACCCGGCCGCGACCGGAACCATGAATAAGGGCCGCGCGCACGCTGTGGAACAATCCGGAAAATATACCGCGTCTACTTTTGTAACCATTAAAACCACCTTGTCTGATTTTATTATCAAGTCGTTTGGAACTGAAAACTTATAGAACGATCCGAATGCGATTTCAAAAAATATGAGCGAAAAAGCGGCGGCGGATTTTAAAGAAATCTGTTACGGGAAACGATTCAATTCATTAAAAACAGCGATCATTTCGCGATACCTACTTTAGTTTTTGATATGGAATCGTTGCCCCCCTTACGATGTGGGTTAAAGTTTATGACCAATTAAGGTCAAAATGACTTAATGCAATAAACAAAGTTAAAGGCAGTCCATGGGGAAAAATTATTGCATACCGGTGATATCTACAAAAAAAGTGTTTATAAATAAAATCTGATATGTTATAAAATATAAAATATAAAATATACATTGATGCAGCTAAATTCAAAACGAAAATCAGATTATACTGGAGGTATCCCTTTGGCAGAACTGGATGAAATTATAAATGAGATAACGTATCACAAGCCGAAAACCGTTGTTGAAACGGTTACCGATTTTTTAAGAAAATCTATCATTGCCGGCAACCTGAAACCCGGAAAAAAAATAAACAGTAAGGAGATCATCGATCAACTCGGGATTAGTGTGATCCCTTTCAGAGAGGCCGTCAGGACTCTGGAAAATGAAGGCCTGATCTTTTCCCGCCCGGGCAGGGGAAGCTGGGTGGCCGATATTTCACGTAAGGATCTGGAGGCGACCTTTGAGATGCGGGAAATGATGGAAATCTTTGCCGTCAATTTGATTCAGAAACATGTGAAGACAGGCCTCAATATTAGAGAAGAATTAAACTCCATGGCCCTTGATGAAAATACCGAGAAGACGGGTAGTGAGTTCTGCGCCAATTTTCACAAAAATCTTATTCGTCTGGCAAATAACGAAAAGCTTTTATATCTGTATAATACCCTTTCAAATAACATCCGTCGATATCAAAGCCTGTCTTCCGCCATTCGGGACGAACTCAGCGTTAATGGTGAATTACATTTGCCAATCCTCAAACCGTTAATCAGTGGAGATTATAAAAAAGCCAAACGGGAAATTAAAGCCCATCTGGAAGGATTAAAAAAAGAAATAGCGGAACGGATTGATTTTTCTCGATAAATATCTTTTTTTCGGTACTAACCTAAAAATAGATAGCGGCCGTCGTCGGACAAAGAGACTTGCAGCCTGAAAAACTCAGGCTCAAACGCTCGGTTCATTCGACAGTGCTTCGATTTTTATAAATCGGCTAATAAATTCGGACTCATTCGATTCCAGGTGCTTGTTCATAGGCCTTCTGGTGCAATTTGCACTAAGGCCTTCAGGCAATTTTATGCTCTCGTCCCAATACCTGACGTGAATTAAAGCAAAAGACACTTTTGTTTTAGGGATCATTCCGACGAAAATCAAAAAAGGGGGACCGCATGATAAAAAAACATTACACGGATGTGACTCCGACTTTGAGTGAAAAAGAAGGCTTCAAAGGAATGCTGCAGCGATTTATATGGAGCAAAGACGATGGTTGCCCGCACTTTGCGATGCGCATTATGGAGTTCGAACCTTACGGCCATACATCTTACCACGCCCATCTTGAGGAACACCAATTCTTTTTTCTGGAAGGCGAGCCTGCTATTGTCGATGCAAAAGGTAATGAAACACGCCTTAAGGCCGGAGATTCGATATATGTTCCTTCCGATGAACCGCACCAGATAAAGAATATGGGCAAAACCGTAATGAAAATGCTCTGCATGATTCCGATTCTCCCGGGCGGAGATGGGAAGGCGCCGGCACCACGTTCCAATGGCAAGGACTATGTTACCGTAGAAAAACCGTCTGCGCACTAACAAGTTATTTCCATAGGAGGTTCTCATGAAAATGCAATGTTCAGTAGACAGTATTTCCTGGTTGCCTCATCATTTTGCCAAGGGGGTCAGAATTAAACCCATGATCACACAAAAGGAAGACCGGCTGGATGTGACCTGTGTGCTGGTTGAAGTCCCGGCCGGAGTAGAAGTTCCGGAACACGTTCATGAAACCCAGGATGATATTCTTTACCCGCTGAGCGGCAAAGGGGTTATGTGGATAGAGGGTGAGGGAGAATTTACGATTGAACCCGGGCTGATTATAAGGGTTCCTAAAGGAACTAAACATAAGATTGTCAAGGTAACAGAGACGCTGCTGATATATGATGTTTTTTGCCCGGCGTTGATCTGAAAAAGAGCGCTCAGTTCTTACCCTTCGGCACAATACTAAAAATCCGCAACGCAAGATGGGAAATTGAGTTATATTGACGATGTGGAACCTCATTGATGAAGAATGCTGAATCTTTTAGAATAAGCATTCGAAGATTGGCAGCGAGAGCAGTAAGCATGCTTTAAGACGCAAAGATTATAGTCCTTCTGAGTGGGACCAACTCACACGGCGTTAAGTCCATTAGTCGGGATTATTAATGCAATAAGGAGGTAAAAAAATGAAACTTCCAAAAATTGAGATTAAAAAGATTCTTTACACGACCGATCTTTCTGAGAGTGCGCTTCATGCTTTTGCATACGCAGCGAGTCTGGCGAATCTCTATGGTGCAACGATAACAATGCTCCATGTACTTTCCGATAAACCAGATAAGGAATTATCGATCGTTGCACCATATGTTACAGAAAGCCAATGGGCTGAAATCAAACAACGTAATTATCAGAAGGCAAGAGAAGCACTTATCGGCAAGAAAAGAGATAATGTCGCTATTACGGAAGTATTGCATACCTTTAGCGACAATGTGAAATCTGAATCCGATAATCAACCTTTTGTAACCGATGAGATTCTCGTGCAAAGAGGGAATCCGGTTGAACAGATCTTGAAGACTGCTGATAAGAGGAATTGTGACCTAATCGTGATGGGTAGTCACGGTCATGGTGTTATTGAAGAGGCTTTAATTGGAAGCACAGCACGAAGAGTGGTTCGACGATCCCAAAAGCCGGTCCTCATTGTGCATTTGCCTTAAGAAAAATTTGAGCACGGGTGCAGGGGTTATAATTTCTGTTGATGGTCCATAATTCAAGGGAATTTGAAGCTATGCGTGTCGGGATAAAGAGACCGCCCCGGATACTACCGGCCATCATTTTTACTCAATTTGCGGGGACATCCCTGTGGTTTGCCGGAAACGCCGTATTGGTCGATTTGCAGCGGCAATTGAGTTTAGGAGACCATGTCCTGGGGTATATGACCTCGGCAGTACAGCTGGGATTTATTGTCGGGACACTATTTTTTGCACTTTTTGCCGTATCCGACCGGTTCTCTCCGAGAATCGTTTTTTTTATCTGTTCCCTGTTAGGGGCCTCATCGAATGGTTTAATTTGCTTGGTATCAGAGGGGTTGGCATCGTTACTGCTGCTCAGGTTTGTCACCGGTTTTTTTCTGGCGGGAATTTATCCGGTGGGAATGAAAATCGCTGCCGGGTGGTATCAGCAGGGCCTGGGAAAAGCCCTGGGCTTTCTGGTCGGCGCGGTGGTGCTGGGTACGGCCTTTCCCCACCTGTTGAAAGGCATGACGCATACTTTCCAGTGGGAAAACTTGATGTTCTGGATCTCCGGCATGGCACTTGCCGGGGGAATATTGATGCTCCTTCTGGTCCCTGATGGCCCGTTTTTGGTGAAAAACACCCGATTTCAGGGTAAAGCCATCCGTACCATATTTCAATCCATGGAATTGCGATCCGCGGCTTTCGGCTATTTCGGTCACATGTGGGAACTTTACGCATTTTGGGCTTTTATTCCCTTTATCCTTCTTACCTACATAGCCGAAAATCCGGGCAGCCACATTAACATTTCCTTTTGGGCGTTCTGCATCATTGCATGCGGCAGTCTTGGATGTGCGGCAGGCGGCATGATCTCGAAACGCTTGGGGAGCGCCCAGGTGGCCTTTTTTCAACTGGCAGCTTCGGGCCTTTGCTGTCTTTTTTCTCCGGTGTTTTATGGTCTGTCCAAGGAAATCTTTTTTGCGGTATTGCTCTTCTGGGGCATCATGGTGGTCGGTGATTCCCCGCAGTTTTCAACATTGGTTGCCCGAACGGCGCCACAGGAGCTCGTTGGATCCGCGATGACCATCGTCAATTGCATCGGTTTTTTGATTACCATTTTAAGCATCCAGCTCTTAAATTATTTGTTTCAGCATTTTAGCGCCAATTATCTTTTTATCATTTTAACGGTCGGGCCGGTCTTCGGTTTGCTTTCACTTTGGCCTTTATTACAGAAACGTCCGATACAAAATAACCCGGTTTAATTAATAAATGCGAAAGGCGGACAGGAAAGGAAGATCAGGTATGGCAGTATTTAATCACATACCGATGGGGCAGGAAGGACTGAAAGAGATTTACCGATGGGTGGATGACTTTGTGAATAAGAACGACGCAACTACCTACAAGAAGGTTATTGGCAAGTCTCCAGACAACTGGGATATCCCGGCAGTGTTCGTAACCAATAGAGACTTGCCTGATAGTGATAAGCAAATCGCAGTCGTTACTTTGGCCAGACACGGTCAAGAGTTGGGGGCCCGTGTTGTGGGTCCGGAAATTCTCCATTACTTGACCGGTGATGATGCAAAGGCAATAAGAGATACCCAACTGGTCATTGTTATCCCCGTTGTTAATCCGGAAGGCTTCATTCTGAACCAATTCCACTCTT
Source organism: Deltaproteobacteria bacterium (assembly GCA_013349495.1). GTDB lineage: Bacteria > Desulfobacterota > Desulfobacteria > Desulfobacterales > SURF-15 > DUZK01. The sequence continues at coordinate 7,368 of DUZK01000087.1, forward strand.
CTCAGACCCGCCTGACAAAAACCGAACGTCTCGTTCTGGGTCGACTTTTCAATTCCTATCCACCTGATATGCTGATCGATTTCCATAGCCTTGGTGAATCGAACGGTTCCAAATATGACCGGGGTGATCTGGAGGCCATTATTCCGGCCAATACGACGCGCTGGGCGATGGATGAGCAGATTCACTATTATGTGGCTCAGAGAATGCAGGAAGCTGCCGAAAATGCGGGATGGCCTTACGAAATTCACAGCCTCGAAGATCTTGCCGCGTACAAGTTCGCGGAAAGAGAAATAGGCAATATGCCTTATGCCTATTTGCAGGAAAAGGTATTTTTGCTTCATATGATGGACTCCTACGATAACTATGACATACCGGAAGAGGCTGCATACACCAATTATACCTGTGGACCGGCTTACGAAAAGTGGCACACTTTAGTGATTGGTATGGAGACGAATCACTGGGCCATAACAAACCCCGGAGACATCGCTCTAAGCGGCGTGGTGCCCTGCTTGGCTCTGCTGAAAATGGGGAGTACTCGTTTTTCCTGGGAGAGGGATAGGGGCTATCCTGTCAATATCTTACACGGAGATTTTCGCATCTCACTGAGACCTTTAGGAAAGAATGCTGCTGAGAGGCGTACCTCACGGATAAGAATCTGGGGTGAGAGAATGTATTTCAATCTTCCACAGCGCGAGATGCCGGACCCGGAAACGACCCTGACACGGGTGCGATACTTCGGAAAAGACCTCCCGATGGAATTTGCTCTCTGCCTGCGCATGCGACAAAGCCCCATCAAGCGTATAACGCTTGACGGCAGGACAGTTGAATTCGAAACGTTTAAAGATAAATGTTCAACCTTCGTCTATATCCCCCTCGTTATGGACAGGGCCGGTACGATCGAACTGGTCATCAAGCATCCACCTGCCTGAGGAGACAGCCATGGAAACGGTTTTAAGATATAATGTTCTATAAAAACGGGGGATTAGGTATCGTTAATGTCAGCTCAGACTTACAGCGGCTTCAGGAAGTTCTAATTAAAGGGCTTCGACACAGAGTTCGGCCAGGCCGGTTATTTTCATAGACGTTTCGGCATCGATCAATTTAACGCCGTCTTCCATATGGATATAGCACCAGGGACATGCCGTTACCATCATTTCGGCGCCCGTGGCGAGGCCCTCGGTAGCCCGAATATTGGCCAGTCGATTGGTCTCTGCATCAAAATCGGCCCACATGCGTCCACCACCGCCGCCACAGCAGAGACTATCCGCTTTGTTTCTGGAGCATTCCACAAGTTCCAACCCCGGGATACGATTCAAAACCCTCCTCGGCTCATCATATACATTGTTGTACCTGCCCAGATAACAAGGATCCTGATACGTTACTTTTTTTTCAACCCGGTTTTTAAAGACCAGCCGTTTCTGTTCGATCAAATCGGATAGAAACTGACTATAATGTTGCACCTTGATCTTTTGCATCGCCTCTTGTGGATACCGGTTCAAAAAAGTGTCGAAACAATGCGGGGAAAGGGTCACAATGTGCCTGATCCCCAGCGCTTTAAACCGTTGGATGTTCTTTGTATAGATCTCTTCAAACAATCCCTTTTCTCCCATGTTCAACGAGGGGCTGCCGCAGCACATTTCATCTTCCCATATCCCGCAGCGCACCTGTGCCTGTTTCAGCAATTGCGCAAACGCCATGGCCATATTTTGGGCATTGAAATCATTCGGAGCGGTACAGCCGAGATAGAACAACACCTCCGTTTCCGCTGAAACCGCTGGCAGATCGAGGCTCTTGAGCCAGGCCTTTCTTTTCGACGTCGGCATCTCGTAGGGATTTCCGTGAATATATAAAGATTCAAGGGCTTTTCTTTGCTGAGGCATGGGGCCGATCATTTTTTCCACCAGCAACTGCCTTCCCTTTTCAATGGCATCTGTCAGCTTCGTTCCCGTACTCAAATTTTTACAAGCGATTTCACAGTTTTTGCAGGTCGTGCAGGAAAACAGGATATCTCTTAATTCATTGAGAACCTGTTTATCTGTTTCGCCCCATTTGACGGCATAGTACAGAGACCGCGTTATGCCTGAAGCGCCTTCGCTGATGTTTCCCGCGGTAATTTCGAACCGAGGGCAGCTGGGTAAACAAAAGCGGCAATTAATACAATAGCTCAGAATATCTAGAATGTCCTCTCTCAACTTATCTTCCGGCACATCCGCTTGCATCGTATGCTCCTTCTCTCATCCTGCAGTTATTCGTCCGGCAAGACATCCGGATTCAGGATATTGTTCGGATCAAAAAGTTTCTTCACTCCCCTCACCATCTGGAAGGCCTTCTCGCCGTAACGTTTAAGATAAAAAGGGCTTCTCCTCGCAAATTGGCCCCATTCCCCGCCGCAGGTTCCATACTTTTCGTTGATCTCAGCCTCTTTGAGAAACATCTCCTCTACCACTTTTGCCTTCTCCTCGGTCGGCCAGTCCGCGGGTATGATAAAAACAGGATGGAAGGTCAGCGCGCCGATATGTCCGAAAAGATAGGGCTGCCCCAGTTTTTCTAATGTGGGCATCCCCTTGCCCATGTTCATGGCGTCCTTGAGGCAATCGACCAAATCCGGCACCGTGGACACAATTTCCGACAAACCGAATACACCCTTACCTGCCTGACAGATATAGGGCAGCGCGGACTCTCTGGCCAGCCAGATCTTGTGCCACTCATCGATATCCTCGACCCTTCTGGCTTCTTTAGGGGATTCCTTTTGAATGGCTTTGATCACCTGGTTGATCTTATATGTGGCTTCTTCTTCTGTTTCACCGATGGCATGGAACATCAAAAGGGGACCCGGGGGAGACGGCAGCCCTTGTATCTTAAAACTGATTTGGGCAACCCTTTCGTCTAGAAATTCAAAAAACAGCGGGGGCGGTGCTTTCTCCAGATAGACTCTTTGTACCGCCTTTGCCAGTGGGATTGGATCATCAAAAAACGCCACCCCATAGGCATTTTTAAAACCGGGCAGCAGCCTCATCCGAATGCCGGTAATCACCCCTAATAATCCGTCCCCACCAACGAAGTAATGAGTCAAATCAGTGCCGGCCGCCCTTCTGAGGCTTTTGGTTCCTGTCTGTAAAACTTCACCGGTAGGCAGCACAACCTCCAACCCGAGTACATAGTCCCGTGGTTTCCCCAGGCACGAATCCACGGCGTGGGCACTGGAATTATTGGATATGATGCCGCCGATACTGGCCACTCGTATGCTTCCCGGAACGAGGGGCAGGTAATAGCCCTCTTTTTCCAGTTGCGATTTGACGTGCAATACACGGTGGCCCGGCCCGGATTCTACGAATCCATAATCCTTCATAATATCCAGATGATTCAATCGAGCGACATTCAACACAACGCCTTTATGACGATAGCGTGACGCCCCCTGAAGACTGGTTCCTGAGCCTCTGACATACACCGGAATTTTCTTGGAATTAGCGTATTTCATCAACACACTGACTTCATCGGTTGAGCCCGGTCTGACCACAAGGTAGGGCAATTTTTCACGGCTGATGTCTGAGGCAAACGTATAGGGATCAAGGGCATTGTTTATCCTTTCGAAAACGCTTTTGGAAAGCGACTCCTCAGGTAAAACCTTCCTCAAGTCCTCATAGATATCCTCCGGATTATAGTCCGGGTAATCCCCCATTCTTACCCCCTTTCAACTCTGGCAGATTATTAGATGGCCGGGGCCGGATGCTATACTCAGAAAATGAAAGGCACATCAAAAAGCAGGCGGTGTTCGATCCAACGGCTCATAATTTTATTCCTACCCGCAAACCATCGAGGGTGGCCTGGGGGATTAAGCGCGGTTGCCTGCAGTCGCCCACAGCATAAAGCTCCCTGGCTTTCCCTCTCAAGGCGCAATATAGCGCGTTCTCCGCTTTTCCACCCATAGCGGCAACTACCGTATCCACCCCTTCTATACGACCTTCCGCATCGGTGAAAACGTTGCGGGTGATTACCGTATTCCCCCGGATTTCCTTGACTGCCGTCAGGTTGGTAATAATCGCTCCCGCTCTGAGCAGCCGCGTATAAACGGTCTGGCAGGTGGCAAACGGCGCCTGTGATCCGGCATAGAAAGCCTCGGTGAGCACCTGCACCTTCTTTCCTTTCTCCGCCAGGGTGTCTGCCGTGGTCAGGGCCTGCATATTATGTTCCCCGGCGATCACGACCACATGTTGCCCCACTTCAACCTTTCCCTGCAGTACACTCCGCGGCTCTACCACATTTTTCTGATCCGCACCCGGGACATCGAGTTCCAGAGGTACCGAGCCCGTGGCTACCACCACGGCGTCCGGTTTCATCTCCGCAACCATCTCCGGTGTCACCTCTGTCTCCAAGTGAACTTCCACGTCCAAGAGCTTCATTTGTTTTGTATAGTACCTCGGCATTTCTTCAAAGTCTGTCCTCCCGAAGGCCATGGCTGCGATCCTTACCTGTCCACCCAGCTCGCCCTCGCGCTCATAAAGACTTACCTGATGCCCCCTGAGCGCAGCGACCCTGGCTGTCTCGAGGCCTGACACCCCGCCTCCGATCACCATTACCTTTTTCCGGGTGGTCACCGGCACGATGGGGAGTTGCAGTTCCCTCCCCGCCTGCGGATTATAACTGCAGGAAACATGCAGGCCGCGGCGGTATCGGCCATAACAGGCTTCTTCGCAGGTTACGCAGGCTCGAATCTCATCCTCCCTTTCATCACGCGCCTTATTTACAAATTCAGGGTCACAAATCAGGGTCCGAACCATGCCGATCATATCCGCATGTCCATCGGCAATTATTTTATTCGCCTGCCCCGGATCGTTGACTTTCGCCATACAATTAACATTGATTTTCTTCACCGCCTTTTTGATCTCGCTGGAAAGATATACAAAGGGGCCCAGCGGATAATACATGGGGGGTACATGGGTAGAGATAATAATATATAGCCCGGCGACGACCGTCAGGTAATCTACTTTGCCGGTTGCCTCCAATGCACGGGCGATTTCCTTCGCCTCATCCAAGGTGAGGCCGCCATCGATAAAATCATCGCCCGGCATCTTAAAACCCAGGATCAATTCATTGCCCATCGCCTCTCTTACGGCATCAATACAATCAATTTGCAAGCGCAGCCGGTTCTCAAGGCTCCCGCCATATTCATCATTACGAAAGTTAAGCCTGGGGGACAAAAACTGATGATTCAACAGACCACCGGCCCCCATTATTTCTATCCCGTCATAGCCTGCCGCCTTTACATTCTTTGCCGCTTTTCGATACTCATCTACAACCTGCTCGATCTCCTCCCTTTCCATTTCGTGGGGGATCTCCCACGTCATCGGCGCAAGGTCCAACCTGACAGACGAAGGGCCCCAGGTTACACCGCCAAAAGGGCGCGTGTCAGCCAGCCGGCCAATCACGCCCAATTGACAAATCGCCCTGGCGCCGTGCTTATGGATCACGTCGGCACACTTTTTGAGGTCTGGAATCGTCCGCTCATCAGCAAGGTGACTCGGAGGCTTAGGGGTTTGGGTGCTCATCGGCCCAATCAGGTGGCAGCCGGTTATAATGGCTGCGGCACCACCCTTTGCCCTTGCTTCATAATAGGCGATCCCCTGATCGTTGACGCCGGCATTCAAGGGCAGAAGAAGAGTCGCATGGGCCGCAAAATATATCCTATTGCGCATTGTTATCGGACCCACCTTGACAGGACTGAGCATATCGCCGTACGCTTGTCCCATGAAATGCCTCTCTTTTTTTCCTGTAGTTTATATTCGTAAAATCCGCTGACTTATGAGACTCCGAACTAATCTTGATGCTGCCTCCTGTGGGCTTCCGCTGATGATAGCGCCTTCCTTTTCTTCAAGGCCGCCCGATTCAACCTGCATCAAGCGCGCCACTGCCGAAAGCCGGCTATCGGGGACAAAGATCCTCTTCGGCCTCGGACGCGAAAGTGAAACAACCTTTGTGATGGATCCTTTGGGGCCCACATCTTCCGGAGACAATCCCAGGCTTTTCATATCATACTGTTTGATTCCCGCTTTTTTGGCTCTCGAAATAGCCCGAATGCTCACATATCTGGGCTCGTTCAGTCCCGTTTCCACTGCAACAACCGTCGGGAGCGGGGCTTCCAGCACCTCTCTGTATCCTCCCCTCAATTTGCGGTGCACGATGACCTTTTCGTCGGAAGGAACCTCCACCCGAATGGCGGCGCTGATGATTGGAATGTCCAACATCTCAGCCAGACAATAGCCCACCTGACCGGCTTGGGTATCGGAGGCTTTGTTCCCGCAGAAAATAAGCCCATACTCCAGCGAGCGGATGGCACAGGCCAGCACGACTGCCGTCGCGTGGCTGTCTGAGCCGTCAAAGGCCGGATCGCATAGCAGTAGGGCTTGATCAACACCCATGGCAAGGCATCTATAAAGTTCTTCCGCCGCCGAATGAGGGCCCATCGATACGACAATAACCTCATGGGCTTTATCGTTTTCCCTGAGTTGTAATGCTTCCTCCACCGCCACCAGGTCGCACATATTAACAACCCGGGGCAGATCCGGGTCGTCGATAACGGTTTCTCCCGCTATTTCTGTGAGATATTCCGTTTCAACTAGCTGCTTTACGCATACCACGATATTCATTTTGCCTCTTTGGCCGCCTTTCGTTGACGGATTTCAGACGTTACGGCAGGTACGACTTGTAGAAGATCCCCAACAATGCCGATGTCTGCCTGCTTGAAGATCGGCGCATCGGGATTGGTATTAACCCTACAACGTCAGTTATTGTTCTTTGATAATTTACGCAGCCTCTTTTTCCGATGGGAAAGGTAGGCTCGATGATTTCTGTTTTGCACCCAGGCAATCTGTTCGAGCAGCGTGTCCAAA
>DUZK01000088.1 GCA_013349495.1 Deltaproteobacteria bacterium
ATTGAGTCCCTTCAGCAACCGTAAAAAATAAGGAACCCAAGAAGTACAAACACTAGCAACTTACACGGACTTCCTGAATTGCCTGTGGGGTGCTGCGTTCGATGGTGAATACAATTCCTTTGACCCTGATAACAGTGCCGGGGGGCGGGATTTCCCCTGCTCTTTCCAATAAAAATCCGGCCAGCGTAGCATATTTGCCCTTGGGTATTTGAACACCCAACTCCGCTTCTATGTCGCTGATCTCAATTCGGGCACTAACGAGAAGCTCTTTCGAGGAAACCCTGAAAACCTTGGGCAATGACGGCGTTCTGCTGTCGTATTCGTCTTCAATATCTTCAACCACCTGCTCCATGATATCCTCAATGGTGATAAGCCCAACCGCACCACCAAACTCATCCACCACAATTGCCACCAGATCACGATCCCTGAGCAGTTCTACCATCAGCTCGCTTATATTCTTGGTCATCGGGACGTAACGCACAGGCTGGATATAAGACCGGATCGGTTCTTCCGGATCGGCACTCAAGATGTCCAGGGCATTTAGAACCCCTGTCAACCGATCAATCCGTTCTTCATAGACCGGCAACCGGATGTGGGCTTTTTCGCTAGCCAGCTTGGCGGTTTGGCCACAATTTGCACCTTTCTCGATAGCCACAACATCGATGAGCGGTACCATAATCTCATAGGCAGTAATTTCGGAAAAATCGAACATGCGTCGGATCATGTCCTTCTCTTCGGACTGGATATCCCCCTTCTCTCCCGGCATTTGCAACATCGTGAGGATCTCTTCACGCAGGGTAAAAGGATTCTGCCGCTGGGTTTTAGACAACCTTGTCAACAATCTGGTTATGAACGAAAAGACAAACAATAAAGGGAAAAATAGATAAGCGGCGAAACGAAGCCCGAAGATGGCATACGGGGTGATGTCGTCCGCCCGCTCTTGGAAAACGCTCTTGGGTATAATCTCCCCGAAAATCCAGATAAGCGGCGCCACCAATCCGATTGCCAACCAGCTGCCCTGTTCGCCGAATAATTGAATCATCAGTGCCGTGACAACGGTTGTGTTGGTAACCACTGCAATATTCGTCCCCACCAACGTGGTGGATAAAAGCCATTCGGGCTCTTTTAACATTTTCAAAGCGAGCTTTGCGCCGCGAGATCCTTTGGCTGCCCTGTGACGCAGCTTCATCTGATTGGCGCTTACCACCCCCATCTCCGAGCCGGAAAAAAATCCTTCCAGCAACAGGCACACACACATGATCGCAAACGTCCAAAAAATATTCATATTCTTGCTCTTTCTAATTACTTATCGTCACGACGGTCCCCATCTTGTTCTTGGTTAGACATTCTGCAGGTTTCGGTTTGAAAATCCACAGAAGTTTTTGTTTCATTTTCCGGGTTCGTCTCAATCCATTCAAACTGCACCTTTCGGATGCGGTTATCCCCAACATCCGTGAAAGTGAATTTGAGACCAGCGAGTTCCAGGGTTTCCCCCTCGGAAGGTAGCTCTCCGTAATGGTGAAGAAGCACGCCGCCGATGGTCTCGCCCCACTGGTCGGATAAGTCTGTCCCCATTTTCGAATTGAACTCACTGATGGGCATTCTGCCCTCAGATTCGAAGCAACCATTACCAAGATCCTTGATTTGGACCTGACGAATTGTATCCGAAGAGCTGTGGATTTCGCCGAAGATGCACTCCAGCAAGTCTTCCATGGTCACCAAACCGGTAACACCTCCATATTCGTCCACGGTAAGAGCGATGGATTGCTTTCGCTCACGAAATGTACGAAACAGATTCACGGCGGATTTGGATTCGGGTACAAAATAAGGTTTCCGTAGAAATTTGTAAAACCCCTGTGCCTCTTCCGAGACCGTTTTGATGTTTACTCCGAGCAGATCTCTGACGTGCAGAATCCCGGCAATATTGTCTCTTCGACCCTGATAGATGGGAATCTTTGTGTGGCGCGTCCGAGACACCTCTGCAACAACCTGAGATAGCGGCATGTCAATTGGAAGTGCGAAAATATCGGATCGCAAGGTGATTACGTCTTCCAAGCTTTTGTTGCCGAAATCGAAAATGTGATCGATGAATTGTGCCTCCAGACAGTCCAACACACCTTCGCCCACGGCTTCGTAAGCCAGTGTGCGCACCATATCCTCTGTGATAATATTTCCGCCGGAAGGCTTCTTGCCGATTATACGCGTGATAAATAAATCTGACACTTGTCGGACTATCCACCGTAAGGGCTTAATAATCCGAGCAAAGAGTTCGAGAGGATAGCTTTGAAAACTGGAAAAGGCCGCATTATGATGGATTGCCAAGGCCTTCGGGGTAATTTCACCCACCAACAACAGCAATGGCACCATGATAAAGAGATTCATCCATTTGTTTTCAGCACCCAGCATATCGATCAGGATGGCAGCAGAGATTGCCGAAGCAGAGACATTAACCAATTCGTTGCCGATGAGGATGGTAACGATCAATCGCCGGGGTCGGCTTAGCATGCGTTGAATGAGACCAATTCGTGGATGGTTGTCCCGCCGCATTTGTTCGAGTTTTGAACTGCTCAGTGAGAATAGGGCGGTTTCAGAACTCGAGAAAAATGCGGATAGGCCTAAAAGAAAGACAAACAAGGCGAGTTGAAGCCAAAAAGTCAAATCCATCAATATCCATCCTCATATTGATTGATATGTGCGTGAATGTGGGGAACTTGCTTTTTTAAAGCGAAATGCGCTGAACATTCAAAATATGTATTAAAGGCTTGAATTGCAATAGAATTGTGTTACGCAAAATTTTATGACGGCTTTGGCACAATTCCAAGTGAATGGTAATAAGATATCGAATGCGCGCCTCATTGTCAATTGGCGGATTTTTTCTTAAGTATATTAAATAACGAGAGTTTTTGTCGAATATCATCCCGTTGAAAGTGTAAGGTTTTCCTCAAATCAGAATGTTGGTGAAAGGAGCTTCATCATGGTTGATACGGAATCTCTTTTGTCCATGGTTCAGCAATATTTTGAGCATGATATCGCCGCCGCATCGCAAAGCCTTGAGAGCATGTCTGAAGGAGAAGCTACCGAGATGATTGAAGCATTGCCACCGGAGTTAGCAGTTCGCGCAATAAAACACTTGCAAATTAGCTATGCCGCAAGGCTGCTTAAGGATACCAGGGAGGAGTTTCTTCAAAAGATTTTTCCCTTGCTCAATTCTCAGTTTGCAGCCTCAATCATCATGCACTTGCCCCAGGATGCTCGTGAGCGCATAAAGGAACACATGCCGGATAAATTGAAAGACCAGATAAGGGAGCTTCTGGAGTATCCTGAAGGCAGCGTTGGCCGCATTATGAGTACAGACTTTTTGACCTTCCGTAAAGATGTTTCAGCTCAAGAAGCTATTGAAGAAATCCGTTCATTGGCTAAAAAGCGGTTTCCTCTTTCTTACGTATACGTGGTTGATGACGATAATCATCTCATCGGTGTGATCAATATGCGCGATTTGATGCTCGCATCACCGGACATGGCACTTGAATTGATCATTCGAAAGGATGTGTTTTCAATTCATTGTTTCCTCGATAGAAATGAAGCGGCCAACGAGTTGGCCAGAAGAAAATATTTTGCCGCACCGGTAATAGACAGCGAGAATCATATACTGGGTATCATTAAAGCCGAACGGTTAATCCAGGGAGTTCAGGAAGATGTCACCAAGGATATGCAAAGAATGTTTGGTGTCGGCGGTGATGAACGCGTTTCTTCCGGCATAATGTTTTCGATAAAAAAACGCCTGCCTTGGCTTCATGTAAATCTTGCCACGGCATTTTTAGCGGCCGCAGTCGTTTCACTTTTCGAAGGGATCATTGCCAAACTGACGATTCTTGCCGTTTTCCTCCCCGTTGTGGCCGGTCAGGGTGGAAACGCAGGCGCCCAATCTCTGGCTGTAGTCATGCGGGGAATCGTAATGCGAGAAATCCCGCGGGACAAGGTCTTCAGTATCATCATGAAAGAGGTAAAGCTGGGTGCCATCAACGGTGCGATTATCGGTGCTGTAACAGCCGTGGTCGCTTGGATCTGGAATGGCAATCCTTACCTTGGCATTGTTATCGGTCTTGGAATGTTTTTTAATCTCATTTTCGCGGGATTATCCGGTTCATCGATTCCTATTTTGATGAAAAGAATCGGCATCGATCCGGCCCAGAGTTCCAGCATTATTCTGACAACAGTCACGGATGTCATGGGATTTATAGCATTTTTAGGATTTGCCGTCCTTTTTCAGCGTTTCTTGATCTGAACCGTGCAATGTCGTCTTAAGAATTGCCCTTATTTAATACCTCCCCGGCACCTCAACTACCTGACAATGGCAAGTCCAATACGGAAAGCCTCCGTGCGCTCTCTGTAGTTAAGCAGACTCTCCGCAAGCCCGTTAACGTATTGGGCCTGAAGATAGACATCGAGGTTGTTGAACAAGAAGCGATGCACCGGATACGTCAAGTTGACCTGTACCGATCCGCCCTCCTCTGCCCACCCAAAATGAGATCCGAGTACGAAACCGTCAGCCTTTCCGAACTTTAGGCCCAGGTCAAAATATCCCCTGTAATCCTCCAGGTCCGAATTGGTATCTTCATCATTTGAAACATAGGCCCAGACTTTGGGTGAGATTTGAAAACCGAATTGACTTTCCTCATCAAAAAAAATGAATATCGGATTCACATATAAATTATTCGCGCTGCGGGAAAATTCACCTCCCCGGCCGTTTGATTCATGTTGAAAACCGGCCTGAAGGAAGAGCCTCTTGATTCCCAAGGCCCCCGTGTCGATATTTGAGGATAAAAAGAAGAATTCCGGTTTATAGCTGGCATCCTCAAATGGCGCGGAAGCCGACTCCAGATCCCAGAAGGATGTCTGTGTGTATCCAAAGTGAAACCCTTTTGCCCAGGGATATTTTTTGGCGATCGAGCCTTCGGGATTCAAGAATCTGTATTTGAAGCTGACCTGGAATTTGCTGTCCTCCGGGTTGGTACCGACAAGAAAGTACATGGGTTCATATGCTGCAATGTTTCCTAAATACGGTTGATAAAGGGCGAACAGGGAATCCAGGGACGTGTATTTAGTCTTCTTATCATCAACTTCCGCAATACCCTTTTCCGGTGAAAGATCATCTTTGGCACGGACTGCAAACATCACTCTCGCATCCCCAAAGGTCGGAACACTCATATTTATCGTCCCTTGAACGGATGCGGGTACGCTGAGAGTGTATTGTACTCTGATAAATCCCTTTCCACGAACTTTCTTCGATCCTGTTTTTGTCGAATCTGTGGATATAGCCGTAACCTCTAATGTCTGATCGGCAAGCTGCAGCTGACAGTTGACACTCTCGGGTATAATGGTGCGTACGGCATCGTCGGTCCAATTGTGCAAATAAACAGAAAAGACAACCTGTTGTCCGGCCTGAGCCGAACCAGAGGGGGCAACAAGAACCGGTTCCAACTTGCCGGCAAATGCTGCTGTATTGATTAGCAACAGGATCATTATGACTGAAATTTTCATCCTCTCTCCATTATCTTGATGCATTAGGGTTTGGATACTTTTTCATATTCCGCTTTGAGGGTTTTCGCATCGAGCATCTCTTTTTTTCCCCGAATCACTGCTGTGTCATACTCTTTCTGTCTCTTTTCCAAATTCTTCTTAAAATCATCCATATTATAGCGGCCGGCCGACGGCGCCTTACTTTCGACCAGTTTCATGGCCCCGGCAAGCTCCCGATTCGCCTCGGCAATGGAAACGGCGGCCTTCTCCTTGTCTGCTCCGGCAGATTGAACATCCAATTCCTTTTTTTTCCATTTCACCAATAGCTGGATGATGTCATGTTGTTCTTGAGCGCTTCGCAACGCCGCTTGAGCTTCCGACGCCCGCTTTCCGGCATTGCTTTCGCTTACCTCCTTGTATTTGGCTTTTGCCGCCTTCAACTCGATACTTTTCGTGTCTAATTGGGATTTTGCCGATTTTAGATCTTCCCTTGCCCGATTTTCTTTAACCTTTGCTCCGGCATGCTTGACTCTGGCAATAAATACGGCAAATTCAACTTCCTTGAGCGTATCCAAGGCTTCGGAAGAGAGCTGAGAAAGATCTGCCAAATCGACCTCATCCCCGAAAAGGCCGGCGTCGGACCGTTCCCACAAACAGACACCCATCAGGACCATAAACCAAATTACTATCTTTCGCATGGCCAAGTCTCCTTTCAATTCAATTTCCGTTTTCGTCCCGGCGATCCTGCCTCAAGAGCACCGTTTGGAAAATAATACCGATGATGACCAGGACAATAAACAGGAGCGCTTCCATGTCCTTCCCGAACTCGACGGTTTGAACGATGAGCGAAGCTCCGCTCAGGGATGAAATGAGTATCAGCGCCCAATCAAATATCAAAAACAGCATGACGGCTCCCAGGATGCCGCCGATAGTATAAATCACCCAGGGCAATTGTTCCCCTTCGAGTCCAATGAGGGCGGTAATGATCATGCTGGTGTAACCCCCTGCAACAAATCCGGCCAGGGCGATGGCCACCCCTTGAAAGAATACAGCCAAAAGCGCGCCTGCCAGCCCGGAAAAAAGCGCAATTAGAATAACGATCAGGTCCGATTGCCCCCCTCCGAACTGTTGAACGGATGCATATCCGGCGACAAAACCGATACATCCCACAAACAGCCAAAAAAGCTTGCGCCCGAGAGCCAGCAGGATTAAGCCGATGAAAATATTCACCACCGACATGGGAAACCTCCTTTAGACGATTGTATAAGCCTCACCGGCACCGATCAAACCGGTGCGTTTCTCTCATAAGAATCACTATCACTGAAGCAATCGCCGGATATCCAGTTTGTTGACGGAGTCGGTCAACACCTCCCCGAGAACCTTCTCAGCATCTTTGCGCCCAAGGATTTTTTGACGCTCTGCCGTTCCATTTACGGATTCACTGAAAAGAAATCCGGTGTCGCTCATGGCCCGGGCCGTGTATGCCGCTTTGGAAATCCATTTATTGTTCATTAGGTCCAGAGAAAATTTTTCCAATTCAACAATAATTGTGGGAAGTCCTTTTTCTTTTACCTCCGACACTTTCACCCCCATGTGTTCCATTCTTTGCTTAAACGCCTCTTTAAACAGGGACGGCGGATCAAACAGACCCAGCTGCGCTTTATCTTTTTCACCTTCCGCGAGGAACAGGGAAAAACGGTTTGCGGGACGCTTGAAATACGCCTTCGCCTCCTTGCCCAAAATTGCTTTTTCGGTTCTCATATCCTTAATTTCGACAAACAATTCCTTTCCGGCAAGAATATCCGTCTTCTCGGAAAGTTGATAACGGACTTTTAAATATGGACTTTTCGCACAGCCACCCAACAATATGCCGATAATCATGAAAACGAAAAATAATTTGAGTGTATAATTATAAGATTTTTCCATTGGCTGAACCTCCGTTGATTTAACCTGCTTTAAATGACAAACAATCCACCGGATAACTTTCCGAAATAACAGCCCAAACAAAGGCTGATAGGATTTTGAGGCCGGTTTGGGCGCATTCGGTTTCACAATTATTCTCTCTTATCATCTGTAGATCTGCTGTTTCAAACAAATAGTTGCATCAATGAAACCGCATGTTCATCGGGTTGTTTCGATTTATACCAGTGCTTCGACTGAGCTCAGTCGATGTCATCATGAGCGACTTTCTTTCTGCCGGGAGCGGGTCACTTCCGTCATCAACTCAATTTGAATTTGCTGGATCTCTACCAGGCGCTCCCACTGCCGGGAAATCAGGTGATCGATTTTCTCAGGGTTTCATTAAGTTATCCGAATCGGGGTTGAGTGTCCGCTACATGTGTAACATTACAGCCGGAAATGCGGATTCCGGTTTCAATCCGACAAATTAGGATCAGCACGTCATACAATTGGTAACGGACCCATGGGAAAAACAATTAATTTAAGTCGTATAGTATGATATACGATCTTAACCGTCAAACGACCACCCCCGGGCAAATGGATCGGCACGGTTTTTGCCGTTATACCAAGAAATCAAAGAATGCAATCCGGCTATATGACGGCGATATGCATCGTCTCGACGGTCAGAATTTATCTCCTGTTATTGAAAGACTCGGATTATTAGAGGATCCAGGTCTTATGTGAAGAACGGATAGAAGACTCCTTGCGATGTCAAATCCAGGTATGGATCGAGATTATTTATCTTATATATCTTTTGGATCAGCCGCGCCCAATGCTTACGAAATGCATCGGTCGAAATGTCAAATTTAATCAATGCCGGTACCGCATCATCGGTGAAGTGGTATTGTCGGTGTCGCGCGGGATCATTGGTCCGAATGAGTTAAAGGAATAAAATGGAACTCCCGCTCCTTAAAGACATTCTGATCATTTTCGGTCTCTCCATCGGCGTCATTCTCCTGTTTCACCATATACGGATTCCCGCCTCCGTGGGCCTCCTGATCACCGGGGTCCTCGCCGGGCCCTACGGCCTGGGACTGATTCGGGCCGTACACGAGGTGGAGATCTTTGCCGAGATCGGCCTGGTGCTATTGCTCTTTACCATCGGCATCGAATTCTCACTTGAAAAACTCTCCAGGATGAAAAAATCCGTTTTGCTGGGAGGATCTCTTCAGGTTATCTTAACCGTTCTGATCACCTTTCTCATCTCCCGACGGCTCGGTTTCAATACCGGACAATCCGTATTTGTAGGATTCCTCGCATCCCTCAGCAGCACGGCCATCGTGCTCAAGATCCTCCAAGACAGGGCGGAAATAGAATCACCCCATGGCCAGTCGTCCCTCGCCATCCTTATCTATCAGGACATCGTCGTCATTCCCATGATGCTCTTGATTCCATTGCTGGTCGGGGGATCAGCGCAGACACAAGGAGAGCCGATCTTAACCTTGATCCTTAAGGCCGGCGGGATCATCCTTTTTGTCCTCATCAGTGCAAATTGGGTGGTTCCTGCGCTTTTGTTTCAAATTGTCCGCACACGAAGCCGGGAACTCTTCATTATAAGCGTACTGTTGATCTGCTTTGCCGTCGCCCTGCTCACTTACAGCCTTGGCCTGTCGCTGGCCCTTGGAGCCTTTTTGGCCGGTCTCATCATCTCCGAGACCGAGTACGGGCACGAGACACTGGGACACATTATCCCCTTCAAGGACGTCTTCATCAGCCTGTTTTTCGTCTCCATCGGCATGCTTTTAAATATTAATTTTTTCATACAACAACCGGTCATGATCATCATATTCGCCCTCGCCATCATCTTGTTAAAGGGCATGGTGGCGGCCCTGAGCGTTCTCATTCTGGGCTTTCCCCTGAAGACCGGGTTAATCGTGGGGCTATCCCTCTGCCAAATCGGAGAATTCAGCTTTATCCTTTTCATGCGGGGCACGGAATTCGGGCTCCTGTCCGACCAATACCATCAGCTCTTTCTATCCGTCTCCGTTCTGACCATGGGGTTTACGCCTTTTGCCATCACTCTGGGTCCGCGTTTTGCAGACATGGTGTTGAAAATGCCGTGGCCGGATATTTTGGTTTCGGGTTTCGCTGGGGAGCGCAAGACAGTGGTAACCGGTCATGAAAAAAGACTGAGAGACCACCTGATTATTATCGGTTTCGGACTCAATGGAAGAAACGTGGCCAGGGCGGCCGGACTGGCAGGGATCCCTTACGTCATTGTTGAGATGAACCCATATACCGTGAGGCTGGAGAAGAAAAAAGGCACGCCCATCTTTTACGGTGACGCCACCCGGGAGGCTGTTTTAGAACATGCCCGCGTCCATGATGCCCGGGCCGTGGTATTGGTCATCTCAGATCACATCGCCATTCGGCAGGCGGTGGCGGTGGCCCGAAAAATGAATCCAAACCTGTTCATCATCGCCCGGACCCGCTTTGTAACCGAGATGAAATCCCTCTATGACCTGGGAGCTGACGAAGTGATCCCTGAGGAGTTCGAGACTTCCATCGAAATATTCAGCCGGGTCCTGGCCAAATATCTCATTTCCCGAAACGAAATCGATCGAATGATAACCGATTTCCGAGCCGAAGGGTACCAGATGTTCCGCAGCCATTCAGCAGAACCCCTCTCTTTTCCCGACCTGAAGGTCCGAATTCCGAACATGGACATCAGCGTCTGGTGGATCGAGGCATCGGCGCCCATTGTCGGACAGTCTCTCGACCGGATCCGGTTGAGAAGGAAATATGGCCTCACCCTGATGGCCATTTACCGGGGCGAAGAGTTCATCACCAACCCGTCAGCAGACACGGTCATTCAGGCCGATGACCGGCTCGTGATCCTTGCCGAACCACCCAAGATTACCGAGGCATGCCACCTTTTTATGAATCCCGGAGAAGGAAACGACGAGGATTGTCATTCTCCTGATCATCATGAGCAAGATCCTTCATCTTGAACGCACCTGCCGACCCCCTGAATGCCGGTCATCAGAACTGCCGATTCAAATGCACCAAAATTCATGAACTATCAGTTCACGACATGGAAATTCTCCATCATATCAGGGAAATACCTTTGCCGGATCCCATGCCGAAAACAAAAAGTTTGAGTTTTTCCGTGTACAAACGCGAACAGCCGGTTCGGATCCCGGATGCCGATATCAAACAATGAGTCTTTAAATCAATAGGTTGCTGAAATGGCATTCTGTTTGCAATTTATATTCAACAATTCCCCAAGGCGTATGCAGTCGTGGGAATACCGTAACCGGATTAATCATAAAAAAAACTAAAAAAGGAGCTGAAAATGAAATCGTACAAAAAAGCATTCGTGGGAATTATGGGCTTGGTACTGGTTGCTTTCATCTGCAGCATGGCAATTGCAGCAGACGAGAAAACCCTTACCGGCAAAATCAATGAAGACGGTAAGCTGCTTACAGAGGACGGCAAAATCTATGACCTCGGCGAAACAGAAAAAGGTCTGGCATTGGCTGAAATGAGCGGCAAGAATGTCTCCATTACCGGCACTGTTACCGAAAAAGAAGGGACCATGGCCATTGATGTCGTGGAATACAAAGTGATCGAATAATCACCTTTCGATGAATGAACCCGGAGAGGGGTGTGTCCTGAAGGACCGCCCCTCTCTGTTTTTAAGCCGAAGGCATCAAAGGGCTTTTTATCTTTGCATTCGCTCATAAACCTGATAACGCCTGCTTTCCGAACCCTCTAACGATTCTTCAACGTCAAGTTCCGCACATCAAAAATCTCCTGCCACAGTGCAGAAACGGGCCAATTGAAGCGATATCAATTATCACGCCAATATATGGATTTGATATGCTTATAAACCCTTTCCGTTTTATTTACGATCATTTGGGTAAAATTTTGCTCAAGTTTATATAATGAACATCCGAAATCATTTATGTGGTGAAACGCCGTCATGGTGATACCATAAATAGAAGAGGAGGTGCCCGGAAGCGGCCGTCATTGCATCCGATGGATAGAAGACAGGTATGTTATTATATCGGGATCGGTTTCATCTTGCTGCTGTGCTCAGCGTTGAGCGCCGGGGGTGAAAAGCGTCATAAGGATTACACCCGCCTGGTCGAACTGATCCGGTTGGAAGACAGGGCCGCACCGCTGGTCGCCTTTAGCGGATTTAAAACAGAAATGGAAGCAGAAAGCCACGCGGGCTTTCTGGGATATCTTAATGACCATCCGGACATGGTGAAAAGGATCCAAAACAATCTGGGAGGTAAAGAGATAGGGTGGCGGCTGAATAACCTTCACCATCGCCTCATGTTTGTACCTGAAAAGCGAAAAGAATATGCCGTCATCTTTGAGTCTTACTGCAAAGATGTGGTCGATTATCTTTTAGATCGGACACGCCTTCCCAATCCCTACCATGCCATCCGGACACTGGATCAGGAAATTCCGGAACCCGCAGCAAAAGGCGTGACGGCTTTCCTGGTTCATAACTTGGCAAAGGAATCGATTGCCGAATATATATTCTCGAACGCAAAGAACAAGAAAGTCAAAATTCGATTAAAAGGGATGAAATTCATCGGACGGGTGGGCGCTTTTACGACAACCATTTCCCAAGAGACAGATGGAGGTTTTAAATTCGAGCGAGACCGGTTCACCATCTGGCAAAATAGTGCCAAAAACCCTTACACCGCGCTAATGGCGCCAATGGAAGAAACCCTGCATATTCTGCTGAGAGGATCGACCGAGAAAGGGATAAAGGACCAGCTTGATCGGTTTCGAACGAAACGCCTGAAAGAAGTAAAAAAAATTGCTGCCGACTGGATCAGGGTTGAAGAGGCTATCGTCGGGGGCTTGGTTTATCAGCTGCTGCCCTTGTTTTTACAAACACATGTTCATCATTTTCCGGATCAATTGATCGAGAAAGACATCGATTCAAAGACAAAACTGAAGCAATACACACACCTTCGAAAAGGAATTCGAACAGTGGAAAAACTCGGCTGCCAACAGTCGATTCAAATTTACCAAGAAGATCCGAAAAAATTCAAAAAATATTTGCTGGAATCGAAATCGGTTTGAACTTCAATCGATTGCATTCAATCCCGTTGATCGGATTGCGTTGAATCCTCCAGGTGCACTTCAGGATAAAGCTTTTTCATACAATCCGGACAGATACCGTGTGAAAATTTTACTTCTGCGTGCCGTGTAATATATTCCTCGACTCGATGCCAGAAACCCCGATCGTCTCTGATGTTTTTACAGGCCGCACATATCGGAATCAGGCCCCGCAATGTTTTAATCTTTTCTAATGCATCCTGCAGTTTCTGGATAAGGGCTTTCTGTTCCTGCTCCAATTGTTTTCGCCTAGTGATATTGACAAAAGATGCCATCCGACCTTCAACTTTTCCATCACTGTTCCTTACGACCGAGGAAGAAACCTCCACAAAGCACACAGTCCTGTCCTTGGTTTGAACCGTGAACTCTTCTGTATAACCGTCCGAAGCATCAATCATTGCCTGCACATCGGCAAAATGCCGGATTTCTTCTCCCGGAAAAAGGAGCGCGGCATTTATGCCGAGCACCTCCGCTTTGTCTGCATACCCGAACATCCGCAGAAAAGAAGGATTCACATAGGTGATGTTTCCCTGAACATCGGTTACAATGACCCCGCCCACCGTAGAATCAATGGCATCGTAAACGATACTCAAAACATCCACGGCATGTTTCAGATCGAGCCCTGTCTGTTCGGTGCCGGACATCTTCCGGCGCACCGACTCAATCCCGCTGATGGGTCGGGTCTTGGTCTTTACTTCATTTCTCATTTGCCGGGCTCCTGGTATGGTGCTCTCCTCTATACTTTTCAATCATTCTTACATAAAAACTAATAAGCAATATAGATGCCAAAAACAGCGCCTTACGCTTGTTCCTTTCATAGCAGGTGGATCTGCGCCCGATTCATATAATTCGGAACCGGCAGTTCAAGCGCCGGCCCTAATGATTAAATAAATATCATGATTTCGGCACATTAAATATTGGCACGCTGTTTGAATTAGCTTAAGGCGAATCGATCGATTAAAATGGGGGAATGCGAAATGAAAAGAATTGAAACCATACTGGCTGCCTGTGATCTGTCTGATTATTCATTGTTGATTGTAAAAAGTGCAGCCCAACTAACCGTCGCTCTGAATGCGGATTTAATCATCGTTAATGTCATCAACCAGAGAGATGTCGATGCATTCAAACAGGTTTTCAGCCTTAACACTTATATAGACAAAGATATGGATATCACGGATTATCTGAAGGAGCGGAAGGAAGAACGGATTGAGAAAATACAAAAAATAGTAAATGACGCCGGATGCTCTCATCTATCGCCGAAAATCATCGTAAGGGCCGGGGCGCCTTTTCGTGAATTGATCGGTGTTGTCAATCAGGAAGAGATCGATTTGGTGGTCATGGGTACAAAGGGTCGAGGTGGCTTAGCCGGTATGCTTTTGGGTTCCACGGCAGAGAAGATGTTCCGATGCTGTCCGGTTCCTTTATTGAGTATCCGGTTGGCTAAAGATCATTCGGCAGCAACTCGAGAAGCGCGCGGAGTTGTATTCGGATATAGATAGAAGGAGAACGCGTTAAAGGACGAAAAAAGAAAAAACCGGCCGCTATCAAACCCGAAGAATGGGAGCGATTTATTGCGTAGCTCGGGTCAAATACCCCGCCGCTTGCGGCGTTTTTATAATCGAAATTCCGAAAAAATACCCCGCTTGAGCGAAGCGAAAGTCGAGCCTAAGCGAGAGGGCTTGCCCCGGG
>DUZK01000089.1 GCA_013349495.1 Deltaproteobacteria bacterium
CACGAAAAAGGCGCATTCACCGGTGCGGTCAGAAGGAAAATCGGGAAGTTTGAAATGGCAAAAGGTGGTACCATTTTCCTGGATGAAATCGGCACCATCACACCCGCCGTACAAATTAAACTGCTTCAGGTGCTTCAGGACGGCACATTCAGCCGGGTGGGGGGAGAGGCATTGCTTAACACCGATGCCAGAATTATCACCGCAACCAACTCGGATTTAAAAAGGATGGCCGATGAAGGTCAGTTCAGAAGAGATCTTTTTTACCGGCTCAATGTCTTTCCCATCGATATACCATCCTTACGAGAACGAATTGAGGACCTCCCTCATCTCGTAACCGTCTTATTAAATACATTAAATCGAGAGCTCGCCAAGGTAATTCACAATATCCACCCCCATGCCCTGAGCGCTTTGAAAGGGTACCATTGGCCCGGCAATATTCGGGAACTTGAAAACATTCTGGAAAGAGCACTTATTCTGGAGACCACAACCACTCTCCGCCCTGAAAGCTTCCCGGCTGATCTGTTCGCCGGTGATATTTCATTAGCACCCGCCCCCATTGATTCCACGGAAACCTTAGCTGATGCGCGCCAGCAGGCGGTGGAAGAGTTTGAGCGGCAATACCTCAAAGAACTCCTGTCCCAAAATAGAGGTAAAATCAATAAATCCGCTGAAGAAGCCGGTGTCAGCACCCGCCAGCTCTATAAACTCATGACCAAATACGGCATCCGGAAAGAAGACTTTAGGCAATAGCGAAATTCACCCTTCAACGATTTATGAACTGACGGTTCCCACCTGCAAGAATATCGGAATGCCCGGTTCAATTATCGAAACCGTCTCTTTAAATCAGCCCGTTATATAGATTCGAGCATATCCGCAGGTTTTTCTCTCCGACCATTTCCCTTGAGTACGGAACTCCCGCTTCTCCCCCTTGTCGAATGGAAATTCGATATCATATATGATTTCAAATGGTTATTTCTTTGGCACGTTAGTTGCTCAGAAGAATTCTAACAACCTATTCGAATTAAGGAAAGCCTATGCGCAAGAAAAAAACATTCGGTTCAGAGATTAAAACAGTATCCGCCAGCGGCATCATTGTGCCCGTGGAGTGGGATACCCAAGGAAATCCGACACGGATGGCTCTCTCAACAGATGACGAGCATGAATACGTGATCGACAGAAGATCAAAAAAGGGAAACGAAATGGCAAAGCTGCTGCGGGCGCAGGTTCAGGTCGAGGGCATCCTCAATGAGAAGGGGTCGATTATTGTCAAGCGCTATGAATGTATCGATATCGGCCGTTCCGAGGCCAAGACCCACCGTTCGGCAGAGCTCATCGATATTCTTCTCCCGATCCTGATTTTTTTTTACTCGGTTGTGGATTTCCCGCCCTTGATCACCTAGATGGGAAGAATCAGCAGCCGGCGCTTTACCAGTGACAACAGGATCAAAACCAACCCCATTCATTCTTGATTAATCTGAATCCCGCGATCAACGCCTGGTACCTGCTTCGGATCATCATGAACAACGGGAAAGCTGAATCCGTGTATCATTTGGAAAAACCTTCTGAAACCGGTTGGCGCTCTATCCGGTGGATCAATAATAGAGGAGATTCGTTATGAGAAAATCCCTTATCTGTTGCTATATGTTTATCTTTTTCATATTGATCGGCACCTGCTATGCCGCTTCAAACGAGGAGCGGATACTCAGGCTTGAGGACAAGATTCGAGAACTGGAACAGAGTCTCAGGATACTCCAAGGCACGGGCGGCAGGATTACCCAGTCCGTTGTGCCGGCAGCCCCACAAGAGGCCGCCCGGTTGGAGCTCGGAACTTGGGGATATAAACACATTGATGAGGGGGTTACAGACTATTATAATATCACCCTTGAGCTCATCAACCGTTACGATGCCGGCATAAAGACTATCGATGCGACCCTTTATTTTTTGGATCAAGAGGGATATTACTTGTTCGGAATTAAAATCACCCCCGATCTGAACATTCCGCCGAACGGCAACATTAAGGACACGGGATTATACCGGTTGAATCGATTTCTAAAGAGTCATCATAGAATGGCAACCATGAAACCAAAGGATGTGACAACCACGTTGAATATCCGAAAAATCGTTTTTTATGATAATATACAGATTTACTATCGACCGGTCTGGACCGGGAAAGACAGGTCGGATTTTGACGTCTTTCCCGTTGTCGAAAAGCAACAATGAAACAAATTTTGGTCGAGTCGGCGAATCCATCCGGCCGGCGCTCCACCCGCCCTTTAATGGAACAATCGATTCGATAACGCTCGGTCGGATTTAAAACAAATCGTTCTATTTCAGCAGGTTACACTTTTGGCATGCCTTTTGTCTTTTAAAAACGGATTCACGCTCGGTGACGAGGCGGGAAAAAGGATGAGGAAAGATGGTATGGTACGATTTGTTTGGCGCCGGCGTCGATAAAGGGATCACCTATGCCGTGTTGGCCGTGTCCTTCGGGTTCATATTGTACCGAAAAGTCAATATTACCCTTATTTCACTGGCTTCGGCTGTAGTGCTCATCGGTTGCGGTATGCTGGAACAACGGGGTTACCGGATCGATATAAGGAGGTATCTGGCCATGAGCCTGCCCTTTTCACTCGGAGCGGTCCTGGTGTGTCACGCAATGCTCCAGATCTTCTGGTTATAGGTTTATTCTTTCGGGCACCGCTTAATGTTGATGGCTTCCATTCTTTAGCGGGGGAACTTGGTGCTTTTTACTTTGCCATCGGTTTTGAGACTTATTATGATTTCATAAATGCTATTTTTCGTGCTGATCAATAGAAACTAAAAGCCATGATATCCGATGATTTCAAAAATTCCTATTATGACGGCATATTCGCCAATATGTTCGCTACATTAACCGGAGGCGCATTTCTCACGGGTTTCGCGCTTTACCTCGGGATGGACGAATTAATGATTGGCCTGCTGGGGGCCATACCGTTTATTGTAACGGTCTTTCAACTGCCGACGTCTTATCTCGTACAACGATACGACGTTCGAAAAAAAACCTGCGTTATGGGGGCGGCCATCGCCAGAATCGCATGGCTTCCCATCCTTATTGCGGCATTTGTTCCCATGCCCTTTGAAAATTTCAGGTTGTATATCATTTTGTTTTTATTCTTAATGTCTCACGCTGCTGCTTCCATCAGCCACTTGGCCTGGTTGTCGTGGATGTCGGACCTCATTCCGGATAACATCCGCGGAAGCTTTTTCGGCGCAAGAAACATGCTCATTGGCGCCGGCGGGATGATCGCCATGATGATGTTTGGTAAGATACTGGATTTATCTAAAAACTACCTTAACAACGGTGTCTCCGTCGGGCTCTCCGCCACTTTTTTATTCGCGATTCTATTCGGTGTCGCAAGTCTTCGATTTCTCAACAAGGTTTATGAACCGCCTCCGATTACTCCCCACATTCCCGTTTCTTTTTGGAATAACCTGAATTTGCCACTGAAGGAGGCCAACTTCAGAAGATTCCTGATATTTACTTTTTGTTGGAGTTTTGCGGTTCATTTTGCAGGCCCCTTTTTAACCCTTTATTTTCTTAAATACCTGAATTTCTCCTATGCCTTTATAGCCGTATTGGGCACGCTGTCCGCGCTGGCAGATCTTTTGGGCATGCGTGTCTGGGGGAAACTATCCGATCGGGTTAAAAACAAGTCCATTATTCAACTGGCGAGCTGGGTGGCGGTTTTTGTTCCTTTTGCATGGATAAGCGTAAGGCCCGGTAGTCTGGTTGCACCGATTATTATCCATATTGTTGCCGGCGGTTTCTGGGCAGGCATCACGCTTTGCACCAACAATCTGCTTTTCAGGATCAGCTCTGGTGAAAACAAAGGGATCTTCTTTTCAACCTACAGTGTAATAGCAGGTGCTGGCGCCGCCATTGCACCCATAACCGCCGGATTATTATTAAGAATTATGCCGGAAGCCAAAATCAATATCTTAGATGTGGAATTGCTGCCGTTGCATTTGATTTTTATGGCCTCTACATTAATGCGATTCGCAAGTCGCATGCTTTTAAAAACCATAATAGAGTCGGATGCAGCACCGGTTTCACAATTGGTTCGAATTCTTCGAAATGTTCGAGGCCTAAATGTGGCAAACGGATTCGATTCACTGCTGCATCCCTTTGTGGAAATCGTGGGGAGAAAAAATAAAATCATCGTCAAACCGTGATTAATCGCATAAGTGAATACTACGGGAGGCCTTTATGAAAATAAAAATCTGGGGCTGCCGGGGATCGATCGCGACACCCGGACAGCACACACTTCGGTACGGCGGCAACAGCACCTGCTTAGAGATCAGACCCAAAGAGGGTGGCGTGATTATCGTGGATGCCGGATCGGGCATTCGATTGCTAGGGAATCGGCTGCTTCAGGAAAAGGAGATCACCGAGATTTACATGATTCTGACCCATTCACACTGGGACCATCTCTCGGGTTTTCCGTTCTTTGTTCCGGCGTATTCCGATCATTACAAGATCAATGTCTACGGAGGACCCAAGGCGCAAGGCGCATTGCGCCGATATCTCGAGGATCAGATGCGTGCACCGTATTTTCCGATTGATTTCAGTGTGATGAAGGCGTCATTTTCGTTCGGCTATGAATGCCCCGATATGGGAAGCGTCGGACTCATCGATTTCTACCCGATTCCCTTAAGCCATCCGAACGGCGGTTACGGTTTCAAATTCGCCAAGCAAGACAAGAGCTTTGTGTTTCTCACGGACAATGAACTGGATTTCCAGCATCCCGACGGGAAGACCCGTCAGGAATACACCGATTTCTGCTCGGGTACGAACCTGCTCATTCACGATGCTCAATACACGGACGAGGAGTATCGTTCAAAACGCGGCTGGGGACATACGACTTACACCTCAGCCGTTCAACTGGCAATGGATTCCGGCGTCGGAAAGCTGGTCCTGTTTCACCATGACCCGGATCGAACGGATGATGATCTCGATCGGCAATTGGAACACTGCCGGGATATCATCGGTAAAACCGGGGGTTCAATGGAGTGCGTTGCCGCAAGCGAAGGAATGGAAATTAATCTATGATGTCCTGATAATGGATGTTTAGGGTTCGGTTCCGACCGTTACCGGAAGCTCTTTTCTTGTAGACCACTCCGTCCAACCCGCATCGTACCAGAATACCTGTTTATACTTCAGGATGTGTTTCAATACAAAATAGGTTTGGCTGGCCTGATGGCCTGTGCGGCAATGCACAATCACCGGAGTTTCTTTTGAAAGGAGTAAACTGGCATATGCCGCTTCAAGCTCCGCAACCGGTTTCAAAGCGGAATAGGCCTCGGATTTCATGATATCCTCGGTAAAGGGCCGGTTCAATGCGCCCGGAATATGCCCCCCACGCGCTTCATCGGATTTTTTCCCGGTGTAATAATCGACGGGTCGAACATCCAGAATCACGGCGCTTTTATTCTGCAAATATGAAAAGACTTCGTCTGCGGATAACGTAAAAGGGTCTCTTGCTGAAGCGCTTTGATAGGTTGTCGCCGCCATCTTCCGAAGCTCGGTATTCGTAGACCGTTTTTCGGATATCCATTTGTCAAAGCCCCCTTCCAGAATCCCGTACCGCTGATGGCCGAGGCGCTCAAAAACCATTCCGATCAGGGTGGCATCCCGGATTCGGTCTCCGCCATAGACCAATACAATGATATCAGAAGATAAGATACCCATTAGAGAAAGTTTTTCCGCGAGAAACGTTGCAGGTAAAAGCATGGAAGGAATGCCCTCCACGACACCCCTGAAATTTTCCGGGGATACGGCCATTGCACCTGGAATATGGTTTCTGTTGTATTCGGGCTGATCCCTGCAGTCTATGATCTTGACTTGCCGGTGTTGCAGGTTTTCAGAGAGCCATTCAGTATTTATCAGTGATGGAAGCGTTCCTTGATACGCGATGGTTTGTTTGGCGGCGGCTTCCCTGCTCGCATTCCGTCCATAAAAATAAGCGCGCCATCGATTGATCTGGTTTGCGGAATATACCGGCAAGGGTTCCGTCCGAAGAGACACCGGTTTTAAGCATCGATCGGCAAAGCCTGTTAGACCGTCTGTCAGAATAAATACATTTGTATAGCCCATTCGAAACAACGCATCCCGGGCTTGCGCCGGATGGGTCATGCCGTTTGAATACAGTACAATCTTCTGTGCGGATTCACTCTGTTCCGCAAAGACCGGCAAATCGGGCAGTTGGACGTTTAGGGCGCCCCGTATGTGAAACTGCCGGTATTCTTGGGACGGCCTAACATCGACAACCAGGATACCAGGGATACCGTTCATAAGATAATCGGCAAGCTCCTCGGGCTCTACGTGGTCCTGTGCGGAAGCGACATGTTCTAATAGTATTTTTTCTGAAACAGCAGGTGCCGGAGAAACCGGCGAAGCGGCGGCTGGCTTTGTTCGTGCTGTTTTTGCCGGCGGTTGAGAAGGAAGCAGAAAAAGAGAGCCTGCAATAACAATTAAAGCAAGGCTAAAGGATTTTAAAAATGGACTGTTCAGATATCGGTCCGTTGTGGATGCCGGGGCATATTTTTTCTCCAAGGCCTCAACCGCCCAAAAACAGCATACTGCAATTGCGGTGAATAAAAAGGCAAATCCGGTCTTGGAAAGGCCGAGTGTAGTGTGAAAAAATGCAACACCGGGAAGACCGAAGCTGTTCTGATGGCTTTCTCCCCAAGTGTAAAGCGGTTTGATAATGGGATAGAGTTCATTAAAGAGGATGCTCCCCGCGATGGCTCCGCCGAAGAAGACAGCGGCATCGATTTTTCCGGAGGCCATTCCCACAGCCGCAGTCCCTGGACACCATCCGCCCATGACAAATCCCACGCCGAACAAGAGTCCTGCAACGATGTATGCACCGAAGTAGGTTTTCATGAGGTAGACCTGGTCGGACAAATCGATCCAGCCCAGCGAAATACAAATGGAAAGGCCGAGCATGGCGGTCAATAGAGCGCTGAACATCACTTTCAGAACCGCCATGTCGTTGAAGTAAAAGATTCCGGCCAAACGTTTTGAGCTGCCGAAACCGGCCCGTTCAAGCGCCAATCCGAAAAACAGACCGATAATAAAGGCCGTAAAACATGCAGCGCTCGAATCGAGGACTCCCAACCCGTAGAAGGTCTTAATCATTCCATTGCCTCCCAACCCAAAAAGCGGCCGCATACCCGCCTGCAAATATGCATATCAAAAAGACAAAGCTTCCGGTCAGCAGCAGCGCACCGCCGCTCAGCGCCTGTCCTGATGTACATCCCCCGGCCAGTCGGCTGGCAAATCCGACCAATACGCCCCCGGCCAGTGCAAAAGCCGTACGTATCCCGATTGATGCAGATTTTCCTCTTTCAAGGCCGAAAGACACCCGTTTATTAGATACCGCCGAGAACAAGCCGCCGAGGAATATGCCGATAAGCATATACACCAGATAATAGTTGAGCGGATTGTTTCCCCATGCACCGAAATATTCACTGGCATGCGTGTGGGAAGGAACCAAGAGTCCTTCAATATATGCGGCCAATCGAGCCAGTCCGCCGGATGCGCCCAAGCCTGCTCCCAATAGGAGAAACGAAGCCAAAAGAACAAGCCCTAACATGACACCGGTAAGATAGGGATTTGAATATCGACTGTTTTCTTCATCCATTTTGATTGTCCTTTTACGTTTTCATTTGGATGATAAACCTAACAACCCGCGCTTTTTTTCTTAGGCTTGGCCGGCTCCTGAGACGGTTGGGGTGCCGGGGCGGGTGCTGTAGAGGGAGTTGCCGGTCCGGATGATTTTATTTCAGGAACAGGCTGTATCGGCAGAGGAGTGATATTTTTTGCCATACCCTCTGTCTCTGACCAATATGCGGTCATTCCGCCATAGACGACTTTAATCGGCCGCTGGGTTTTCTGTGACAATATGCCGCCTGCAGCCATGGCGATGGTGCCGTCCCGGTCGATCAGAATCAACGGACCGGCTCCGGTCAGAAAGGCAGGATTGTTAATCAGTTCACCGATATCGACATTTTTTGATCCGGGAATGTTAAAATCCTTAAAATATACTGCCGGTCGTATATCGACCAAATCGAAAGTGCCCGGTAGATCCATGAACATGCGCTTGAGATCTTCTGCGGAAATCCGTTCGGGGAGCTTCACTTGAGCTTTAGGAGCCGTCTCGGTCGTGGCACCTTTTATAACCCCTTCCAGTACGGGAAGGCTTGCCTTTATCCAGGCCTCGCTTCCGCCTTCAAGGCTTGTCGCCTTTTGGAAACCGACACGTTCCAATATTCCGACTGCCAGACTGGAACGATAGGCGGAGTTACACACCGTAACCACGGGTTCCGAGGGATCGAGCTGCGCGGCCATTTTGGCAAGCCGGTTCAGCGGCAGATTCAACACCTTGCCGATTCGTAGCCCCATCCACTCTTCGGGGAGGCGAACGTCTACAATCATCGGCGCGTCCCCTTTCTGCATACGTTCATAAAGTTCACGAGAAGGAATCGAGGGACTTGATTTGACAGCCAACCCCGCTTTTTTCCATGAATCGATGGTGATGATTTTTCCGGTATATCCGACCCGATGCAACCGAAAAACAGACTCCTTCAGTTCGCTTGTCGATCCACAGAGAATGACCTCCGATCCCCAGGGGACAATGGTCCCGACCCAGTTCTCCAGCCTGCCCCTTACCGCAATATTGATGGCATTGGGGATATGAACGGATGCATAATCCGTTGCATCGCGCAAGTCGATAATGTAATATTTTTCCGAATTCGTAAGTTCCATATCCGGTATGATTTCAGAAGGAAGCGGCGCATTCCAGTCAACAATCGGAGGACCTTCCCGATTCATTCGAGCATTGTGTCTAAAATATTGGGGCGCCTCAGGAAGGCCATCCAAAAGTGCGGTGATAAACTCCCGCTTGGAGGTGGACTTGAAATAAGGATTCGAGGCCTTTTCCTTGCCGATGGTCGAAAACGGCTCATCGCTTAGATGCGCACCGCACAGGGAGCCGGCACCGTGCGCAGGAAATATATTCACCGAATCGCCCAGTTTAGAGAGCTTATGATTCCAGGCATCGTACACGGAAGATGCCAGCGAGGCGGCCGATACGGTTCCTTCCAACAGATCCGGTCTGCCCACGCTTCCGACAAACAGCACATCACCGGTGAACATCATAAGCGGCGTTTCCGGTTGGGTCTTGTTGTAAGCAACGGCACACATACCGTCAGGGGTATGTCCGGGAGTTTCGATAAACTTCAGCATTGCTTCTCCCACATGAATGACGCTGCCCTCTTTTAACGGTTCGATCTTATATACGGCGCCGCTTTTTGCACTTTGATAAACAGGGCATCCCAGGGCGTTTACCATTTCCATATGGCCGGCGATAAAATCCGCATGGGAATGGGATAGATATGCGCCGCCGATCTTTGCCGATTCTTTTTTAGCCGCATCAAGATACGTGAAGATGTCGCGCACCGGATCGACGACAAGGGCCTGTCCGTCGCTGATGAGCATGTATGAATAGATGGACAGAACCGGCAATTCGAATTGAATGACTTTAAACCCGGGAAATTTGTAGGTATCCACCACGGTGTGACCACCGGCTTCCAGACCATGGCTGGCCGATTCGGAATCTTTGATCTGTGCGGTGAAAACCGTCTCGCTGGATAGGGTTAGAATAAACAGTATCGCGACTATGACACGGAAATATTGAATGCGCATACCTCCCCCCAAGATATAGTGATTTTAGAGATGATAAAAAATAGGATTAACCCGACAAAACCTTGATAATAAGCGTGACTTAAAATTTTATGACTGTCAAGTCAGAAGCACGAAAGATCTTAGCAGGGAAATCCAGGGATGTGTATTTAGTCTTCTTTTCATCAATTGCCGTGATGCCCTTTTTCGGCGGCAGATCATCTTTGGCTGGTATTCCTGAAAAGAAAATAGTAAAGTATCCCAAGGGCAGCTTATCTTCCGTGATTCTGGAGCCTTTCAAGGATGTCAACTTTCGACAGCTTCTCGTATTTCTTGGAAGCTGGAACTTTGCGATAAACCTGGCTGCTCCTTTCTTTTATGCTCAAAAAAATCGGTCTCAATATGGCGCTGGTTTGACGCTGTCTGTTTTAAGCCAGGTTGTAAACGTCCTTTTTATGCGCCTTTGGGGATATTTGGCGGACCGATTCAACAACAAGTCCGTTCTTGCGGAAGCAGATCCCTTATTTATATTATCAATACTTAAAGAAACCACGACCCGCAAAGAGGGATATGATGGATAAGCTATTTTCGAATAAAGCAACAGACTGGCACTCCCTTGACCTGGATGCAGTATTTAAAGAACTGTCCAGCCAGGCCGATGGGCTAACTCAAGCTGAGGCCGAGCGGCGTTTTGCCGAATACGGCCCAAATCGCTTGCGTCCGACTAAAAAACGCAGTCCGTGGGTGCTTTTGGTAAATCAGTTCAAGAATATTCTCATTTACGTGCTGCTCATTGCCGCTGTAATTACCGCATTGATCGGACACTGGGTGGATTCAGCGGTGATTGCCGGTGTTGTCATCATCAACGCGCTGATCGGGTTTGTCCAGGAAGGAAAGGCTGAAAAGGCTCTCGATGCCATAAGGGATCTGCTTTCTCCCCAGGCTACCGTTTTAAGAGATGGAACACGTACATCATTGCCGGCCGAACAACTTGTACCTGGAGATGTGGTTATTTTACAGTCCGGCGATAAGGTTCCGGCAGATGTTCGATTGATAAAAAACAAAAACCTTCGGGTCGATGAAGCATCCCTTACCGGTGAGTCGGTGCCGGTTGAAAAGACCATAACCCCTGCGAAAGCGGAATCGGCGCTTGGTGATCGCACCGGCATGGCCTATACGGGTACCCTTGTCACCTATGGGCAGGCAACCGCTATCGTAGTGGCCACAGGCGATCATACGGAGCTTGGCAAAATCGGTGCATTGATCGCATTGGCGCCACCGACTACGACACGGCTGCTTTTGAAAATGGCTGACTTTAGCCGGAAGCTTACCTTTGCCATTGGGATTCTTGCAGGATTTACCCTCGCATTCGGAGTATTTATTAGGAACTATGGTCTTTCGGATATGTTTCTTGCCGCCGTAGGCCTGGCCGTTGCGGCGATTCCGGAAGGGCTTCCGGCTATTTTAACCATCACGCTTGCAATCGGTGTTCAACGGATGGCCGGGCGAAATGCCATTATTCGGCGGCTGGCTTCGGTGGAGACGCTGGGTTCGGTGACTGTTATCTGTTCCGACAAAACCGGTACGCTGACGCGCAACGAAATGACTGTGAAAACGGTCGTAACGGCCCGAGACCTTTATGACGTAAGCGGTGTGGGATACACGCCCCATGGAACCTTCACTGCGAGCGGAAAAGAATTTTCCTGCTATCTTGTCAGCGGGACGGATATCGATTGCAAAACGTATCCCGACCTGACCGAACTGAGTCGGGCTGCCCTGCTCTGTAACGACGCATCGCTGCAAAAAACCAACGGCCAATGGAAGGTACAGGGAGATCCGACAGAAGGTGCTCTGATTGTTTTGGGCTATAAGGCCGGCCTTAATCCCGAAGCGGAGCTGACACAATGGCCGCGTATCGACATTATTCCCTTTGAATCCGAACACCGATTCATGGCAACTTTACATCGCAACCAGATTGAAAAGGGGCGCATTTATGTCAAGGGCGCTCCGGAACGTATTCTACAGATGTGCCGTTACCAGCTCGTAGCCGACCACACAGAACCACTGGATGTGGACTACTGGGAAAGACAGATACAACAGATTGCATCCCGCGGACAACGACCGCTTGCTGTTGCATACAGGGAGACAGATCATTTAACATCGCATCTGCAATTTGAAGATGTGCAAAGCGATCTGGTGCTATTGGGCTTTCTGGGAATTATTGACCCGCCCCGCGGGGATGCGATCAGTGCCATCGAAAAATGTCGGTCCGCCGGCATCCGGGTTAAGATGATCACCGGTGACCACGTATTAACCGCCCGGGCCATCGGTGCTGAGATGGGAATTGGAGACGGAACGCTTGCGCTTACCGGACATGAAATAGACACTTTAAATGATGCGCAGCTTCAAAGACTGGTGCAAGAGGTGGACGTGTTTGCCCGTGTCAGCCCGGAGCATAAGCTTCGACTGGTGCAGGCCCTTCAACAAAGCGGCGAGGTTGTTGCCATGACCGGAGATGGCGTAAACGACGCTCCGGCCCTAAAGCGGGCGGATATAGGAGTCGCCATGGGCGGCAAAGGGACCGAAGCCGCAAAAGAGGCATCTGAAATGGTATTGGCTGACGACAACTTCGCCTCTATTGAGCATGCAGTGGAGGAGGGGCGGACCGTATACGACAACATAAAGAAAGCCTTAATGTTTATTTTACCCACCAATGGGGGAGAGGCCGGGATTATCGTGGCGGCGATCCTGTTCGGGCGGATGCTGCCGATCACACCGGTTCAGATTTTGTGGATTAACATGATTACCGCCATAACGCTGGCATTGTCCCTTGCCTTTGAGCCCCCTGAAGCAGGGGTTATGATGCGCCCGCCGAGAGATCCGAAAGAACCGATTCTTACACCGTTTCTTGCATGGAGAATCGGATTTGTGGCGTTGATTTTAATAATCGGGACCTTTTGGCTTTTTAGCTGGGAGCGTCTCAACGGGGCTTCCATCGAATACGCACGGACCATTGCGGTCAACACTTTGGTTGGATTCGAGATTTTTTATCTTTTCAATACCCGGTATTTGAGCCAAACGACATTGACGCGTGAAGGTATTTTCGGAAACGGCTATGCATTGGCGACAGTCGGAATAGTAATTATGTTTCAGATGGTCCTCACATACGTTACCCCTATGCAGAAGCTGTTCGGCACCGATGCCATTCGCTTCGCTTCCTGGGTGCGCATTGCCGCCGTTTCAAGTTCGGTGCTGTTTTTAGTTGAGTTCGAAAAATTTGTGTTTCGAAAGTACCATGCGGTGAAAAAGAAATCATCCTGATTCCTTGAGCCCTTTTCCAATCTCTTTTCATCCAGCAGGAGTAATCAAGTGGATTTCGGGACGAGTCCCTTGCGAAGATATATGAACCAGTAAATCAACCCGACCATTACCGCACCGCCGAAAATATTTCCAATGGTAACCGGAAGCAGGTTTGCGAAAATAAAATTTGTCCAAGTGATACCGGCAAATTCCGATGCGGTTTTTCCAATGGTTTCCCAGAAAACAGAAGGTGCACCGGTTTTGATGAACAGACCGATGAGGATGAAATACATGTTCGCAATGGAGTGCTCGAAACCGGCGGCTACAAAGGCTGTGATCGGGAAAATGATGGACAGTATTTTATCGGTCGTTGTGCGGGCGCTGTAGCACAACCACACGGCCATACATACCAGCGCATTGCAGGCAATCCCCAGTGCGATTGCCTGAATAAATCCAAACTGACACTTTGCAGCGGCTGTATTTAAAATATTGATGCCAACCGCTCCTTTTCCAAAACAGTACTGAGAACTGATGTACATCAAAACCGCTGTGGAAACAGCTCCCGCGAAGTTGCCGACATAAACCAGAAGCCAGTTGCGCAGTACCTGAAAGATCGTCACCCTGCCGTTTGCCCAGGCCATGATAATCAGGTTGTTTCCGGTAAAAAGCTCGGCTCCTGCAACCACAACCAGAATCAGTCCGAGACTGAAGACAAGACCGCCCAATAAACGGGTCACACCATAGGGAAGTTGTCCCGTTGCGCCGGCAGTCACCGTTGTCGAAAAGACCGCTCCCATGGAGATGAACCCTCCGGCCAGAACCCCTAAAGCGAGCATTGTGCGCCAGCCCATGGCCGCTTTCTGAACCCCTATTTTTTCTGCCCTCTCCGCCATTTCCGGCGGAATGAATGCATCAAAGCTGAAAGCCGGAATTTTAGGATCTGAGCTGTTCATAGGTTCTCTCCTCCTCGATAAAATTATAACGGATGGGTCAATAGGTTAAAGAACCTGTCGGTTCCTTTTCTGAGTTCATTCTTTTGCGTAAAATATTACCCCTCCATTTGTACAAGTCTCCTACAATATTCGAAATCCTTTTTGATGATGACATGGAACTTAG
>DUZK01000090.1 GCA_013349495.1 Deltaproteobacteria bacterium
CCGGCAATCAGGGCGCTCTCGGATAAGGTTAGATCATTAACCGACTTACCGAAAAACAGCCGGGCTGCGGACTCCACGCCGTATGCCCCGCTGCCGAAGTAAACCTGATTCATATAAAATTCGAGGATTTCATCTTTGGTATATCGCCGTTCAAGTTGGAATGCGAGAAACGCTTCCTTGATTTTTCTAACGATCGTCTTTTGGGGGGTGAGAAAGAGTGTTTTCGCCAGTTGCTGGGTAATGGTACTGGCCCCTTCGGCAAATTGGCCGGTCGACAAATCTTTGACCAAGGCTCGAAATACACCCCTTAAATCCACACCGCTGTGGCGATAAAAGTTACGATCCTCCGTAGCAACCAAAGCGGCCTTAAGATGAGGCGGCATGGATTGAATGGAAATCGGATGGCGTTTTTCCGCATAGAGTTCGGATAGCAGAACTTTGTCGGATGAATATACTCGCGTCACGGCGGAAGGTTTGAAACTTTCCAGGGACTGAATCTGTGGAAGGTCACGGGTCAGGGCAATAAAAACGCCTGCCACGACACCGCACAACACACCGAGGACGAGAAGCAAGGCAATCGTAATTATTTTTATTATACGGCTCATAACCGAACAGATACATGTCCAATTTTAAAACCCTATGGCACAGCCGTCTTTTCTGTGATCGGACCCGGAAACGTAATGATCACCCATTTTATATATAAGCTGTGCGCCACCGAACAGCGATTCCGGCGCATCCAATTCTAGAGAATGCCCCCTGGCTGTCAACCCCTCCAGAAAATCTGTTGAGAGACCGGGTTCAATCGCAACCCGCTGTTGATGTTCCAAGAGATGCCAGCGCGGTGCGTCAGAGGCGGTCTGTGGATTTTGGTCGTAGTCAAAGATACGGGTCATCATCTGAACATGCCCTTGGGCCTGCATGTGGCCTCCCATCACTCCGAAACTCATCACCGGCTGACCTTCTTTGGTCACAAACCCCGGGATAATCGTTTGATAGGGACGTTTGTTTCCGTCCACCTGATTGGGATGGCCTTTCTCTAAGGTAAACCCATATCCGCGGTTTTGCAGGGCTATTCCGGTTTCCGGAACCACGATACCGGATCCGAATCCCATGTAATTGGACTGGATGAAAGATACCATCATTCCACTTTCATCTGCGGCCGTTAAATATACGGTACCTCTGTCCAAGGGAATTCCGGATTCCGGAAACTGGGCACGGCTCATTTCGATCCGTGCGGCCTGACCGGACAAATAATCCGGATCGAGTAGATTCTGCGGCGTAACCTGCATATGTTCGAGGTCGGCAAGGTGCTGCTTGATATCGGCAATAGCCAGCTTCATCGCCTCAAGTTGCAAGTGGATGGAATCAACGGAATCCACCGGATGAGAAGACAGGTCAAAATGACCGAGAATTCCAAGGGCGATGAGTGCAGCTATCCCCTGCCCGTTGGGGGGAATCTCATGAAGGCGGTAGCCCCGATAATCCATTCCGATGGGTTCAACCCAATCGCTTTGGTGAGAAGACAGATCTTCAACGGTCAATACGCCTCCATCAGATTCGGCTGCTTCCGCCATTGCTTCCGCCAGTCGGTCCTGATAAAAAGAGGCTCCCCGGGTATCGGCAATTTCCTTAAGGGTCTTTCCCTGATCTTCACATTTGAATATCTCTCCGGCTCTCGGTGCCCGGCCGCCGGGAAGAAAGGCTTTGCAGAAACCGGAAAAATCTTTATATCGCTCAGCGGCATCGTTCCAACGAAGTGCGGTGATGGGTGACACCGGAAAACCGCCGGTTGCATACCGGACCGCCGGTTCAAAAAGATCTTCGAACGGAAGCTTTCCAAATCGCTCGGAAAGCGCTACCCAGACAGATACGGCCCCCGGAACAGTCACCGCATCCCATCCGAACTTGGGCATCGCCTCATATTTGGCGAATCTCTCATAAGACCACTTTTTCGGAGACCGACCGGAACCGTTGATACCATGGAGCTTTCGGCCATCCCAGATGATGGCATAGGCATCGCTTCCGATTCCGTTGCTTGTAGGCTCAACCACCGTAAGCGTAATGGCGGTGGCCAATGCCGCATCCACCGCATTCCCCCCCTTCTGGAGCATCTGAACGCCTGCTTGGGTTGCCAGGGGTTGAGAGGTCGCAACGATATTTTTTGCCATTACCGGCATCGTTTGTGAACGATAAGGAAAATTCCAGTTCATCATCAAAACATCTCCTCCGGATAGATTTATAACGAATATTCGTACCTTACAAAGGTTTTTAAATTACGCGGAGATCCGTTGTTTGTCAACGGGTAAAGCCACCCGGAACAGGGTATCCGCATTTGAATTTCGTGTTCAGCAATAATCCTTTGGGGATTGAAGACTAACACATATTAGGGGAATTAGGTTTCAGGTGTCGGGTTTCAGAAAAGACACTCCTGACACCCGAAACCTGACACCTGAAACCCTTCCAAATCTTTTTGTGTATAATACGAAATACCTATATCCCAAATGCGGTTATCCTGCCACCCGGAATAGATCGAACTCCGGTTTACAGAGAAGAAGATAACCGGAAATTGTTGTATCAAATCGCTTCAGAGGAGAGAAAACATCTCACGATAGTGGGAAGATTGTTCGATAGAGAGTCGGCAGCACGACCTTAATTGAGCGATGCTACATATCCTGCAGGTCATATTTGGATATAAGGCTTGAGAGATAGGTTCTTTGAATACCCATAACCTTTGCCGCCTTGCTTCGGCTGCCATTGGAATGCTTCAGATTGATCTTGATAAATTCCTTTTTGAATGTATCCAATGCTTCCCGCAGCGAAAGTCCGGTTTGCATACCGGGATATTTCGGTTGGGAATTCATAATCGGCAAATCGTCCGGCAACACTTCCTTGCCGTTTCCTAATACCACAGCCCGCTCCAAGGCATTCCTGAGTTCACGAACATTCCCCGGCCAATGATAGGCGACCATCTTTTTGACGGCTTTTTTAGACAGGGATACCTTTGACAACCCTCGCTCTTTGCTGAAAACTTCCAGGAAATGCTCGGATATAAGCGGGATGTCCTCTTTTCTATCTCTTAAGGCAGGCATATGAATCTGAACCACATTCAGCCGGTAGTACAGATCCTCTCGAAATCGCCTCTCTGTGATTTCATGCGCAATGTTTTTATTGGTTGCTGCGATGACGCGGACATCCACATAAATGGGTCGATTTCCGCCCACCCGATAAAACACGCCCTCCTGAAGCACACGGAGTAATTTGGCCTGCATCCCCGGACTCATTTCTGCGATTTCATCGAGAAATATGGTGCCCCCGTCCGCCAATTCGAATTTTCCGATATTACGATCGATGGCACCGGTGTAGGCGCCCTTTTCATGGCCGAACAATTCGACTTCCAGTAAGGTTTCCGGAAGCGCCGCACAGTTCAACACCACCAGGGGTCCGTCTTTTCGACTGCCTCCCCGATGAATCAATCTTGCCAGCAGTTCTTTTCCTGTCCCGCTTTCTCCCACGATAAGGGTGGAAGTTTTTGAGTTTGCCACTTTGAACGCATCGGAAATGACCTTTCTAAGGGGTTGGCTATCCCCGATAATTTGATACTTTGAACCAAGCTCCTCTTTAAGGGTTTTTAATTCTCGTTTTGCATGGGCAAACTTCCGGGCGCTGCCGATGGCCATGGCTGCCAGCTCGGCAAAAACCGTCAATAGCTTGATGTCCGATTTTCGGATGGACTTTCCGTCGGTCTTATCGATTATCTCTACAACACCGATGATCTCATTTTTTATTTTCATCGGAACGCAAGCTATGGAACGTGTCTTGAAACCGATTGATTCACTGATCTCCTTATACCAGCGCGGATCTTTCCGGACATCCGGAATCAACAACGGCTCTCCGGTCATTGCCACATGGCCTGCAATCCCCTGCCCCAATTCCATTTCAAATTGTTTCACATCATCTTTTTTGTCTCCGGTGGCAACCTTAAAATAAAGGCGTCTGCTCTTTGGGTCCACAAGCAGCAGAGAGCTTGCCTTTGCATTCATCATTTGGGTTGCCGTCTCAATAATGAGTTCCAGAACCTGGTCCAAATCTTGGACCGAAGAAACCCATGTGGAGATTTCTCTCAGATGGTGAATCGAAAAATCGGTATCGGCTCCTTCACTGCTCATAATAGTTCAACCGGTTGTCGTTAACGGATATCAGAAAACGGAATCCAACCCGTACAGTTTAAGGTTACATAATATACGGCAAATGATCAATCGGTTATCGAAAAAGGAGTGTTCGGAGCATAATGATAACGGTTTGAGACGATGGCAAGCCCCACAAGGAAGTGTCCTTTAAACCGTCCCCGCGTGTCTTTGGTGATATGTTTTATTTCGGTTTCAAGATCTTTGGGCGGGCAGTATCCATCGGATGAATAGAATTTCATATTCAAAATATCCCCGACTTGGATCCGATTTAAAACATCGGAATCCTCTTTAACCAGTGTAAACATAGGATCCGTACCATTGCTCCAGACCTTGGATTGATATAGAAGCTGGAGCCCATCAACATGAAATTCCACACTATGAAATTGTTGTTCCTCCATATCGGGTTCAGAAATATGATGTCTGTCATACGCTGTGCTCATCATCTCGGCCATGGGCTATCCCCTCTAACGGAATCGACGGCAAACACCGCCCGATCCTTAACCATTCTTTTCGTTTCATAACAATGTGTTGAATCATATATTTCTTTTCGCCAGACTTCTGTCTGTCTCCGTCAAAAAAATGTTGATTCGTGAAATAATTGCACTGGCTGTAGCTTTGTCTTTCAGTACCGTATACTTGGATACATCTATAGACACTTTGGTCGTATTGTCGCTGATCGGATCCAGCGTTACCCGGATGCGTAAATTCTTTGTTTCTGCAAATATTTGTGCGCCTTCCTCATGACGCTCCACAGTGTCAATCTTTATTTTCATCTCCTTCAGGACGTCAATGGAGGCAGAGGTCACATACTGAAGATCGCCCATGAAGGTGCGGGAGGCGACGCAATCCATGGAATATTTGATATAATGCCCCGCTCCGGTAACGACTCCAGCCGCGAAAATTCCGACACATCCGGTATTTACCGCAGTTACGCTTAGCAGTATCAAGCTGATAGCAAGTTTTCTCATTCGCATCCGCACCCGCATCACCTCCAACTCCTGGAAATTCTTGACTAATTAGTTTGCAACTTTTGTGCCAATTGATATTCTTGCGTTCCGCATCCTGCGAAATCCATTGAGGGAAAGGCATTTCGGTCTTTTCATGAATTACCAACAGGTTACAGGACCGGCCCAAATCTCCAAAAAGCGTCAATTTTTTCTCATCGCGCTGTATGACGATTTGAACTTTTGGCGGTGATTGTGCGGGCAGGTTACCTTAAGGCAGGATAATAAATTAGGACGCAGATCTACGCAGATATGCACAGATAAATCGCAATCGATACTCGTTTCTTGATGCTCGATGCTCGATATTTTATTACTGTCCAAATTGATAAAACGAATGAAAGATCATACCGTTTATCAAGTATCCAGTATCGAGTATCCAGTATCAAATGCTTATCTGCGTTAATCAGCGTCCAAAAAAGGAATTTCTATACTATCAAGTTAAATCACTGACCCTTGTACCGGGCTTCTCTTTTAGCAAAAAAAGCCTCCACCGCTTCATTATGATCTTCAGAACCCCAAAGAATCGAAAACAACTCCGTTTCCAACAGATTTGCGTCTCTTCCCGACATGTCGACACAGGAATTTATGAACTTTTTGATGAAGCGAATGGACAACGGCGCATTTTTAACAATCCTTCCGCCCAGCTCCTTTGCGAAAGGCAATACCTCATTCTTTTCGACGAGCAGATCGACAAAGCCCAAATCAAGAGCCTCTTTTGCCGAAATGACGTCTCCGGTCAACAGCAGCATAAGCGCCTTCGACTTCCCGACCGTTCGAACCAGCCGTTTTCCACCGCCCCATGATGTCATGATCCCCATGGTGATCTGACGAAATCCGAAGGTTGCCTCTTTTGAAGCGATCCTGTAATCGCACGCCAGTGCCAATTCGCATCCACCCCCGAAAGCATATCCATTAATTGCCCCTATTACCGGAATGTCAAGTCCCTCGATTCGATCGAGCACATTTCCGCAAACAGAGGACATCTCCCTTCCCTTATGGAGCGTATCGAGGGTTTTTAAGTATTTTAAATCTCCCCCCGAACTGAATGATTCATCGCCATGCCCTGTTAATATAAGCGCCAGGATCTCATCATTATGTTCAATCTGATCAACCATATCGCTCAGTTCCATAAATGTGTCGACATCCATGGCATTCTTCCGCTCCGGTCGATTTATGGTAACAATGCAAACTTTGCTGTCTATCTCAACTTTTATATTTTTAAAGGATTGTGTCATTTCGCCGGTTCCTCCTAAAGCGAACTTAGTTCGCTTCGCTCACTATTGGAATACTGGAATATTGGAGCACTGGAATGATGGGTTTAAATGAATTCTATCGATTTTATAAAAAAGATCTTTTCCGCTTTTATCCCCAATATTCCATTATTCCATAATTCCACTATTCCATGTTGCACTGCAATGTTGAGTGTCAATTAAAAACATAATATCAATAGGTTGTAGAATTTCCGAGACGCTTAATGATATTCCTCAAGTTCAGAGATAATTTTATCCAATGGGGTCTGGGTTGGGAAAACAAAGGCGACTCCCAGTTCTTTCAATCTCGTCACGTCTTTTTTGGGAATCGTACCCCCGATCACCAATGGGATGTCGCCGATCCGATATTTTTCCATCATTTTCAGGATCTGCTCCGTTAATATCAGATGCGCCCCTGACAACATGCTCAATCCCACAAAGTCTACGTCTTCTTCCAACGCAGCGATTACAATTTCTTCGGTTGTACGATGGATCCCCAAATAGATGACTTCCATCCCGGCATCTTTCAATGCGTAGGCCACCACTTTTGCCCCTCTGTCATGTCCGTCCAGCCCGGGACTCGCAATCAGGATTCTCTTCTTCCGTTCCGCGGTCATTATTCACCTCATGTCCAGTTTGGAAGTCAAATATCAAGTTAAATAGGACGCGGATTTTCGCTGAAATACGCAGATATAATCTTTCTTTATTTATCTTAAAAATCTGCGTTTATCTGCGTCCAAAAAAGGAAATTCCTATAGCATCAAGTTAAATAATCGTCGGCTGCTGAAAGGTTCCGAATTCTTCTTTGAATACCCGGCAGACCTCGCCCAGGCTGACGTAGTCCCTGAAAGCCTCGATCAAGTGGGGCATTAAATTTTCATCACTTTTTGCAACAGCTCTCAGCTGCCCGAGATGCTTTTCCACTTTACCGTTGTCCCGCATGCTGCGGACCTCGTTCAACGATTCGATCTGCTCTTTTGCCACATTCTCATTGTATTCATGCAGCGTTAATTCCCTTTCTTCCTCATCAATGATAAATCGATTGACCCCCACCACCACCGCCTCGCCCGAGCTTATCCGTTTTTCTTTCTTTTGCGCCTCTTCCATAATCTGCCTCTGGATAAACCCTTCTTTGATGGATTTGACCATACCGCCCCTTGATTCAATTTTTGTTATCAGTTCACTAATCTTGTCTTCCATCTCCTTGGTGAGAGACTCGACAAAATAGGAACCGCCAAGCGGATCAGGCGTGTCCGCAACGCCTGTTTCATACCCCAGCACTTGCTGGGTTCTCAGGGCCAGCCTGGCATTTTCTTCCGTGGGTATCGAAAAGGGTTCGTCCCATGCGCAGGTGAACATGGACTGCACGCCGCCCAAAACACTGGCAAGCGCCTGATACGCAACCCTGATGGCATTTACCTCGGGTTGCTGGGGTACCAGGGTGCTGCCGCCGCAAACCACTCCGAAGCGAAATAACCAGGATCGGGGATTTTGGGCATTGAATCTTTCCCGCAGATATTTTGCCCAAAGTTTTCTCATCGCCCGGTATTTAGCGATTTCTTCAAAAAAATTGCTGTGGGTATAGAAGTAAAAGCTCAATCTCGGAGCAAATTCATCGATATTCA
Organism: Deltaproteobacteria bacterium; assembly: GCA_013349495.1. GTDB lineage: Bacteria > Desulfobacterota > Desulfobacteria > Desulfobacterales > SURF-15 > DUZK01. The sequence continues at coordinate 8,067 of DUZK01000090.1, forward strand.
GGCCGCGATCCAAAACCGCTTCGATATATTCGATTGCGTCAGCCAGCGTGAACGCAGCCTCCTGAACGCAGGTACAGCCTGCATCCTTAAAATGAGCACCTGCAATGCTGATGGGGTTGAACCGCGGTACGTGCTTTGTGCAGTATTCTATGGTGTCGACGATTAAGCGAAGCGAAAAGTCGGGCGGATAGATCCATGCCCCTCTTGCCACGTATTCCTTTAAAATATCATTCTGAATGGTTCCCCCGATCTTCTCAAACGCAACCCCCTGCTTCTCAGCCACGCAGAGATACATTGCGAGCAGCATCGCTGCAGTAGCGTTGATTGTAAACGAGGTGGTAACGCCGTCAAGGGGCAGCCCCTCAAAAAGGGTTTCCATATCCTTAAGCGTACTGATGGAAACCCCCACCCGCCCGACCTCTCCCAACGACATGGCGTCATCCGGGTCCAGGCCCATTTGCGTGGGAAGATCCAGTGCCACGCTTAAGCCGGTTTGGCCCTGGTCGAGCAGGTATTTGTACCTTTGATTGGAGTCCTTCGGCGTCCCGAACCCGGAGTACTGCCTCATCGACCATAATTGGTCCCGATACATGGTTTTATGAATACCCCGGGTGTAGGGGTATTCACCGGGGCTTCCGATATCTTTTTCAGCATCCAGGGCCTTGCTATCTTCCGGGGTGTATGTCGGCCGTATCTCAATGCCGGTTTCCAGAACTCGTTTCGTCTCGGTCATGGCGGCTCCTGTTTAGTTGGAGAAAAGGGATTCAATAACCATACGCCGTTGGAATCGGTCAGATGACGCCTTCATTTTTAAGATCGACCAGTTCATCCGGGGAAAGCCCCAGCAAGCCGCAATAGATCTCTTTATTATGCTGCCCGGAGAGCGGGGCGGGGCGGTCGTAGCCACCGGGTGTTTTGGAAAAGTGTATGGGGAATCCATGGGCATGCAACCCCGGTATATCCCCTATCAGCGGATGCTGCAACGTCGGCAGCATCCCGCGAGCCTGCATATGTCGGGATGCCTTGATATCTTCGATGGTCCGCACGGGCCCGCATATGACACCGGCTTCCCGAAGGTAATCGACGGCCTCCGCTGTTTTGCGCGCTTTCGTCCATTCGGTGATAAGGGCATCGACCTCATCGTTATGGATCAGGCGGTCGGACATCTCTTTATAGCGGGCATCATCGATGAGATCCTTCCGCTCAATAGCCCGGAGTACGGTGTGCCATTGAGCGGTTGTACCGGTGGCGATAACGATCCAGCCGTCTTCCGTCGGATATGAATTGAACGGTGAGAGTCGCATGATCCGGTTTCCCATACGCGGCGGGAGACCCAATTGCTCATAGCAGTCGAGCGGCTCATCAAATACCAGTGAAAACAGGCAATCCACCATTGAAATGTCGACGTGCTGTCCCTCACCGCTTCGCTCCCGGTGGTATAAGGCGGCCATGATGCCCCCGAAACCGAAAACACCGCCGACGCTGTCGGCCAAAGCAGAGCCCGCCTTCATCGGGGGACCGTCCGGAAATCCGGTGAGATTCATTAAGCCTGAAGCCGCCTGGGCCACCGAATCATATCCTTTCAGCCCGGCGTCCGGTCCGGTGGATCCGTAGCCGGTCACCGAGCAATAAATGAGAGAACGGTTCCGTCTGCTCAGTGACGAATAGTCAATACCCAGGCGTTCGGTTACACCCACTGAAAAATTTTCGACCAGGACATCCGCGTCCTCGCTCAGTCTGCAAAAAAGATCTTTGCCTTTCCGGGATTTCAGATTGAGGGTAATGGCCTTTTTGTTGCGGGCGCGCTTTAAATAGAATATTCCGATGTCTTTATCCGTCCGGCGCTGCATGGACACGCCTTCCGGTCCCACAAAAGGGGGGCTTTCCGCCACCGGGTCCCTTGCAGCAGGGTTGTCGATTCTGATAACCTCCGCCCCTAAACCGGCAAGCAGCAAGGTTGCCTGCGGTCCGGACAGATATTGAGTCAGATCCAGTACACGAACACCCTCCAGCACTTTTTTCATCTTCGAATTCTCCGTCATTTGTCCGCCCAACCGAAAATATTAAAAGAACACATTTTTCTTAGAGAAACAAGCGGTCATTTTCAAAAAATATTTTCCGATTGTATAATAGAATGGGGCCCCTGGATATACGCCCTGGGATGAAAAGCCGATCTTATGTGTCTGGGCTTTTGATGGGAGCTTGTGGCCAAAGAAACGTGCTTTCTGTGATATCTATTGCAGAATATATATTCAAATGAAAAAACAAGAAAGGGCTTGCAACATATCGAAATCGTTACAAATCCTTTAATTCAGAATGGAGGCGGCACCCGGATTTGAACCGGGGAATAACGGTTTTGCAGACCGTCGCCTTACCACTTGGCTATGCCGCCAAAAAGAATGGAGCGGGAAACGGGATTTGAACCCGCGACTTCGACCTTGGCAAGGTCGCACTCTACCACTGAGTTATTCCCGCTCAGATGGGAGGTATCTTTATCGATTCTCCGTTCTTCTGTCAATAGTAAATGACCTTGGCCGGATCAAGACGTTAACAGCTTTCTAAACCGTATGAAATAATCCGCTCCGGACCAGACGGTAAACAAAAGTGCTCCCCACAGCAGGGCGGATCCGATGGCATGAAAATCGATTCCAAAATAGGGGTAATGAATCAACAGGGGAATGAGGGCGCCGATCTGAAAGCCGGTTTTATATTTTCCAAGCGTTGAGGCGGAAACATCTTTGCCCTTTTCGATAAGAATATTGCGCAAGCCGGTAACCGCGATTTCACGGGCAATAATAGTACAGGCAATCCAGCCCTCAACCCAGCCATGGGATACCAGCATGATACATGCGGAAGAAACCAGCAGTTTATCTGCAATGGGATCCATGATTTTACCAAAATTGGAAACCAATCCCCTTCTCCTTGCGTAAAAGCCGTCCAGCCAGTCAGTGATGGCGCCCGTGCTGAAAATAAGAGCGGAGAGGAAGGTAAAAAATCGATTCGGGAAAAAGAGCAGAATCACTATGGCCGGTATCACAAGAATGCGATAGAGGGTCAAGCTGTTGGGGTGACTTAAATCTTCTTTAATCTTGCGTCTTGAAAGCATGTTTTTTCGGCAGTGTAATTTGGTCTATTTCAACTTCGACTTCGGCCCTGCAATATACTGAACCACATTAGCTCGATTGTGCGGTAACAAATTTATCACGGCATTCTTTGCTGCAAAAATATAAATCTTTACCGCCCAGCTTAAATCGGAAACCATTCCGCTTCGGAAAATAGACTTCACACACAGGGTCTTTGACCATGACATCGTCTATTTTTTCCACAGCGCCTCCCCTGTCGGGCTGCCTTATCGCCGAGTGAGGGCCGAGCCAGGATTTTAGAGACCGGTAGCAGATATATATGAGTATCCCTAAGATTAAAAGTCTCATGAGATCAGTATCACTTCCTGGGATGTCTTATCTAGGCCCTCTAGTAATTGTCCCATCGTTCTCTTAAACACAGGATGATTGATATCTGGATCTATATCACAAACAGGCTTCAACACAAAGCGCCTTTTATGCATCCTGGGATGAGGGATCGTCAACGTTTCTGTTTCTATGACCTGGTCATCGTAGAGCAAAATATCCAGATCCAGAATCCGGGGGCCGTATCGGATGGTTTGAGATTTACGGCCGGCATCTCTCTCAATCCGCTTGATTTCCTCAAACAGCTTCCATGGGCTCAGATCGGTCCGGATCTGGAAAACGCCGTTTACAAACCACGCTTGGTCCTTGAAGTCAACCGGCTCGGTTTGATAAAACCGCGAACGTTTAATAAGTGTGCAATTTCCCGTGGCGGTTAAAGCATCGATTCCCTTTCGGCAGTTTAAAAGTTTATCCCCCATGTTGGAACCCACCGAAAGGAGAGCCGTATGGGGATGCAGATGGAAATCTTTGAGGCATTGCATCAATAGGTAAACTCAACCAAGTTGGAAGCACCGCTGACTAGACCGGCTTTTGAGTATATCGTTACTTTATAAATATACCGGAAGCCTTTTTCCAGGGTTTCCGAAAAAGTCATGGCATCACCAGGTGCTTCACCCGAAATAGGGACATCGGCAACTCTCGAAAATAGTATGGGGCAGCCTTTGCATGCCTCCTCAGACACCGCTTTTTTTGATCGATAGACCAAAAAACCCGCAAAACCGGACACGATCCTCTTCTTTCCCGTCGGTACGGTCCAGGTCAGGGTTAGGAAATCGTCCGACCGTTCCATGGCCAAATCCCCAACCGCCGGAGGCGGCAGTTCCCGGGGAGGAAAGGGATCCCCCTTCTTTCCGCACGACGCGGCAAAGAAAATCAATACCAAGCCGAAAACAACGGCTTCAATCTTTCGACGACGAGAAAACCTGTTGAAATAAGATCGATTCATAATCTTTCTGTATAAACCTTTCAAATGGTTAAGTCTTCAGATTGCCCGGACTCCTTGATCAATTCGGTCTCTGCTGCTTTTATGGCGTTCCGTACCAGGCTTGTGGCTGTTCCGCCGGTCGACAGCCGCCGATTCACCATCGCTTCGGGTGTCAGGATCGAAAAAACGTCGCCTTCGATGCGTTCCGAAAACGTCTTCAGCACATCCAGTTCCAGTTCATGCAGTTCTTTGTTTTCGGCAATGGCATGGGAAACGGCGCGTCCCACACATCCGTGAGCCTCACGAAAGCTCATCCCTTTGGAAACGAGATAATCCGCAAGATCGGTGGCATTCAGATATCCGCTGTTGCTGGCCCGGCGCAGGGTCTCAATCTTGATTCCGAGTTTCGGAAGGAGATTGATGTAGATCTTAAGGCAAGCTTTTACGGTGTCTACTGTTTCAAACAGCGGTTTTTTATCTTCCTGCATATCCCTGTTATACGCCAAGGGCAGCGATTTCATCATGGTCAGAAGCGATATCAGACTACCGAAAACCTGGCCAGATTTTCCGCGAATCAATTCCGCCACATCCGGATTTTTCTTCTGGGGCATGATGCTGCTGCCGGTGGCGAAAGCATCCGGAAATTCTATGAAACCGAACTCAGCGGAAGACCACAAAATTAATTCTTCAGCCATTCGACTGAGATGGACCATGCATATGCTGGATGCCGATAGAAATTCAATGATAAAATCGCGATCCGAAACCGAATCGATACTGTTGGCGGACACTTTCGGAAAATCTAATAATTCGGCAGTGTACTCCCGGTCAATGGGATAGGTGGTCCCGGCCAGTGCAGCACTGCCAAGAGGCATAACATCGGTTCGCTTGAGGCCGTCCCTGAATCTTTCCGTATCCCGCTTCAGCATTTCATAATAGGCCATCAGGTGATGAGACAACAATACCGGCTGCGCCCGCTGCAAATGCGTGTATCCGGGCATAATCACACGGATCCGGGATTCGGCCAGTTCCACAAGCACATGCCGAAGCCCGATCAGTAACCGGATGACATTCTCGGTTTCTTTCCGCAGATACATTCTGACATCCAGGGCGACCTGGTCGTTTCGGCTTCTTGCGGTATGGAGTTTATGGGCAGCTTTCCCCACATCCCCTGCGAGGCGGCTTTCGATGTGCATATGAATATCTTCGAGACTGTCGTCGTATCGGAAATCACCCTTTTCGATGTCCGCTTTGATTTTAAGCAATCCCGAAATCAGGATTTTAGCGTCCCCTTCAGGTATGATGGCGGTTTTGGCAAGCATTTTACAGTGGGCGATGCTGCCCTCGATATCATACGCGTACAACCGCTTGTCTACTTCGATGGACGAGGTGAACGCTTCCACGAGTTTGTCGGTCTCTTCAGAAAACCTGCCGTCCCAGAGTTTTTCAGACATTTTGCTAAGAAATCTCCGTTAACTTTAAAGCTCCAGCATTTTTTGTATTCTTAACCTAAGGGCGTTTATCCGGATAAATCCTTCGGCATCTTTCTGGCTGTATACCGTGTCGTCCTCAAAGGTTGCAAAATCTTCCCGATAAAGGGATTTGTCTGATTTGCGTCCCGCCACTCGACAATTTCCCTTGTAGAGATCGAGTTTC
>DUZK01000091.1 GCA_013349495.1 Deltaproteobacteria bacterium
AATGGTCTTCTTTCCGAGGCCATTGAGAATGCGCTCGACAGTTGCCACCGTCTCCGAGCCGGTCTGGGGGCCCTGTACAATCTCCACCAGCGGCACGATATGGGGCGGGGTAAACCAATGGGTAATGATGACTTTTTCGGGTCTTTTGGTCTCAACGAACCGGAAGATATCCAGATACGAGGTATTGCTGGATAATATGGCACTTGGGGGTGCAAGCCGATCCAGCTCGGAAAACATCTCTTTTTTTGCTTCTGGAACCTCAACAATCGCTTCAATGACCAGTTCCGACTGGGCAACGGCCCGGGCGAGATCCGTTGTACAGGTAATCCGCTGTTCCAGCACCTTTGATTTTTCAGCCGGATCAAAAAGCCCGGCCCTGGAAAGCGTGTCCAGGTTCGATGACATGAGGGTTAGTGCCTTTGACAGGGCCTCCTCAGAGAGATCGTTCAGAAATACTTGATATCCTCCCTGGGCAAATACCTGGGCCAGCGAGTGGCCCATGGTTCCGGCTCCGATGATAGCAACATTTTTCATGTTATCTCCTTAAAGTACACGTATTCTTAAATACGGTTGCGTATTTGCGCTTGTTTGATCATTCCATGCAAAAGTTTAAAGTGCCTAAAGTGAGCTAAAGTGCCTAAAATTAATGTATTCTATCGATTTTAAATACTTTTTTTGAGAACGCTTGATCGTCCATTATTAATCCAGACCTCGCTGAAAGCGCATTCCTCAACTTTAGCTCACTTTAGGCACTTCAAATTTTAAACTCTTTGAATTCAGCTCATACAAAATAGTCGGCTTGATAAAAATACGTCGTTAAATTTACCTACATGGGCACTAAGTTACATTTCTTCCAGTTTGATGGCCCGTTTGAGGATTTTGCCGGTATGGCTTTTTGGCAGTTCATCCATGAGATGGATTTTTCTCGGATACTTATATGGTGCCACGCGCTCCTTTACAAACCGCTGAAGTTCTTCTGCAGTGATCTGCTGTCCCGGACGAAACACCACGGCTGCCGCCACCTCTTCACCCAGTTCAGGATGGGGTATGCCTATTACTGCGGCCTCCGCCACTGCCGGGTGGGTGTACAAAACCTCTTCAATCTCCCTCGGGTAGACATTATATCCCGCCCTGATGATCATATCTTTCTTTCGATCAACAATATAGAAATACCCGTCCTCATCCATACGCGCCAGATCTCCGGTATGCAGCCACCCATTGGCCAGGGTTCGTGCGGTGGTCTCGGGCTGATTCATATATCCTTTCATGACACCCGGACCGCGAACGATGAGCTCTCCCACCTCTCCCAAAGGCATATCCTCGTCTTCCACGTTGACGATCCGGGCTTCAAATCCGGGTATGGGAACTCCGATGGAACCGGGTCGAGTGGGTTGTCCATGAGGATTTTCCACGCAAACCGGTGAGCATTCGGTAAGTCCGTATCCTTCATATATAACGGTCTGGAATTTTTCCTGGAATCGATTGAGGATATCAGCAGGGAGAGACGCGGAGCCTGAAATGCAGAACCGCAACCCTGACCGCTTAGGCGGTCGGCTGCCCGCAAGTGCCAACAGCCGGTTTAGAATAGTGGGCACGGCAATAAGGATAGCGCTTTGCTCGGCCTCAATGGCATCGAACAGTTCCTTGTCGTCAAACTGCGGCCACAGGCGGACGGTCAGGCCCGGATAGAGAGAAGCATTCAGCACACACGTCTGCCCATAGATATGGTAAAGCGGCAGCACACCGAGGACCACGTCATTCGGGCCGGTGGTACGCAGGGCAGCCACGGTCATGGCATTGCTGGTCAGATTGCCATGGGAAAGCATAGCCCCCTTGGGAAGGCCTGTTGTTCCGCTGGTATAGATGATAGCCCAGATATCTTCATCTTTAACCGGACAAATCGGGAATTCTCTTTCTTTTTCATCAGCAAAGAGTTCTTCAAGGGGGACGAATCCTTCTTTGTCTGTCACACCCAGTGCAATTCGGAGATTCATCTTAGGCAGCGTTTTCATGGTCAAGATAGGTTGCTCCAGGTAGTCGCTGTGGCCGATGAACACACGGGCACCGGAATCTCTGAAAATATGTGTCAGCTCTCCTTCTCGGTACAGGAAATTTACGGGTAAAACGACTGCCCCGACTTTGGCCAATGCAAAGTAAACCACAATCCACTCGATTGAGTTGGGCATCATTAAAACGCAGACATCTCCTGTTTCGACTCCCAGCCGGCCCAAACCGTGGGCCAAACCATCCACCCGCTGGTTCAATTCATCATAGGTAACGGTTTGCCGGCCGAAATGAACAGCCGAATGGCCGCCGTGTTTTTTTACGCCTTCAACGAGGAGTTCTGCGATGTTCATGGCTCTTGTCTTAGATAATCAACCGGTATATGTCAAACCCAACCTAAAAAAAATCCCGCGGTCTCAGGGACGCACGGGATTTTCCAATAGGGTATTAGAAATATTTCTTATTTATCGTCTTTTACTTCCTCAAAGTCTGCATCCACCACATCATCATCTCCTCCCGGAGCGCTTCCGGCTCGCGCGCCCGGATCCGGACCGGCCCCTGCTTCTGCGCCACCGGCATTGGCTTCCGAAGCCTTCTTGTACATGGCTTCCGCCAATTTGTGGGAGGATTGGGTCAACTCATCACTGAGGCGTTTGATTTCAGCGGCATCTTCACTTTCTATGGCGGTCTTCAGGGTCCTGATCTGAGTTTCGATCTGAGACTTGGTGGCTTCATCCACTTTGTCACCCAGTTCCTTGATGGATTTCTCCGTGGAATAGATCAGGGCATCCGCCTGGTTTCTGGCTTCCACCAGTTCCCTTTTCTTTTTATCTTCCTCAGCGTGAAGCTCGGCATCTTTCACCAGGCGATCGATTTCTTCTTTGGACAAACCGCTGGACGCGGTGATCTGAATGGACTGCTCTTTGCTCGTGGCGATATCCTTTGCCGACACATTCACGATGCCATTGGCATCGATATCAAAGGCGACCTCAATCTGCGGAACGCCTCTGGGAGCAGGTGGAATACCAACCAGTTCAAATCGCCCCAGCGTCTTGTTGCCGGCCGCCATTTCCCGCTCGCCCTGCAATACATGGATGGAAACAGCCGGTTGACTGTCTGCGGCGGTGGAAAAGATCTGGCTTTTCTTGGTGGGGATGGTGGTGTTCTTTTCGATCAACCGGGTCATCACGCCACCCAGGGTTTCGATACCCAGTGAAAGCGGTGTTACATCCAGCAAAAGCACATCCTTTACATCGCCCTTTAACACGCCGCCCTGTATGGCAGCACCCAATGCCACCACTTCATCCGGGTTCACGCCTTTATGGGGTTCTTTTTGGAAGATCGCCTTCACCCGCGCCTCAACCGCCGGCATCCGGGTCATGCCCCCCACCAGAACCACTTCGTCGATGTCCTTTGGACTCATTCCGGCATCCTTGAGGGCCGTCCGGCACGGACTTTCCAGTTTGTCCATCAGGGCGGAAACCAGGGATTCCAGTTTTGCCCGGCTGATTTTCATGTTCAAATGTTTCGGACCGCTGGCATCTGCAGTGATAAACGGCAGGTTGACGTCAGTTTCCATGGAGCTGGAGAGTTCCATCTTTGCCTTTTCCGCAGCTTCTTTGAGTCGCTGCAACGCCATTTTGTCGTTTCTAAGATCGATTCCCTGATCTTTTTTGAATTCGTCCGCAAGAAAATCGATGAGTCGAAGATCGAAATCCTCACCGCCCAAATGAGTGTCGCCGTTTGTGGCCTTGACCTCAAAGACACCCTCGCCGATTTCCAAAATGGAGATGTCGAAGGTCCCGCCGCCCAAATCGAAGACCGCGATCTTTTCGTCCTTTTTCTTATCCAGCCCATAGGCCAGAGCGGCTGCCGTCGGTTCATTAATGATTCTCAGCACATTCAGCCCTGCTATTTTACCCGCATCTTTGGTGGCCTGCCGTTGGCTGTCATTGAAATAGGCCGGCACCGTAATGACGGCATCGCTGACTTTCTCTCCCAGGTATTGTTCCGCGGTATTTTTAATATTGGCTAAAATGTAAGATGAAATCTCCGCAGGACTGTACTGTTTGCCTCGGATCTTTACATGGACGTCTCCGTTGCTCGCCTGTTCCATTTTATAGGGCAGGATTTTGATGTCACTTTGGACTACAGGATCTGCATATTTGCGACCGATGAGTCGTTTTACGGCAAACACCGTATTTTCAGGGTTTGTAATCGCCTGGCGTTTGGCGATTTGACCCACCAGCCGTTCACCGCTTTCCGATACCGCTACGATTGAAGGTGTGGTTCTCCCGCCTTCGGGATTGTTGATCACGGCCGGATCCCCCCCCTCCATGATGGCCACGCATGAGTTGGTGGTCCCCAAATCGATTCCGATTACCTTTGCCATTGTCTCCTCCTTACCGATTATATGTGGATAGCTTTCATATTCTTATTCTTTTTCAGAAGCATTGTCGTCTTCGGCTTTTTCAGGGTCGGGGGTTTCCGTTTTCTTGGAAACCACAACCATGGCGGGCCGAAGCAGTCTGTCATGGAGCAGGTAGCCTTTTTGAAACTCTTTAAGCACCGTATTACTCTGATGATCCTCTGATTCTTCTTGCTGAAATGCCTGATGAAATTGGGGATCGAACGGTTTGCCCACGGATTCTATAGGGGATACCTGATGTTTTTCGATAAGATCGAGAATCCCCGATAGGGTCATGCGAACCCCTTCAACGACGGAAGAATTATTCTCAACATGATCATTTGAGGAGTCGATGGCGCGCTCCAGATTATCCACTACGGTAAGCATCTCCCTGAGCAATGCTTCGTTGGCGTACTTTCTGAAGTCATTCATTTCGCGGCTGGAGCGCTTTTTATAGTTGTCGAATTCCGCGGAAACCCTCAGATACTTATCGTAATTCTCTTGGGCCTCTTGTTTTGCGGATTCGGCTTCTTTTCCCAGAGCTTGAACAGGGTCCGTTTCCTCTGCTTTGATTTTCTTATTATCGGGTTTGTCCTTATCGGTCTCTTTTGCGGATTCCTGATCTTCCTTACCGATCTGTTCAGCTTCCGTATACTTCTCAATCTTCTTTTTTTTGTCCGACATCACCTAACGTTCTCTCTTGAGAATTAGAATCATAGTTTCCAAAAAAACTTTCATCAAATAATAAGACCCTGTTGTGTATTGTCAAGGAGTGAAAAAATGATGTTTAAAGTTTTATTTTCAGCACCTTAAGCATCGTCCGGGGAGTGACGGAAGATGAAACGGAGCATGTATAATCTGCTATGGAATACCTTGGGTGGGTAGGGATGAGGTTGTGCACCCTCCATTCGAATCCGTTGCTAAGATACTGAAACCATTATACATGATCGGGATCGATCCACGACACAGCCTGCATCACTTATCGCTGCTTCCTCCCGGACCTGACGAGGTTCGTGACCGTCTGTTGCGCGGCGTCCGATCAAAATGGTTTGCTCGACCTTAGCCTTGAACCCTCAAGGAGGGAATTCAGCCCCGCATGAAGCGGATTTCGGGATAAGGGCACCGCTAGCTCCCCGCTTAGCACAACCCGAGGTAATATTAAATTTTCCGTTCATTTTTTCAAGAGAAAAGATAAATGGTTGACATGATCAAGCCCCTATCGTAGGCTAGAACATACTGAAATATTTATAATTATTTATAATAACTTTTTTTTAACCGATTTCATCTCATGCAGGTGGATAACGTACCCCGGAAAAACCCGATAATCAAATTCGTAGCTGCAACCATTTCCGAATACGGCATGTTTCAGCCCGGTGATGCGGTGCTTATGGGGGTGTCCGGAGGACCCGATTCCGTCGCCCTATTCCATATCCTGCATTATTTATCCGATGAATTGAAGATACGGCTGGCCCTGGGCCATCTGAATCATTGCTTGAGAGGAAAGGCGTCCGACAATGACGCCCGGTTTGCCCGATCTTTGGCAAACGCTTACGACATTCCGGTTTATTTGGAAAAAAAAGACGTCCGACAATACAAGAAACAGCACAAGCTTTCTCTTGAGGAAGCTGCCCGGGATTTGCGTTATTCCTTTTTATTAGATGTTGCCCGAAACAATGGCTACAGCAAAATTGCATTGGGACATCACGCCGATGACAATGCCGAACAGATTTTGCTCCATCTGTTCAGAGGGAGCGGTCCCCTGGGCATGTCGGGTATCCCGCCGGTCCGGGAAGGTATAATTGTTCGGCCGCTCATCAAGCTGAAAAGGGATGAAATTCTTCGATTCTTGAAAAAAAACCGGATCGACTATGTTCTGGACAAATCGAACGAGGACCGGAAGCATTTGAGAAACCGAATCCGCCACGACCTGATTCCGAGCATAAAGGCATCGATACAACCCCAAATTGCATCCGCACTGACCCGTCTGGCTCATATCACAAAATCCGAGGAGGAATGGCTTGAGCAACTCATTGAGCCGATATTTGAAGAATCGATGCGCCGTCGATTATCAGACCGGTTGGTGTTTTCGGTTGACCGGTTGAAGGCCATGCATCCGGCACTGCAGCGGCGTGTTCTGAGAAAGGCCATTTCTGAGATAAAAGGCGATCTTCGGCGCATCACCTTTACCCACATCGAATCGGCAAGACAGCATCTGAGAAACGGCGCTTCCCATGGTTCCACAGACCTGCCGGATCGCATCCGCGTTTTAAAAAGCGGAAAGAAACTGATCGTTTCAACGGAAATGAACCCGCTCCGTGAGACCGCAGCCAATCCTCCACTCCCCCGATTTGATTACGATGTTCGAAAACTCGAAACCGTGATGATCAAAGAAATACGGGCGAAAATAACGTTCTCTCGGATATTGGACCCGCTCAGTATCAATCCTCGAAACTCTGGACATCGTATCGCATTTTTTGATATGGATACCGTGAGATTTCCCTTGATTCTTAGGAACTTTCGACCCGGCGACCGGTTCTCGCCTCTTGGTATGAGCGGTACCCAAAAAGTGAAAGATTTCTTCATCAACAACAAGATTCCACGGGAAAACAGGGGAAAACACCCCATGTTGCTGAGTGAGGACAGAATCATCTGGGTGGTGGGGCTTAGAATCGATGATTCAGTAAAAGTGACATCATCAACACAAGCCGTATTGAAAGCGGAAATGGTCTTGCTTGATGACGTTTAATGATTATTTTGAATTCTTGGTTATTTATGTATAATGATTATTTTTGAGCAGGACACTCTGGATAATGTCAATCGATTAACAATCGATGGTGCAGTTATGATCGAGCGAGAGAGAGGGAGGGAAACCTTTTGAATCCATTTTACAAGAATCTGGCACTGTGGCTGGTCATCACATTGATGATGGTCATGCTTTATAACCTTTTTAATCAACAGCACCTCTCTGAAACCAATATCGCCTATACCGAATTCTTGTCCATGGTTGATGACGAACGGGTGGCCGAAGTCGTCATTCAGGGGCAGGAGTTGTACATCATCGATAAGAATCGGAATCGGTATAAATCCTATGCACCGCAGGACGCTGAGTTGATCCCGCTTCTCCGAAAGAAGGGCGTTGCCATCAAGGCCAAACCACCGGCTGAATCTCCATGGTACATGTCGGTTCTGGTTTCCTGGTTTCCCATGCTGATACTTATCGGCGTATGGGTTTTCTTCATGCGGCAGATGCAATCCGGCGGCGGCAAGGCATTGTCTTTCGGAAAAAGCCGCGCCCGTTTGTTGTCGGATCAGCAGGAGAAAGTCACGTTCGAGGATGTGGCGGGAATCGATGAGGCAAAAGAGGAATTGAGCGAAATAGTGGATTTCCTCAGAGAACCGAAAAAATTTACACGCCTGGGCGGACGCATTCCCAAAGGCGTTCTTTTAATGGGACTGCCGGGAACCGGTAAGACGCTCCTGGCAAGGGCAATCGCAGGAGAAGCCGGTGTTCCCTTTTTCAGCATCAGTGGTTCCGATTTTGTGGAAATGTTTGTGGGTGTGGGCGCATCCCGGGTTCGGGACCTCTTTGTCCAGGGAAAGAAAAATGCGCCCTGCATCATCTTTATCGATGAAATCGATGCCGTGGGCCGCCACAGGGGCGCCGGTCTCGGCGGCGGGCACGATGAAAGGGAGCAGACATTGAACCAGCTTTTGGTGGAGATGGATGGATTCGAGTCCAATGAAGGGGTTATCCTGATAGCTGCAACCAACCGTCCCGATGTTCTGGATCCGGCTCTGCTCCGACCGGGCCGATTTGACCGTCAAGTCGTAGTCTCCTTGCCGGATATTGTGGGCCGCGAAAAAATCCTAAAAGTTCACATGAAAAAGACCCCTGTTGATCCGAACGTGGAACCCATCATCCTGGCCAAAGGCACGCCGGGATTTTCGGGCGCCGATTTGGAAAATCTGGTCAACGAGGCGGCGCTCATTGCAGCGAAGCGGAATAAAGAAAAGCTGGAGATGGTCGATTTTGAAGATGCGAAAGATAAGGTCTACATGGGTCTTGAGCGGAAATCGAAAGTCATCTCTGAAGAAGACAAACGGACCACAGCCTATCATGAAGGCGGCCATGCACTGGTTGCACGGTTATTGCCGCATACCGATGCCGTCAATAAAATCACCATCATCCCCCGGGGCAGTGCCGCAGGAATTACATGGTTTCTGCCTGAAGAGCGGGAGTTTAAATTCAAGGATCAGCTTCAAAGCGATCTGTCCGTGGCTTTTGGGGGGCGGGCAGCCGAAGAGCTTGTATTTTCTCGATTCAGCACCGGTGCATCCAATGATATCAAGCAGGCCACGGACATGGCTCAGAAAATGGTTCGGAACTGGGGAATGAGTGAAAAGCTGGGCCCGCTCTCATACGCAAAGGATGAAGAGCATATTTTCCTCGGCCGTGAAATTGGACAACATCGGGATTACTCCGAGGAAACAGCAAAGAAGATCGATGAAGAGGTTAAAATTCTAATCCAGGGCAGCTATGACAATGCTAAGCAGGTGCTGCAAGAAAACCTCGATATTTTACATGCATTATCCGATCTTCTCTTGGAAAAGGAAACCGTCATGGGTGCCGAACTGGACGCGCTGATCCATTCCATGAGACCCGGAATTGAACTACCTTCGAAATCGGCTTCAGAACGGGTTAAAGAAGAGAAGCGGAAAAAAGCCGCTCAGGAAACGGCAACAGCAAAAGAAGCGCCGAGCCCCTCCGTTAAAACCGAAACCGATTCAGCGCCTGAACCCGAGCCGGAGCCGGATAAAGAGACAGATACGGAAACCGATTCCGAGAAACCCAGCGCATAGACCTGACGAACCGGAAGATGAACACCTACACACTCCAATGGAATTCCCACAGCCTCGTGCTCGGTGAAAACACGCGGATCATGGGCGTTCTTAATGTGACGCCAGACTCCTTTTCTGATGGGGGCGACTTTTTTTCCTTTGAATCTGCCGTCGAACATGCTCAGAAACTGATTGAGGATGGCGCCGATATCCTGGACATCGGTGGAGAGTCTACTCGCCCTTTCTCAGACCAGGTATCCATCGAGGAAGAGTGCCGCCGTGTGATACCGGTCATTGAGGCGATTGCAGAGCATGTCTCGGTACCCATTTCTGTTGATACCGCCAAAAGCGAGGTGGCAAAACAGGCGCTGGACGCAGGGGCCTCCATGATAAACGATATCAGCGCCCTCCGATCCGACCCGTACATGGCCGAGGTGGCCGCAAGCTTCGGCGTGCCGGTCATTCTCATGCACATGAAAGGCACGCCGAAAACCATGCAAATCTCCCCGGTCTACGATGATTTGATGGGAGAAATAACGGCCTTCCTCGCAGATCGAATTCAATATGCCGAGGAGAAAGGAATACCCCGGCAGAAAATTATCATCGATCCGGGCATCGGATTCGGTAAAACCGTTGAACATAATCTTCAAATCATCAAACACCTGCATTTGCTGGAGCCGCTGGGGGTGCCGATCCTCATGGGATCTTCAAGAAAAGCCTTCATCCGAAAACTTCTCGGTGAAGAAGAAATTCATCCCCGGGCAGCAGCGGTGGAAACCGGAACCCAAGCAACGGTTGCAGCCGAAGCCCTTGGGGGAGCCCATATCGTGCGGGTTCATGATGTTGCCGGTACATATTCTACGCTGAAGATTATTGATGCTATAAGAAATGTCTAGAGGCGTTCTGATCCGAAAACAGACTGAGCGTTGGTTTTTACGTGTTGAGTTACGGATGAGCATTTTCCCTCATCGACATTGGAATGGTGGAACAATGGAATAATGAATAGAAAAGTAAATATTTAACTTTCCAACATTCCACTATTCCACTATTCCTTGAACCCGGTGTTCTGAAAGGCTGATTGAATTGTTCGTTTACGAAAGAGTACAAGGAGATAAATCGTATGCTGCTGGCAATCGATATCGGAAACACCAACACTGTCATGGGGCTTTATGACGGCAGTCGCCTGGTGGATGATTGGCGGGTAAGAACCGAAAGAAACATGACGGAAGATGAGTTCTATATTCTGGTAACCAACTTATTCGGCCGGAATAAAATCGAAACAGGGGACATAGAAAAAACCGTTATTTCTTGCGTGGTGCCTCCCATGATCACGGTCCTGGATCTGTTCTGCCAAAAATATCTGAATCATACACCCCACTGGGTGGATGCCAAATCTACGACATGCATGCCGATTCTTATCGATAATCCGTCGGAAGTGGGAGCCGACCGGATCGTTAATTCCGTAGCGGCCTATCACAAATATAAAACCGGCATGATTGTGATCGATTTCGGAACCGCCACCACCTTTGACGTGATTTCCGAAAAAGGAGAATACTTGGGAGGCGCTATCAGTCCGGGGATTAAGATTGCAGCCGAAGCGCTCTATCAGAAAGCTTCCAAACTTCCGCGGGTGGAATTCACCCCGCCTAAAAGCGTAATCGGCAAAAGTACCGATAGCAGTATGAAATCCGGGATCATCTATGGATACGGCGCCCTTGTGGACGGCATGGTTCAACGAATTAAAACGGAGTTGGGAACGAATCCGAAGGTGATCGCCACCGGCGGGTTGGCGAAAGTAATGCAGGCGGTATCCGAAACCATCGAGTCCATCGAACCGAACCTGACCCTGGAAGGCTTGCGGATACTGGGAGAAACAATAGAATAGCAACTTAAGCTTCGCACCCCTGAGATACCGGATCAAATAGGTGTCGAACCTCTATGCCTTTCCGATTTTTCTCAATGTCTCCTTAAAAACATTATAGAAGAAATCGTTGTCGGTAATTCCCTTTCCTAATACCTTTCGAACATCCCCGATATTCTTCACGTTGATAACCATATTCACGCTTTTATTGAAAGCCATCATGTTATCCGTGGTTCGATACCGCTGGCTGATCAGCACCACAAAAATATTGCGGCGGACGGCTATATTGAGCCGCTCGAGATATGCCAAAACCTCATTGGAATCGGGATTATCGGTATCAAAGGATTCATCGACAAAAACCACATCGTACACGTGATAGCGCATTTTTTTCAGCGCCTCGGCAGTATCCGCTGCGTCTGTAATATGGTATTCCAGCTGCTCCAACGCTGCAATCAGGGTCTTTTTCATGGCCGGGTCCGGCTCACAAACCAAAGCGGTCTTACCCTCCTCTTCCACAAAGTCAAACGGTTTGTCCGAAGCATCGTAGTCCTCTGTGGGTGCATCGTCAGCAGGGGAAGAAGCCGCTTGGGGGGCGGGATCAGGCTTTTTAGCGGCCCCCACCGTAATCTTCTGTTTGCATTTGGGGCAAGGAAAGGAGGCGACTTTTCCGGGAGGAAATTTTTCATCCGGAACCTTAAATTTACTTTTACAATGCTCACATACGATATCCATATGTCGGAACGCTGCTCCTTTTATTCTTCCGTATTGGATGTTTCATAATCCAGGTCGATTTCGAGATCTTCTATGTCCGTTGTCGCCTCACCCCGGGAGCTCTTTACACTATCGATCCCGCGGCCGACGATCCCTTTTCGGGAGGCATATGCCATGGCGGTATCTTCGGAGATGAGACCTTCCGCGTAAAGACCCACAATATAACCGTCAAATGTGGTCATGCCGAAGGCTTTCCCGGATTCCTGCATTTCATAAAACGTTTTCCCTTCGGATTCGCCATGGAGAATCGCATCCTTTACCCGTAAGCTGGAGCCCAGAATATCAAAGGCGGCAACGCGTCCTCCACCCTCTTTGGGCAGCAGCCGCTGGCTGACGATCCAGCGGACGGTATCGGCGAGACGGATTCTAATCTGGTTTTCTTCTTCCGTGTTGAACATGCCGAGGATACGGTTGATGGTCTGGCCGGCATCCACCGTATGCAAAGTCGACACAACCAGATGCCCGGTCTCCGCCGCACTCAAGCCGATTTCAACCGTCTCCCGGTCCCGCATCTCGCCCACAAGAAGGACCTTGGGCGCCTGGCGAAGCGCAGCACGCAACCCGGTGGCAAATGAATCATAGTCGGTACCGAGCTCTCTCTGGTTAAACGTCGCCTTTTTTTGCGGGTGCTGGAACTCGATGGGGTCTTCGAGGGTCACCACGTGAACCGATTTCGTCTGATTGATTTCATCCAGCACGGCGGCAAGGGATGTGGATTTTCCGGACCCCGTAGCCCCCGTGACAAAGACGATGCCGTTTTTTTCCGCTGCAATCTTTTTAAAGGCTACGGGAAGATTTAAATCCTTCATTGTCGGAATTTTGGTTTCCAATTTTCTCAATACGATGGAATACTTGCCGGATTGGGAGAATATATTGACCCTGAAACGGGCTTTGTCGCCCAGGGCATAGGATAAGTCGCAGGATCCCTCGTTTAAGAGGATTTCGGTCAGGCGCCGGTCCTGATTGACCAGGTTCATGGCAAACACTTCGGTTTGAAAAGGAGTCAACACTTCAACATCGGGCTCCAAATCCACTTTCACCAGCTGGCCGGAACTTTCCACCTGAAGCGGCTTCCCCACCGTCAAATTCAAATCCGACACGTTGCCATGGGATTCGAGCATTCGTAAAAGGATATGATCGATTTCCTGTTTTCTCATCTTGCGCCTCTTCTATTCTTATGCATCGGTAAAATCGCTGGGCGGCGTTTTCAAAAACGCCCTGAACCGGCCCTTATCGTTCGACTTTTGATAGGCCTCATCCGCACTGATCCATCCCTTGTTTAACAACTCCATGATGGAATCATCCAGAAGCTGCATGCCGTATTTCTTGCCGGTTTGGATTGCAGAGTTGACCTGATGGGTTTTTCCTTCCCGAATCAGATTTCGAACGGCCGGCGTCGCAATAAGGATTTCAAGGGCCGCACAACGCCCCTTCTTGTCGATTCGCTTGAAAAGAACCTGGGCGATAATTGCCCGGAGACCGTCCGATAAGGTCGAGCGAATCTGAGCCTGCTCGCCTGAAGGAAACACCTCGATAATACGGTCAACGGTTTTTGCCGCACTGGAGGTATGCAGGGTTCCGAACACCAGGTGGCCGGTGGAAGCGGCTTCAATGGCGAGTGCGATGGTTTCCAGATCCCTCATCTCCCCCACCAGGATGATGTCCGGATCCTCCCGCAGCGCCCCTTTAAGAGCGGCTGCAAAGGTCTTGGTATGCATACCCACTTCCCGGTGATTGATGATGCAGCTCTGGCTTTGGTGAACAAATTCGACAGGATCTTCTACGGTGATGATATGATCCTTTCGGGTCTTGTTCGCGGTATCGACAATGGCGGCCAACGTGGTCGATTTTCCACTGCCGGTTGGGCCGGTCACCACCACAAGCCCTCTGGGAAGGGATGCCAGTTTGGGGATTACGGAGGGCAGACCGAGTTGTTCGGCGGTTAATATATCTTCCGGAATCTGCCTGAATACGGCGGCGACCCCGTATTTCTGCATAAAGAAATTGGCCCGATACCGTGCCAGGCCCGGAATTTCATAACCGAAATCCACGTCCCCTGTCTCCTCGAACACCTTTACCTTGTCCTCGGGTGCGATTTCATAGAGCATGGCTTTCAGGCCGTCATTATCCAACACCTTATATTTAACCCTTTCAATCTCACCCCGTAATCGGAGTGCCGGCTGCTGTCCGGAAACCAGATG
>DUZK01000092.1 GCA_013349495.1 Deltaproteobacteria bacterium
GGGGAAAATGGCCAGAGTCGTTTTTGCAGATATCTGTTATCAGACGGACGACTTTGATACCGCCATCTCCCTTTATACCAAAGCATTAGAAGATTTCAAAGAGGATGCGCTGCTTCGAAATTTTATTCAGAGCAGCCTCGGCTACGCATACGAAGGGAAGAAAGATCTTAAAAAAGCCGCATTTTATTTCAATGAAATCGCAACGGCAAAAAATGCGGTCATGACCGATATGGCGTTATTCAATCTTGCCAGACTTTACAACGAGGAAGGAAACAAAGAAAAGGGCACCGAAGCATACAAGAAAATTCTATCCGACCATGCCGATTCCCTTTATATCGAAATTGTTAAAGAAAAACTGAATGGATAGGAGGATAGCACGTTAAGAAATACCGGCGGTCACTGTTTTAAACCCGCATCGAGTTTATACTTCTTGATCTTCTGATTTAAACCGCTTTTACCGATACCGAGAATCTCGGCGGCGTGGGACTGTACATAATCTGCGCGCTGCAGCGCCCGCTCGATCATCCGCTTTTCCACCATAACCAGGGTATCGTAAAGCTTGGCAGTGGCCGGAATGTCTTCAAGTGGAATTTTATCATTCATGGTTTCCTTGAAGTCTTTGGGAAGATCTGATGGTTTAATTATAGCGTCCGGGCAGAAAATCATCGTCCGTTCGATTATATTTTCAAGTTCGCGAACATTTCCGGGCCATCCGTATTCATGAAAGAGCCGCTCGGCCTCGGAATCGATCCCGGTAACCGGAATCTCCGATGTTCTTTGATCCGCATATTTTTTCATAAAGTGATTGATCAGCAGCCGGATGTCCTCCGGACGTTCCCGCAAGGGCGGCAAAACAATATTGACCACATCCAAACGGAAATAGAGATCTTCACGAAACCGCCCCTGTTTTACCTCTTCCTTCAAGTCTTTGTTGGTGGCTGCAATCAGTCGAATATCCACGGCTATCGGTTTTATACCGCCCACCCGCTCAAAAATTTTTTCCTGAAGAACCCGAAGCAGTTTGACCTGAAGACTTTGGGGCAGTTCTCCGATCTCGTCCAGGAAAAGGGTTCCCCCGTCAGCCAGCTCGAACCGGCCTTTTTTCATTGATATTGCACCGGTAAATGCACCCTTATCATGACCGAAAAGCTCACTCTCAAGAAGGTTTTCCACCAACGCCGCACAATTTACTGCAACAAAAGGCTTGTTCCTCCGGGGGCTGTTAAAATGAATCGATTTTGCAGCAAGTTCCTTTCCGGTACCGCTCTCACCTTGAATCAAAACGGTTGCCGTGGCCGGAGCGACTTTGCTGATTTTATCGAACACATCCCGCATGGGTTTGCTTTTTCCGATGATATTCCCGAATTGATACTGGGATTCCACCGCGGTCCGGAGCCGGCGGTTTTCCTTGATCAACCGGTATACGGCATTTGCCTTGCTCACCCAGAGTACCAGACGGTCGTTGTCAAAAGGCTTGAGGATGTAGCTGTATGCCCCCTTCTGCATGGCTTCCACCGCCTTTTCCACCGTACCGTGGGCGGTCATCATAATGACAGGCAGATCCGGATCTTCATCTTTTACCCGTTCCAACAGTTCGATCCCGTTCATGGTCGGCATTTTATAGTCGGTCAGGATAAGATCAACATCCGAATGCTTTAAAATCTCCAGCGCCTCTTGGCCGCTGTTTGCCGTCAGGGTTTCATATCCCTCCTCCTGAAGAACCGCCGCTAAAATGGGCGGATAATTTTTTTCATCGTCGACAATTAGTACGGTATCCATTCTACGCACCCTGATTGACCGGTAATTCGATGGAAACACGCGCTCCGCCTTCCGGTCGATTATCCATCTGAACGTTCCCGCCATGGGATTCCACAATATTTTTCACAATACCGAGTCCAAGCCCGGTCCCAAAATCCTTGGTGGTAAAAAAGGGCTCCCAGATCTTCTCCAACACATCGTGGGGAATACCGGTTCCGTTATCCATAAACGTGATGTGCACTTTTCCGCCTGTTGAATCAACCTCTATGTGAACGTCGCCCCCATCGGGCATCGCCTGCATGGCGTTAATCAGGATGTTTAAAAAGGCCTGATACAGCATAGCGGTATCCGCCACAATCTCCGGCAGATTATTCCCATAGCGGGTTTGGATCCGATATGCCTGCCCGTCAAGTTGAGGTGCGAGAAACGTCAGGTTCTTGTCGATCACCTCTTCCACCCGGCAGGGAGTTAAATTGGGGCTTCGGGGTTTGGCGTAATTAAAGAAATCCGTGATAATATTGTTTAGCCGCTCGGTTTCTTCGACGATCACATCCAGAATGGTATTCGAAGCATCCACAGCGGCCATCTTCTTTTTCAGCAGTGCGGTAGAACTCTTAATGATCCCGAGCGGATTTCGAATCTCATGGGAAATCTTGGCCGCCATCTCTCCCAGAGAAGAAAGCCGCTCGGCTCTACTCAACTGCTCTTTCAGCGCAAGTCTCTCTTCAGCCCTTTTTTCAAAAATCGTTTCTCCCCGTTTAACCACAAACAGCATTACCAAGAAAAGAATGCCCATGACCAGTGTAAGGGTGATAATCACTCGAATCTGAAATTGAAAAATGGTTCTGTAATCTTCCGAAAGATCCTGGACAATTTCGAATACTCCGATCGTCCTTCCGGGCCTTTTGGATATGCCCACTTCGGCCTTTACCGGTGCGAAAGAGACCATCTTAATCTCTTTTGGCGCACTCAGCATAATTTCGAGTATATTTCCGCGCTGGCTCAGCTTGGAGGCGGATTTGCCTTTCAAGGCGGCTTTGAATTCCTTTCCCCCCAAACCTTCCCGACCGACCAGTTTATTGTCAAAACTGTATGAAACCACATTATTCAGATCGTAGATGGTCACCATCTCCACTTTAAAGCTATACAGGGTGTTGCGCACCACCTTGTCCAACCGTTCGAACTGTTCTTCATCCCGGAGCTGAACCTTTCCGTAACGGATGGCGATGGGGATCGCAAACTGAGTAAAAATTTGATGATTTAAATTTTCGATAAGCACTTTGGCATATTCTTCGCTTTTATCCTTCTGCATGGCCTTTGCCCAATGGGTATTGAGCAAGGACAGGGCAAGGCTGCCCAAAAAAATAACCCCGAGGCTGCTGAACGTAAAGTACTTCACAAGCCGGAAGGGCTTGATGACCCTTTCTTCTTTTACTTTAGGTGTCATATTCTCGATTATCGCATCCGTATCCGTTTATAAAGTTGATCTACAAGCGATCTCAAAACTAATCCGTGCGTGCAGTAAATGTAACACTTCTTAACAATGTCTTGATATCTTCATCTGAAAAGCTGAATCCGCCTCCCACAAAGTAAGATTCTCTTCCGATATCGCTGATAAAATCATCCATGCCGGTGGTCAAATATAGAAATTTAAACGGCTTATAATCGGCCCTGAAGGTCAAATGTGGTCTTCTCTCGACATCAAAATCAAAGGCCTCAAAAGAGAGTTTCAGTCGATCCTTGAACAGATAGTAATCAATTCCCGCTCCGCCGGTTGACTCGAACAACCCCGCTCGAAAACCGATATCATAATACCGTTTGGCAATCTGTGCAGAGAACTGTAAATCAGAACTTTTGGATTCAACTTTCTTTTCAGTAATGGTCACACCGTCAACAGTACGGATGGTATCGGTCACTGTTTCCTTGCCCCGAGGACTATCCACAACCTGTAACAGATAATATTTATCTTCCCGGGGCTGAATTCGAAGCGTAAAGTATGATTTAACCCGGTTGCTTTCAAACAGATATTCCCCCCGATAGTCAAGATAAGTAAGAAACATATCCTGCTTTTTAAGAAGGTCATTAATACTGGACAACGTTGAATTCAAGCTCTCCACGGTTTCATCATCATTGATCAACCGACCGAGAGAACCCTCTCCCCGGTTGATTTTTTCGGTAATCTCCTGCATGGAACTCAGGGTCTGATCGAGTCGATCGGCGGTCTGGTCTTCGGTAATCAGGCGGCCCAGGGTCCCTTCTCCCTTTGAAATTTTATCCGTGATCTCCCTGAGCGAAGTCAATGCTTTGTTGAGGTTTTCAATGGTCGCATCGTCCTGAACGAGTTTTCCGATGCTTCCCTCTCCCCGGTTGATTCTGCCGGCAATTTGATTGATTCCGGCCACGAGTTCCCCGATTTTTCCTGTGGCCCGTCGGATATTTTTCAAAATAATTTGAAGGTCGTCCAGATTGGTATCGCCGATCTCTCTCAATCGCTGGGAAAAAGCGGAGAGGTTGGAAGTGATCTCTTTCACGTTCTCGTCATTGTCCTGTACCGTTCGATTGATGGATTGGATGGTTTTATCCAAATTATCCAGAATCGATCGTAACGATGCCTCGCCCTTTTCACCCCCGATTACAGAGGCAAGGGTATGGCTGAGGATCCGAATATCATTGGCCACCTCCCCCAGTACAATCATTAAGTTATCGATATCCGTAGTCGGTTCGGTATTAAGAATACGTCCGCCGGCCAGAATTAAAGCGGCTCCCTCCACGCCTTTTAGGAGCTCGATGTACTTATCGCCCAGAATACCCCGGGTTCGAATAATGGCCTTGACACTTTCGGTAATTTTGACTCCCGGATAAATTTTGATGGTTACCAGTGCTTTTCCTTCCGACAGCCGGATCTTATTCACCCGGCCCACCTCAACACCCGCAATCTCCACCGGTGCATCGGATGCAAGTCCGGAAGCCGTATCGAAAAAGGCTTGAACCTCATATCCCTCCCCGAGGCGAAGGCCGAGTTTCCCCACTTTCATGGCCATCAGCGCAAGTATGATGATGCCGATTACAACGAATATTCCGACTTTTGCTTCAGCGCTGAGTTTCAACATGGTTTCTCATTAGACGATTTCAAGGGTTCCGCTAAACGCGTCGCCCCGTCTATCGCCAACCTCTAATTTTGATTATTCGTCTCGGCATGGCCTTTGATAAAATTAACCACAACCGGGTTTTTAGAAGCCTGAAATTCCTCCGGCGTACCGGATTCCACAATTCTGCCGTCAGACAACATGGCCAGTTTATTCGCGATCTTAAAGGCAGAATCGATATCATGGCTGATGACAACACAGGTAGCCTGGGTCAGCTCTTGAGTCTTCATGATCAGGCCGTCAATGGCATCTTTCATGATAGGATCGAGCCCGGTGGTCGGCTCATCAAACAGGATGATTTTGGGATCCAATGCAATGGCCCTTGCCAGACCGACGCGCTTTCTCATACCGCCGGACAGCTCCGACGGCATCTTATGAAAAGATTCCGTAAGACCCACCAACTTCAGCTTTTCGAATACCACCTCTTCAATATCCTTTTCAGAGAGTCGTGTGTGCTCCCGAAGGGGAAACGCCACATTATCGCCCACCGTCATTGAATCGAACAGTGCAGCGTCCTGGAACAGCATGCCGAATTTCTTCCGGGTTTGATTGAGCCCTTTCTCATCCAGACTGGTAATATCTTCCCCGTCAACAATAACCTGACCTGAATCCGGGCGAATCAGCGCGATCATATGTTTCAGGAGAACGCTCTTTCCGCAGCCGCTTTGCCCGATAATCACGGTAATTTTTTCAGGCTCAACGGTTAAGTTGAGTTGATCTAATACCACCTGATCGTTAAACGATTTGCATATATTGGACAGACGAATCATCGAAACATAAATGCTGTTAAAAAATAATCGCTGATCAGAATAGATACACAGGAAAGGACCACGGTTTGGGTGGTCGCTTTACCCACGCCTTCTGCACCGCCCCTGGTATTAAATCCCTTATAACAGCCGATGAGTGAAAGGATGAGGCCGAAACAGGCGGATTTAATCAGTCCGTTGAAAATATCTCCAAGATTCACCATGTCCACCATGCGGGCCATGAAAATGCCGGGATTAATGTTGAGGAGAAAAACGCCGACAACATATCCGCCCATAATGCCGATAAAATCGGACACAATGGTCAGAAACGGGAGCATCAAGACCCCGGCCACAAGCCTCGGCATAACCAGGTATTGAATCGGGTTGACGGACATGGCATAGAGAGCGTCGATCTGTTCGGTCACACGCATGGTTCCGATTTCGGCAGCCATGGCGGAACCCGCCCGGGCGGTAACCATCAGCCCGGTGAATACGGGACCGATTTCCCGGGTCATGGAAAGGGCAACCGTCGCCCCCACAAGGCCCTCACCGCCAAACATACGGAATCCATAAAACGTCTGAAGCGCGAGGACCATGCCGGTGAATACTGCAGTAATGAGCACTACGATAATCGATTGAACCCCGACAGATTCCATTTGTTTGAAAACCAGCCGCAAACGAAGCGGTGGACGAACCATCCATGTGATCGCATTGATGAGAAAAGTGAAAATTCTGCCGAATTCTTCAAATATGTATATGAATGGTCTTCCTGTATACTCAAGAGCCCTTATCATCCGCGGAATCCCAATCGGTTTGAATTGTTCCGGATTAATCTATAACACAAATTTCGCCCTCATCCATATTGGATCCGTGCGAGTTTTATGGTGTGAAACTTGAGTCTATAACCTTTGAATGATATGGGACCTGATGCCGGAAGTCAAGGTAATGTGCTATTTTTATTGACACTATTAACATGATGCTATCCCCGGTCTCTATTTTCGGGGAATTTCTCTTGATCGTTAAATCGGCTCCGGTTTAGAATGGTTAAAACAGATCGATTATTACCCGTGACAGTCTGATTAACATCATGTCCAAGAAAAAACATAAAAAAGATACTGAACAATTTCTAACCGCACTGGTTGCCGATAAGAACGGCGAAATATTTGAACTGGATGGATATGCAGCGGTCGGGAGATCCGGTTCGACACTTACCCCGCTTACCAGAGGCCGAACCGTTCCAATGCCTTACGGCAGTGAACTCATGTATCTTCCGGATCGATGTCCCATCCTTTACAATAGAGAAACAAACGAATTTCAAACCCTTGATGAAAATCCGTTTCGGCCCGGCGATCCTATTTTCCCTGTGGCCGCATTTAATTCACCCGGTTATGTTCAGTCCCGCATGAGCGCGTTTGAAGAAAAAAGGGGGGCGGAGTATCTTCCCCTGTTTTCCTACGGCGCTGTGGGTTGGTATGAGGAAGGGTTTCGCACACCGCTGATATTGGTGGATAAGGAACGGCGGCAGGATCTTCGATTGATGAAGCGGGAAAAGGTGCTTTCGGGAATCCGTCTCATGAAAAAGAAAATGCCGCGGAACCGGTTAAGACAGCACCTGGAATCCTGTGCACTCACCTACGGCTGCCCGGCCGGCAAGAACTTTTTTTTAGGTCGATACGAAGCCCCTCTTCCAACATCAACCCGGTGCAATGCCAGATGCTTGGGCTGCCTTTCTCTCCAGGACAGGGGGGCGATTCCCATCAGTCAAAACCGTATAAGATTCACGCCCGATCCTGAAGAAATAGCAGAGGTGGCGCTGGCCCATATCAATCGAACCAAAAGGGCGGTGGTCAGCTTTGGTCAGGGATGTGAAGGAGATCCGTTGCTGGCGGCAGACGTCATCGAACCGGCTGTAAATAGGATCAGGACCCAGACCGATGGCGGGACGATTCACATGAATACAAACGGCAGCAAACCGGCAGTCATTGAGCGACTGCTTCAATCAGGCCTCGACAGCATTCGAATCAGTATAAATAGTGTGCAAGATAGGTGTTACAAGGCGTATTTCAGGCCGGTGGATTATTCCATTTCCGCTGTTTTCAATAGCATCGACGTTGCCATCCGTCTGGGGAAACTGGTCTCCATAAATTATTTGAACATGCCGGGGTTTACCGATACACCGGAAGAGCGAAATGCCCTGATTGCCTTCCTCAAGAAATATCCGATTCACATGATTCAATGGCGCAACCTAAACTTCGATCCTCTGCGGTATTGGAAACTCATGGGCAGCGTGTCCAATGTCGGCATCCCCATAGGGATGAAAACCCTGCTCAATGAAATCAGATCCGAATTTCCCGCATTGCGTTTCGGATACTTCAACCCCCCCAAGGAGTCGTTTCAATTCCCATCAAATTCAAGTTAATAGGACGCAGATTTCCGCAGGTACACGCAGATGATAATCTCTTTTTTCTTAATCTAAAAAATCTGCGTTCATCAGCGTCCCAAAAAAAAATTCCTATGCTATTAAATTAAGTATATTTTAAAGAAATCATATGAATACGTCGATAACATCTATAAAGCTAACCGGAATCTCTTGTAAAGGAGGAAGAGATGGAAATCGTTATCGGCGCAACTTCCTGGGTCGGAGCCCCGTCAAAACAAGCTTCCGCAGCCGGGGGCGGTTACATTGAGGCAAGGGTGCTCAATGTGCGACCCCCCAGAAGGCGACAGGAGAGAGCGCCCAACCAAGGCGACCGCAGGACAAAAAAGAACGCCGTCGACCCTGCCAGCGGTCGGGTGATGACACTCATGATCCCTGAAGGGTATACTATTCCGAGAGATATTGAATCCGGAAATTACAGGATCTTTCTGCGCTTTGTCGCCCAGAGAGGATAGCATCTCTTATCTATCCCCTATAAAATATAGGCCCGTTTTCTGAACCCGCCCACCCTGTCTATTTTTTATCCCTTTTTAATTTGGTATAGTGGCTTCATGAACTGGGTTGCAGCCGAAGTCCATTTTACATCCGATAATCCCGAACAAACCGAGGACCTGGTATCAAACATCTTTTATGAATTCGGTTTGCAGGGAGTAGTCGTCACTGAAGCCTGCGTCACCGGATATTTTCCTTTGGATGAGAGAATAGACAATCAGCGCCACAAGTTGGAATCAGCCTTGTTGAAGCTAAAACAGGAAATCAAATTCGACTATCAGGTTGATTACTCGGAAACGACTGAAGAAGATTGGGCTGAATCATGGAAGGCGTTTTTCAAACCGGAGCGGATCGGTCGCCGGCTGGTGGTAAAACCCACCTGGGAGCTTTATGAATCGAGACCCGCAGACGTCATCATAGAAATCGATCCGGGTATGGCATTCGGCACAGGAACCCATCCCACCACGGCCATGTGCCTTGAGACGATCGAGTCGTATCTTAAACCGGGAGATTCATTTCTGGATTTGGGAACCGGCTCCGGCATCCTGATGATCGCAGCGGCAAGGCTGGGTGCGAAAAGACTGGTGGGAATCGATAAAGATCCGGTTGCAGCCGAGATTGCCGAAAAAAATATGAAGCGAAACGATATACCGGAAGAGATTTATCAGGTTAAAACCGGAAACTTGACCAGGGAAATCGACGAACGTTTCGATCTGATTGCCGCAAACATCTTGACCGAGGTGGTGCTGACTCTGCTGGACAACCTGAATGAGGTCGTGGCTGAAAACGGAACAATTATTCTCTCGGGAATTACTGAATCAAAGAGACATATGGTTCATAAAAAAATGGCTGAAAAGGGAATTCTTGAGGTAGAAACACGATTGAGAGATTCCTGGGCCGCTATTGTCGGAATCATTCAATCGTAATTCAACGTCTCGGAAATTCTACAACCTATTGATATTATGTTTTTAACTGACGCTCATCATTGCAGTGCAACATGGAATGGTGGAATGATGGAACAATGGAATATTGGGTGTAAAAGCGGAAACGATCTTTTTTATAAAATCGATAGAATTCATTTAAACCCATCATTCCAGCTTTCCAATATTCCAGTATTCCAATTGGGGCGAAGCCCCTAAGTTCTAATAACTTTTACTCCATGTCAAATTCTTTGGAATCAAACCAGTATCCGCTGCTGTTTATAAAATCGAGTTCAGCCTGGACCGCTGCTATGTGCCCGTCTTCAATAACCATAAACTGAGAAAATAACTGTTGTCCTTCTTCGGACATCTCGCTGACCATTCTTTTATAAAAATTGCTGGTCTCAACTTCAACGGTCAGCGCCTTGCTCAGCATCTGTTTTTCGTCTCCCCGGTCTTCTTCAGACATTCGGGATTCGAGCTTTCCAATATCCCCGGTGATGGCATCGATATCCGGGTTTGAAGATTTTAGATCTTCAACCGTCAAACGCCCTGTCTTTTGCCACTGATCCAGCTTTTTCTTCAGATAATCGACATGGTACTGCTCATCATTGGCCAATGCCTGAAAAAGACGCTTTCCCACCATATCTGAAATCGCATCGGAAGCATTTCGATAGACATTCAACACCTTGGTCTCATAATCGATTGCTGTTTGAATCGCTTCACCAAGTTTCATGGCCTCCCCCATATCATCCTGTTTTCGAAGTCTAATTTTTTTCCTCAACCGGAAACTCGGCATTGTACCACTCATTCCAGCCGCCCTTAAGCGCACAAACCTTGCTATACCCGTCTTCCATTAGCTTTTGTGCCAGCCTGGCACTGGTCTGTTCGCTCGGTCAGGCGCAATATAGAACCAAAACCGATGTTTTAGGATGGATGCCGGACCAGGATTGATACGCCTTTGGATTCCCCCTGACCGCTCCTTTAATTTTATACACGCTGTTTTTCCAGTGTTTTTCAATCCGAACATCAATGATCACAGGATTTGTCTGTTCAATCATCTCCTTTAACTGTTCTTTTGTAACCCGCTCGACGTCGGCAGCCTGAGCAGTGTTCCCAAAACAGGAAATTACCACAAAATAACAGATAAAAAGCCCCGCGAAGATTAACGTCGATCTTGCTTTTGACGCCCGATGATTGATGCCGGTTTGAAAACCGCAGTCTCTTCTGAATGTTAAATAGTTCATGATTTTATTCCTTTTGGTGACAGAATTGTGGGGATCATGGAATAGATAATTAAATACCATATGTCGGCGACCATACCAAATCAAATTAAATTCGCTGTACGATCGAACCGAATTTGCAACCGCCGCTTACAAGAATAAAACAGTTTTCAGGTTGAAATAATCGTTTGTTATGATATCTGCCGTTTGGACAAACAAAAATCTATAGACGGCATTGGAGCGTCAATATGAAGGCAAAGATCAATAACAGGGTAATTCTGCATCAGGGGCGATCGTTTTCCTTTGTAAAAGAAAACGTAACGTTGGAAAATGGCACAACTGTCGATTTAGACGTGGTTCGCCATCCCGGGGCAGCTGCAATCGTTCCGTTTATCACAAATGATCGGCTGATCATGCTCAGACAGTATCGGCACGCCATCGGCCATCACATATGGGAAATTCCCGCCGGCACACTGGATCCCGGTGAAGACCCCTTGGAATGCGCAAAAAGGGAACTCATTGAAGAAACCGGTTATTCGGGTCGGCAATGGGAAAAATTAGGGGAGATCACACCGGTTCCCGGTTATTCGGATGAGCGGATCCATATCTTTGTTGCAACCGATCTCACACCGGCTGAACAGAACCTGGATGTGGATGAAGTATTGGATGTGCACCAGGTGTCTTTTGAAAAAACGGTGCAGATGATTGAAAAAGGACAAATACAGGACAGCAAAACCATTTCCGGGCTTTACTATACATCTTTATGGCTTAAAAGAAGCGCTTAAAAGGGGTGAAGAAAATCCCAAGGGCGGCAACGACCTGAAACTCACCGGCTGTTACCGCCCAAAAGAACTTCAGCCGATTATCCGGGTATCGGCGATGGTTTGCATAGGTGGTCTTTTTCCATTGCCACTCGGCCGCAACCGCCGCACTGGAATTTCATTTCCGCCAACTTATCCTTACAGATATGCAGTGCATCCACTTCAGGAGCGCCGCAAAAACTGCATTTGGCCTTGTCATTGCAAGGGTTACACAGATGTCCCGGTTCATTTGCGACCGCACCGCAGTTCTTACATGTATATGCCATGATACTCCTCCTTTTGGCCACATCCATATCAGGCCCGTTTCAATTTAAAGGCATGAATTCTGAACTATAATGTTATGTCTCCAATTTAAATGTCAAGAAAGCCGGGGCATTCATTGTCGGAATCAATAGAAAACCTGCTTGAGAATTCCGCTTCATCCTCGATCAGATCGATACCAACAGCAGTAATGGTGGCGGTGCAGGTAACATAGGGCGGGCAATCGGGAGATTTATCAAGCTCAATGTAACCGCATTTCTCAAGATAGACTAAATTCCAATTAAGGGTCTGTTGATCCGTTTCACAGCTTTTGATC
This sequence comes from Deltaproteobacteria bacterium, assembly GCA_013349495.1. GTDB lineage: Bacteria > Desulfobacterota > Desulfobacteria > Desulfobacterales > SURF-15 > DUZK01. The sequence continues at coordinate 12,121 of DUZK01000092.1, forward strand.
ATATAACGAACTTCCATGGATCCATATGGGAATTCCTTGAAAAATGAATACAGGTCCTGGAGAATGCACCGGCGGAGCTTGAAAGGGGGCTTATCACCTGCTTTGGCATTGTCTTCTGTCATATCCGCCTCTTTGAAGTTGATTTTAACCGATTTCTCTCACAAAAAGCAATTAAAATTCTTTTGTCGCACGATTCAGGGGAATGCTTGATTTCAATATGGAAATGTCTTAACTACTGGGTGTATGAATAAAACATCCGGATGAGGTCTGAATATGGGAGAAATAAAGAGCACGCTCGATATCGTCATGGAAAAAACAAAGCACTTATCCTTAAGTGAAGAGGAAAAAGAAGCACAACAAATAGAAGATATTAGAAAAACCGTCAAAGGCTTGATTCAAAAATACAAAGACCGGATCATCGCCATAAAACAGTTGGAAGACGAGTGGATTGACCTGGAAAAGGAGAATCGACTTTCAGACCGGCAAATCCTCATGGATGAGATTATGGATCATCTCCATCTTGATTTGGATAATTCTTTGCTAATGACATCTTTGAAAGCTATTTGCGGCCGGGATACAGGGCCGCTCGAATCGCTGCTGGAAGATTACATCAACAAAAAGACGGAAGTGGTTCAGGAAAGGCATGAAGCGATACAGAAAGAAATCGCCGTTCGTTATCATATATCCGGCTCAGCAGTGGTGCCCAACCTGGAAACGGATTCCGATTGGGCAGAAGCGATGAAGGCTTTTGAAAACAATTACCAGGAAAAATTGGAGGCGGAGAAAGCGAATTACAAATAGCCGAACCATTGACGTTCAATGACCTCGAAGTTTCGCTCCACCTCCTGCTTTCCGAATATCACATCACCGTGACCGGATAACAGATATTCCACGTCCAGCTCCCCAAGCCGTTTGATGCTCTCCTTGAGTTCTTTTCCGTTACCGCCCGGAAGATCTGTTCGACCGACTCCATTCTTAAAAATCAGATCCCCGGTAAACAACGCCTTTTTTTCAGTCCAGTATATTGAAATCGATCCCGGAGAATGACCGGGGGTATGAAATATCTTAAAATCCATTCCGTTTACGGTGAGATCTCCCTCGTTTAAAAAGAACTGCGGTTGAAAGGTCTCCAAATTAACTTGCATACCGGGTCCGAGGTGACGCATCATCTTTTTCACAAACTGCCAGTCTACCTCATGGAGCGCAATTTGGGCGGGTGAATCCTTAAAAAGCTGGAGTGATTCTACATGGTCCGGATGAGCATGGGTGGTGATGACCAGTCCGATATCATCGATATCCAATCCCAGTTCCCCCAAACCCTCACGAACATGTGCGAATAGGTTGAGGTGTCCCGGATCAATCAGAATTTTAGTCGGTCCGTTTATCAAATAGGTATTACAGTTGTTCTGTGACATTGACTGCCAGATAAAAGCGTGTAGGTTTTCAGCAACCTCCATGATCAATAGCTCCTTGATTTTATTTCAAGAAGAAAAAATCTCCTCGGTTAAGCATGAGCCCTCCCATAACATTTTTATTCCGGGTTCGCAATTTTTCGGTTCACGCTTTTCGACATCTGAAAAAAATTATGTTATGGGCAGTACGATTCAAGTTAAGGGGCTTCAGTCTTCGCTGAAGCTACGCCCCGAAAAGTCGCTCCCAATTGGTATGTTGGGATATTGGAATAATGGGGTCGGGATAGTTCAGAAATCTAATATGCATCGACCACCCTGTCTGTCCACTCAAGGGGATATCCGGTTCCAGACCGGATCGATTCCGGCTGCATGAAAAACCAGATACGCCCCTAAACCCTCCTCCGGACCGACACAAACC
>DUZK01000093.1 GCA_013349495.1 Deltaproteobacteria bacterium
AATCAGGATAAGAGCAAGAGGCGAGAGGATAATCTTAAGGTAAAATAGATGATGGCAGTCCCAAACCATCCACGATAATCGATTTGTAAATATTCAGTATGTCGTCTTTCGAATGCGCTTCCAACCGCGGCGGAATTTGAGCGATCATCACACCGCTTTTTAAGATGCAGATGGTAACATCGGGTGATTGGTCAAATGTTATTCCCAACTTGCCTGATATTTTTACCGGATAGCTTTTAGTCGTCAGCAGTTCTTTTAGATTTTCAAGACTGAGGTCGATCCTCTTTTTTGGAGAAATGACAAAGTTTCTCTGACCGTCTCTGGCGCAGGTTTCTTCAATAAACGTGTCGGCGATGGGCTGAACGGATAGATCTGAGTCAATTCCACACATTTTGCAGCTTTCGTCAGCAGATAGATTCAATGTTTCAAAAGCCATCTCTCGAAGATCGACGTACAGCAACTTGTTCAACAGTTTCGGTTCTTGACCGGTTATGAGTCGCACAGCCTCGCTAACTTGCACCGAGGTGATGATACCCAATACGGAGGGATGAACACCGACAACACCGCATTTGGGGAGATCGTCTTCTGTCAATCCAGGCATGAAACATTCGATGCAGAAGGTTTGGCCGGGCACCAGGGTGGACACGTTTCCGTATGCTTCGATGGCCGCCCCGAACACGTAGGGAATTTTCAGTTTATTGGACATCCAGTTCACGATATATCTCGGTTCAGGTCTATCCAGACCATCCAGAACAACATCCACCCCTTTCAGTATTGCTTCCGCATTCGTCGCGTTGAAGGTTTCAGGGTAGGGTACCAATTCCACATCCGGATTGAGACGACTCAATTTATGTACAGCCACTTCAACTTTCGGTGCTCCGATTGCATCCACATCGTATAGATTCTGTCGATGCAGATCCGATCGTGAGACGATGTCTCGGTCAACGATGCGAAGCTGCCCGATGCCCATGCCCACCAGCCGAGGTGCGATTTGAGACCCCAACCCCCCCAATCCGATAATGCACGCCGTTGCGTTTCTCAGCTTCAGCTGACCGTCATACCCGATATCTGCAAGAACAACCTGCCTTGCATAGGTGTTCAGATCGGCATCTGAAAGTTCGTGTTTCATCACGATACCCAATGAACAGAGATTAACACATTGGAAAACATTTTTATGCTTTTCCTGGCAAAAAACAATACACAAGCACCAAATTCCAAATAAATTCAAAATTTCAATGACCGAAACTTAATAATCCTACAGATCAATACCAAATCTTTGTTTTGAATTTGTGTTTTTGGTCATTGGGTTTTGTTTGTTATTTGGGATTTGTAATTTGTTTTTTCCGGTTTGCCCGGGATCGGATTTCCAATTTTTAATGTAACGATATTTGCGTAAATCTGCGTTCTATTTAAATCGTGAATGTCACATTCTATAATCACGATTTCTTCCCCGGTCAATTTTTAGATCCGTTCTCCCATGTGCTGTCCCATCTATTTTTATAAAAACCTATTGACATGCTCTATATAAATACAATATAGTTCACACTATGAATGAATTGACGAATGATACTCATGAGGTTTCTGCCAATCAACTCCGGCAGTTTCAGGAACTTATTGCAAGGCTGTTTCAGTGCTGTCAGGAGCGGCTGCAATACCAGAGCGAGCGTTTCGAACTTCCAGATGCGGAGCTTCGGTGCCTGATGTTGTTTGACAATGAACGGTACTTGACATCCCGAAGCATTTCCCAAAAAATGAATGTGGTGAAGAGCCGCATATCCAAGATTGTCGAAGGTTTGGTAAAAAAGGACTTGATTCAGCGAATTAAGGACCCGGAAGATTTCCGCGTCAGCCTGCTGAGCTTAACTCCCGGGGGACAGAAGAAATTGAATGAGATTAAAGGGTTTTCAGAAGATATACATTACCAGGTTTTAAAGCAGATGGCGCCCGAACAAAGAAAGACCCTTCTGTTAAATCTCGATTTTCTTAAAGCATCCATGGATTCCGTAAAAGAGCTTATGATTTAGGTCTATTTTTTATCTTAAAGTTCATAATATGTACAAATTAAACAAAAAATATATTCAATATGCTGAAATAAAAGAATAAATAACGTTATCATTATATACTATAGGAGGATTTTATGGAAGCCATGCAAGAAAAATTCGAAGAATTCCAGGCACAAATCGATGCGTTGAAAAACAAAACGCCGGACAACAAACTATCCATGATCGTGTTCAGCGGAGATCTGGATAAAGTCCTGGCGTCTTTTGTCATTGCCACCGGAGCCGTTGCCATGGGGATGGATGTGGTGATGTTTTTTACCTTCTGGGGAACGCCGGTCCTGAGAGATCGCAATAAGAGCGCCGGCGGAAAAGATTTAATGGGTAAAATGTTCGGTGCCATGCTTCCCAAAGGAACCGGTGCGGTTAAGCTGTCAAAGATGAACATGGCCGGCATGGGAACGGCCATGATGAAGTCTTTGATGAAAAAGAAAAACGTCGCGTCACTGGAGCAGATGCTTGAGATGGCCGAAGAACTTGGTGTTCGGATCTATATTTGCGAAATGTCCATGGATCTCATGGGATTCAAACGGGAAGAGATGATCGAATACAAGCACATGGGTTTTGCCGGCGTCGCCACTTTTTTGGAGGAGGCACAGAACAGCAAGATTCAGCTATTCATTTGATTCACTGAAGGTGAATCGGAATAATGGAATAGTGGAATAATGGAGTACTGGGAAAAATAAAATCCAATACTCCAACACTCCAATACTCCAACCGAATCAAACAGTTAAGAACTTATAGACTTTGAATTTGAAGAGGATATAAACAACAATAAGACGATCAGAATGAATAATTAACGGAGGTGTGTGATGAGTGAAGAAATTAAAGCGGACAAGGTAATGGATCTTAGAGGAATGCCGTGTCCCATGCCGGTGGTTAAAATCAGCAAGGGCATTAAGGAGGTCGAGATCGGTCAAGTGGTGGAGGCGCATTCGACGGATCCCGGTTCTTTAACCGATTTTCCGGCTTGGGCCAGAACCAGCGGAAATGAAATCCTGAAAACCGAACAGGATGGCGACGTCATAAAATTCTTCATTAAAAGAACTGCCTGAATAGACATGGGATGCCCTCTGCATGAGGACATCCGGGACTTGATCCAAGGGAGGTTACTTTGGATACGATCATCTATATCATTTTGGTGCCCATGGTATATGCTGCTTTCGGTATATTCATTTTGGGCACGGCCATGAGAATTATGAAAGTCTGGCGGGCACCGAAGCACTCCACGACCCTTCAGATATATCCTGAACAAAAGCCCAAATGGCTTTGGACCCTGAACGATACGTTTCTTTTCCCCACGGTCCGGCGACATTATCCTGTACATTGGGTATTTCTCATGCTTTTTCACATCTGCTTTTTCCTTCTTATTATCGGTCATTTCGAGCTGATCGACGATTACAGGATTCTGCAAATCATCGAACATGAAGTATTTTTGGGCGGCGGATATGTGGGCCTGATTCTCTCCATTGCTCTCCTATTCTTTCTTTTCCGTCGGTTTCGATCTCCAGTCCGGGAACTGTCCGTTCCGGAGGATTTTTATCTGATTTTATTGCTGTTTCTAACGGTTGTTTTCGGCAGCGAAATGGATTGGGCCAGAACCTGGTATGGATACGGGGGATTTGCAGTGGAGGATTACCGGCAATATCTTTCAAGCTTGCTCTATCTGAAACCGGATCTGCCGGATGCCGCAACCGAATCCGGGCATTCATTTATGCTGATACTGCATGTTTTCTTTGCCAATCTGTTTCTGATGTTCTTTCCGTTTTCAAAAATCATGCATTCATTTTTTTCATTGGCCATGAATAAATTAAGAAGAGGTTAAATATAGAGGTTAAATATAATGGATCAGAACACCCGAGAAGAACTGCTTAGGCTCTTTAATAGCAAACTCAACCAGGCCATGAAGTTCTATCTGGAAACGTGTTCCCGGTGCGGCATGTGTACCCATGCCTGCCATGTTCACGAGTCCATGCCCCAGGTGAAATATATAGCAGCCTACCGGGCCGAAATCGTCCGGCGATTGTATAAAAGGTATTTCAAGAAGCAGGGCCGCATATGGCCATGGATGGGTGAATCTAAAGAGCTCGGCGATGTCGCCTTAGAGGAACTTTATGAAGCTGCCTATTCCTGTACGGGGTGTCGCCGGTGCATGGTATACTGCCCTCATGGAATCGACACCCAGATGCTCATGTCTATAGCCAAGCTGCTTCTTGTCGGGGCAAATTCAGAGCCGGAAATCCTGACGCTTCTGGCAGACACCTCCATAGAGAAGGGAAGGTCGATCGATCTTCTAAAAACATCCTTCATGCAGGGTGTAAAAAGGCTCGAAGAAGAGGTGGTCAAAAAATGGAAAACAGAGGCCGGGGAGACCACCATCCCCGTGGATGTGGAAGGGGCAAGCCTGCTCTATGTCGCTTTGGCTGGAGCGCATTCCATTATTCCGGCTGCGGCTGTCTTCAATGCAGCAAAAGAAAATTGGACACTCTCCTTTTTCGAGGCTGTAAACTTCGGTGCATTCGTGGGGGATCCCACAAAGACAAAACTGATTCTGGACCGTATCGTCAACGAGGCCAGACGCCTGAAAGTCAAAGAAGTATGCATCTGTGAATGCGGCACCGCGTATCGGGTGATGAAACAACTGTCCGGTAAACAACCGTTTGCGGTATCATCGGTCACGGAAGTTCATGCCAGATACATCAAAGAGGGAAGGATTCAGCTCGATAGGTTTGCTTTCAAAGACCCCGTCACCTATCACGATCCCTGCCAGATCGCCAGAAATGCCGGCGTAATATATGAAGCTCGCTATATTCTGAACAGCCTTGCCGATGACTATCGTGAAATGTCTCCGGATCCAAAATACAACTGGTGCTGCGGCGGCGGGGGAGGACTTGTGGCACTGGGGGATGAAACCCTGGATTTCAGGATGAAATCGGCTAAGGTAAAAGCAGAGCAGGTAAATGACACGGGGGCTAAAATTCTGTCCACAGCCTGTGAAAATTGCCATACCCAGCTCAGCAACCTCAATGACCATTACAAAATGGATGTTCGTGTGCGATTTCTATCCTCTATGGTTGCCGATGCGTTAGTGCAGCCCGATGCCCTATCATAGAAGAGGCAGGCGGGTCCACGTTCGACAAATATTTTTGACATTTCGAACTTTTTTTTCTATAATGCGATCATTGATTCTCTAATTCGTGTCCAACCTGGATTTCATATCGCGATAGATCATTCAAGTTCTGCTGGCCGCAATTGATAACCATTCCTGTTGAATTTGCTTTGATATTCGATGTTTTACCAAGGCCCGGGGAGAATCCGCATGGAGAAAGTTCTTAAAGTATGTGCGTGATGCTCCTGACTGATGTTTCACTGATCTGTCGGGAGCGGAAACCACCGGGATAAGAAAAAAGATGGTTGCAATGGAATTTTAATCGGCATCATCTCATAGACACGATTAAAAAATAGAGGAGGGGATATGTATAAAAAGATTATGGTTCCATTGGATGGTTCGGAGCTGGCAGAATGCGTTCTCCCTCATGTGGAAGGATTTATTGCAAGCTGCCAGGTGAATACAATCATATTTGTAAGGGCTGTGAAACCTGAACCGATGATCTCGCGCGGGGCATATGCCACCGGAGAAGTGGATTTTACAGTAATTGAAGAAAACACCAAGAGAATTGAAGAAGAAAAAAAAGCTTCTGCAAAAAATTATCTCGACCAGGTGGTAGGTCGACTAAAGCATGATGGAGTAGAATTCCAAACAGAGGTTATTGTTGGAACAGTGGCGGAAAGCCTTATCGATTACGCCGAAGCCAATCATATCGATATGATTCTTATTGCAACACATGGGCGTTCCGGTGTGAGCCGATGGGTGAGGGGAAGTATTGCCGACCGAATCCTCCGTGGTTCCGGCATCCCGGTTTTAATGGTGAGGGCTCCCGGCACGATGGGTGAAAAAAAGGCATGATTCTTTGGGGCAGGAGGAAAATCTTTTTTCCTTCCGCCCCATTTCTCAAAAAGCAGTTTTTCCGGCTTTCTTTTTGGACTCTTCCAGTTCTGTTTTTATTTTATGTTCCAGTGAAATCAGTTGATTGATGTTTTCAACAAAATACATGGTGATATGGTATTCAGAGAAACCAAAACGATCTTTCAATTTTGAAACCAGCAATATGTCGTTATTTTCTTTCCAGTAAAGAGCAGACCCTTTTTCGCCGGCCCAGTCGATTTTCTTTGCCTCTCCGTATTTTCCATTAAATATATCGATTATTTCCGCCCCTTCCTTCTTTGATTTTATCTTAATATATAGGGGCCGTTTGGCGTAATTTGAGAAAACCAACTCCACATAATAAAACGGCGTATTCTTCCGCTGTGCATACCGGTAGGTTAACTTGATGGTGTTGTGTTCGATTCTTGCGCCTGACGAATCATTCAGTTCAATGTTTAATCGGTGGATATCCGGGAAGAATTCCTTTAGGAATCCGTTATAGTTCACGGATAGATCGATTATGGTGTTTGTTTCCAGAACATCGGATCCGAGTTGTGCTTCAAGGCTTTCGCGAATTTCCTGCGTAAACCGGGTGGTCGCACCCAACTCTAAAAAAGTGAACCCGCCGGGCGATCCTGATGGAATGACCGGGGTAATTTCCTCTTCTTGGTTATCAAATAATAAGAAGATCCCGGCAGCAAGAACCAGTATAATGCCCGACACCATCAGTGAGAGATATTTCTTGTTATTCAGAATTTGCATCATAAAAAATATCTACCAGGAATTATAAATAATTTCAAGACGATAAAACCGACTTGATTTTGTGTGATTGCCTGTTTCCAGATTAAAACTGTGAACCCCATTTTTATTTAGCTGCAGACCCGCGCAGACGTGCGCTGACAATTTTGCCTGGGCGACGGTGCCTATGCAAAAAGATGCATGCCTTTCAGGAAAATATCCGTGTGGGTCCGTGTGGGTCGAGCGAACTATGTGAGCGGGCGGCTAATTTATTATTAGTTTTATGAAAAAGCTGGGGATTTTGGCGGCTTGTATTTGCTTGACAGGTTTTGGTTTTGAGGCTAAGATTTCGATTTTTAAGATAATATTCAGTTCTGGAGGATGTAAATGGACTACAAGAACACCCTGAACCTGCCGAGGACAAAATTTCCCATGAAGGCGAATTTGGCTCAAAAAGAGCCCGAACAACTCAAGCAATGGGAAGAGCTGCAGCTGCACAATCGGATACGAGAAGCCTCTAAGGGTCTTAAACGATTTGTTCTTCACGATGGTCCTCCGTATGCCAACGGTAATATTCATATCGGCACTGCATTAAACAAGATCTTAAAGGATGTTATTGTTCGATCCAGACAGATGGCCGGTTTTGATTCAATCTATGTTCCTGGATGGGATTGTCACGGCCTCCCCATTGAACACAATGTGGACAAGGAGATCGGTCCTAAAAAGAACAGCATGAGCCAGTTGGATATCCGAAAACTATGCCGATCCTATGCAGAGAAATACATCGATATTCAGCGCGATGAATTCAAACGGCTGGGTGTCATGGGCGAGTGGGAAAATCCCTACCTGACCATGAATTACCGATATGAGGCGATCATTGCCAGAGAATGCGGGAAGTTTGCGTTGGATGGAAGTCTATTCCGAAGCAAAAAACCGATTTATTGGTGCAACACGTGTCAAACCGCCCTTGCAGAGGCTGAAATTGAATACCACGATGCATCGACACCGTCCATTTTTGTCAAGTTTCCATTCATCGACGATTTAGGCAATGAATACCCCGAACTTGCCGGCAAAAATGTTTTTGCAGTTATCTGGACCACAACGCCTTGGACCATCCCTGCAAATCTTGCGGTGACGCTTCATCCGAATTTCGAATACGTGGCGGCAGAGGCGGATAACGGAGAGGTCTATATTCTTGCCCGGGAGTTGGTTGCTCACTGCATGAGTAAATTCGGAATCGAGAATCACAAGATCATTGCCGACATTGATGCCAAAAGCATCGAGAACAAACGATGCCGTCATCCGTTCTACGAGAGAGATTCCATCATCATCCTCGGCAATCACGTGACATTGGAAGCCGGTACCGGTTGTGTTCATACGGCTCCCGGACACGGTCGAGAAGACTACGATGTGGCCCTTCAGTATGGGCTGGACGTCTATTCACCGGTGGACGACAGCGGACGCTTCACAGAGGATGTGGACTATTTCCACGGCCAGTTTGTCTTTGATGCCAATGACAACATTAACGCCAAATTAGATGAGAACGGTGCCTTATTGGCATCCGAGTCCATGAATCACTCCTATCCCCATTGTTGGCGGTGCAAGGAGCCGGTGATTTTCCGCGCCACTCCCCAATGGTTTATTTCCATGGAGAAAACAGGGCTGAGGAAAAAGGCCCTAGAGGAAATCGATCGCGTTCAATGGGTTCCGCACTGGGGAAGAGAGCGGATTTACGGCATGATCGAGAACAGACCGGACTGGTGTGTTTCCAGGCAGCGATCCTGGGGGGTACCGATTATCGCTTTTTACTGCGATGAATGCCAGGCCCTGGTGTTCAACCAGCAGACCATCGATCATGTTTGCGATTTGTTTGAGGAACACGGTGCCGACATCTGGTATGAGAAAGAGGCAAAAGACTTGCTTCCGGAAGATATGGTTTGCCCGGAGTGCGGAAGCAAGAAATTCAGAAAAGAAACCGATATCCTCGATGTCTGGTTCGACTCGGGGGTGAGCCATGCGGCCGTACTCGAATCGAGGGATTATCTGAAATGGCCGGCCGATCTCTACCTCGAAGGGAGTGACCAGCACAGAGGCTGGTTTCACAGTTCACTGCTTACGGCCGTAGGTACCAGGAACCAGGCGCCGTATGATGCGGTTCTGACTCATGGTTTTGTGGTGGATGAAGAAGGCAAGAAGATGTCCAAATCCGTCGGAAACGTCATTGCCCCTAAAGAGGTCATTGATAAATACGGGGCCGAAATACTCAGACTCTGGGTTTGTGCGTCGGATTACCGTGATGATATCCGGATTTCAGACAATATCCTTAAGCAGCTGAGTGATGCCTACCGCCGGATTCGGAACACCTGTCGATTCATGCTGGGTAATTTGTCGGATTTTAGCCCGGAAACCGATGCCGTGCCCTACGAGTCGATGCTCGAACTCGATCGGTATATCCTGCACACCCTCCAGGAGTTGATTGAAAAGAACCTGAAAGCCTACGATTTATACGAACATCATATGATTTATCACTCGCTGCACAACTTTTGTACACTGGATCTTTCCGCCTTCTACCTGGATATCCTGAAAGATCGGCTATATACTTCACCCACGGAATCGACCGACAGAAGAAGTGCACAGACCGCGATTCATATCGTGCTCGATGCCATTGTAAAATTGATGGCGCCGATCCTGCCTTTTACCGCCGAAGAGATATGGCAGTACATGCCGCAGATCAATGATAAAGCCGCAAGCATTCACCTATTGCTGCTTCCTGAAGTCAAGGAGTCTTACAAGGATCCGGAACTTGCCAAGAAATGGAAAAGAATTGTCGGGGTTCGTGACGAGGCGTTAAAGGCCCTTGAAGGCGCCAGAGCACGGAAACAGATCGGCCATTCACTGGATGCAGATGTGACCATATTTGTTCCGGATTCGCTGTATGATGACATTTATCCGTACGAAAAGGACTTTCGATCCCTGTTGATTGTATCCGGTGCTGTGCTGAAGAAAGGCGGGGCATCCACCGGTGCTTATCAAAGTGAAACCTTGGAGGGACTCTCTATTCAAGTAAAAAAAGCTGACGGTGAAAAATGTGAGCGCTGCTGGGTTTATGATCGGACAGTGGGATCGAACACCGAACAGCCGACCGTATGCAACCGCTGTTTAAAAGCGCTTGAAGAGATAAAGATTGACGGATAATACTCGATGCTCGATTAATGCGGAGTGTCACTCACATTCACGAAATATTTAATGATAATTGGGCAAACAATCAATGATGAACGCAAGTTTCAAATTTCAAATATTAAGTTTCGAAAAAGACAAATACCTGCGTCTCATATTTATCGCCGGGCTGATTGTGGTTCTCGATCAGATCACAAAGCTAATTGTTCTGGATTCATTACCCTTGTTTCACTCCATCAAAATCATCCCGGGATTTTTTAACCTGACTCACATTCATAATCCGGGGGGAGCATTCGGATTTTTAGCGGCTAACAGCTCTTCCATACAGCGCTTTGTGTTCCTCTTTGCATCCTCACTGGCCATCGGTTTGGTTTTATATTTTTATAATAAAACACCCAAATCGTTTGTTCTGCTCTCGACCGGGTTTGCGCTTGTCATTGGCGGAGCGTTGGGAAACCTGATTGACAGGATCCGGATGGGGAAGGTGGTGGATTTTCTGGATTTCCATATTGGCGATCTTCACTGGCCTGCCTTTAATGTTGCAGACAGCGCCGTATCCATCGGCATGATCATTTTCGTCTATCATCTTGTCTTTAAGAAGTTGCCGGAATAAAACTTGGAATGCCGGAGTACCGGAATATTGGAGTAATGCACAAAAGACATTCAACAGTCCATATTCAATTTTCGTTCTTGTCCGATGCCAGAGACTAACTACAAAGCATTAGAAGAATACCTTAAAAAACCGCAAGGAAAAGATTTCTTCCCCGTTTATCTCATTTTCGGTGAGGAGTCTCTTTTTAAGACAGCCTTCAATGCCCTGCTGGATGCGTTACTGCCTTTGTCTGAACGCGGCTTTAATTACGATCCCATGGATGGAACCGATGACAACATTCAAAGGGTCATCGAACGAATGAATACTTTCTCTCTACTTTCCGGTACGAAAGTCATTGCTTTTCTTGAGACGAGGATTTTTTACTCAAAGCAGGATTATGCCAAATTGTTCGAGAAAGCCAAAGAGGATTTCTATGATGACGATCTGAAGGGTGCGGCAAATTTTTATGTGAATGCACTGAGCCGGCTTAATCTCTCATACGATGAATTCGGAAGCGCGGAAAAAGCACGGATTGTTGCGGCGGATGTTTTGGATGACGGCAAATGGCTGGACGAGATTAATCAGTACTGCAAGGATCATGAACTTGCCATTCCGTCCGGCGGGGATCAGTCCGATATCCTTGATGAAGCCGTCCACAAGGGCTTTCCAAAAGGAAACCATCTTATCATAACCACCGATTTTGTTGATAAACGGCGCAAATTGTTCAAGACCATTCAGAAATCCGGATTGGTTATCGATTGTTCGGTGCCAAAAGGGGATCGCAGGGATGATCGGATTGCCCAGGAAGCGGTTTTGAGGGAGGAAACAGGGGGGATCCTTTCAAGAAGCGGAAAGACCATTGAAAAAGACGCTTTTTTTGCCGCAGCGGAGATGACCGGATTTGACATACGAACATTTTGCAACAATATGGAAAAACTGGTGGACTACATCGGGGAACGGAAGAAAATTACCATTGAAGATGTCGAAGCCGTATTAAAGCGCACCAAGCAGGATCCAATATACGAACTCACCAGCGCTTTGGGCGAGCGGAATCTTCAAAATTCTCTTTTCTTTCTCGACTCCCTGCTATCCGACAATTATCACCCGCTGCAGGTTCTTTCCGCCATTACCAATCAAATGCGAAGGCTGTTGGTTGCAAGGGGTTTTCTGGAAAGCGACTTTGCCGATTCATGGATTCCGGGTATGCAGTTTCCCCAATTCAGAAATAATGTGTTTCCCCATATCAAGGCTTATGATCAGAAGCTTCTGGAGCGACTTAACGAATGGGAAGACATGCTCAACAAAGATTCTGGGAGCGATGAAAAACAGCCCAAAAAGCAAAAAAAGAAGGCCTCAACCGATCTTCTACTGGCAAGATCGTCTGGAAGCCCCTTTCCGGTTTATAAAACCCTCCAGCATGCTGAATCATACACCGAGCAGGAAATCGTCGAAGCGTTCCATCATCTTCACGATGCGGATGTTAAACTGAAATCCACCGGCCAGAATGCCAAACTTATTCTCGAATCGGCGCTATTCAAGATTTGCGGCAGTGGTGAAGACATGAAAACAGTTTTAATATAGAGAGATAGAATACATGCCGAAGACAAAAATCGTATGTACCATCGGGCCTTCAAGCGAATCTCCGGAAATGATTCGCAGACTGATCACCACCGGAATGAATGTGGCCAGGCTCAATTTTTCCCACGGCACCCATGAGGAGCACAAAGAGAAAATTAACGCCATACGATCCATATCCGGTGAAATCGGTCGACCTGTTGCCATCCTGCAAGATCTGTGCGGCCCGAAAATTCGAGTGGGAAAGGTAGCGGAATCGGGTATCCGGCTCGAACCCGGTCAATCTTTTATCCTCACGAATCTGGATGGTGAGGGCTCGGAGGATCGAGTGTCCGTTTCCTACAAAAATCTTCCCCTGGAAGTTAAAACCGGAGACATTATCCTTTTAGCCGACGGATTATTGGAGCTTACCGTAGATCACACATCGCCGACAGAAATCCACTGCAAGGTTATCACCGGTGGTGTCTTGACTTCCCATAAAGGCATCAACCTTCCCTCAGGGACCATAACCGCCGATGCGTTGACGGAAAAAGACAGGAAAGATCTTCAATTCGGCCTGATCAATAACGTGGACTATATTGCGTTGTCTTTTGTGAGAACAGCGGAAGACATACTGAAAGTCAAACATCTTATCGAAAAGGAAAAAAAGACCATACCGGTGATTGCCAAAATAGAAAAGCACGAAGCATTGGACAACATTGATGATATCATTACCGTATCCGACGGTATTATGGTCGCCCGTGGGGATTTGGGTGTTGAAATTCCCCTGGAAGACGTTCCGGGTATTCAAACCATGCTGGTGAATAAAGCCAATGCTTCCGGGAAACCGGTGATTATCGCCACCCAAATGCTTCGATCCATGGTTAATGCCCCTAGACCCACCCGGGCCGAGGCAACGGATGTGGCAAACGGTGTGATGGACGGCGCAGATGCCGTGATGCTTTCAGAGGAAACCGCAATGGGGAGTTATCCTGTGGAAGCGGTTCAATATATGGTGCGGATTGCTGAAAGTGCTGAGAAGAGGTATCCCCACGAAAAGTATTTGAGGCTTGTACCGCAAAAAGAGGTTTCCGAATCTGTTGCCCATGCCTCCTGTGTACTGGCCGATCATCTCGAGGCTGCTGCCATTGTGGCAACCACGCGTTCGGGTCATACCGCCATGCAGATATCCCGTTACAAACCGAGACCCAAACTCATCGCTTTGTCTCCGGATGAAACCACAATTCGCCGGCTATGTCTGTATTGGGGTTGTATGCCCAGCCTGGTAAACGAGGCAAAAGACACCGATGAAAGGATAGAAAATGCTGCTCTCTCTGCACTGGAAACCGGTCTGGTTCAAAAGAACGATACGGTGGTAATAACTTCCGGTCATCCTGCCTGGGTGGAGGGGACCACGAATATGTTGAGAGTAAAGAAATTATAAGTTTCTGGGGTGTTGGATTTTTGGGTATTTTCTCCATTACTCCTATACTTCATCACTCCATGATTCGCGCCGGAGTTAAAGACTCAAAAGAAGGTATCTCATTATATAATGGTTAATAGATAAACGGAGGGGGATATGGGTTTTTTCAGGCAGCAGCAGGAGAAGATGGCCATGAAATATCTGATATGGCAGCATCAGAAAATGAATATTCCGATTCCTCCCGTCTCCCAATTGCAGCAACAGGCGGTAAAAATCGTTAATGATGCCCACAAGATCGCGAAGGAAAGAGGTAAGAATGTCCTGAGCATCATGAAGGAGCTTGCCGAGGATATCAAAAAGGATAAA
>DUZK01000094.1 GCA_013349495.1 Deltaproteobacteria bacterium
GAACTCAGAACTCAGAACTCTGAACTACCCTTCCGGTTCATACGATGCATCGATGCCTTTGGGTTCGGTATTTGCGTCGGTCTCACCGATGAAGTAGACCGCTGTATAGTTACCCACATCCCAGATTTTTTCCGATTCCAACTCTTTCTTGAAATACGGCATGGCCGTTCCGGTAATGCCGTTCATGATTTGATAATAGAGTATACCGCCGGATATTCCCCGATTTTTGAGAATGGTGAAATTTAGGGGAGGTGGATAGATATACGGCTGGCCGGCTCCCATGCCGTCCCCCACCGAACCGTGGCATCCGATGCAAAAATCCTGATATATTTTCTGGCCCCGGGCGAGCCCTGCCTCCGTTGTCGGATACGGGTTCGGGACCTTTCGCCAACCTTCCGGCACTTGGGAATGAATCCATCGAACATTCTCATCCGGGCCGGCTTCATAGGCTTTGACGGCTTCCTTCTTCCAATGTGTCTGACGTTCCATCCGTTTATCGGCCTGTTTAAATCCAAGACTTTGAACATAACGGATCAGCGTCTTAATATTCGCCGTTTGAAGGTATTCAAACGGCGGCATGATGGAATTGGGTCTTGTATTACGCGGATTCACAAAGTGTGCGATATGCCAATCATCCGGATGCTCTCCGCCTTCCTGGGAGAGATCCGGCCCCGTTCGTTCCGAGCCGATTAGAATGGGTCGGTCCGCCACATAATCTCCTGCCTGGGCGATCCGTTCCGCCCCGAGACCCCAGTCTACGCTGCGAATGGACTGGGTGTGACAATAACTGCATCCGTTGGCGATATATATTTTTCTCCCTTTAACCTCTTCAGGCGCCCGATTCCGGAAGATTTCAGAGGGGGTTTCAATTCGTGTGGCCCAAGGCCAGTAAACCACCGCAAATACAACGGCAGCCAGAATCAAGATTCCGCCGCAGACAACCGCGATGGGTGTCATTTTCAAATTCATAAACTCTCTCCAGGATTGAAGAACAGGGATCGGATAATATTATAGAGACCGATTACCGCCCCGACTACGATCAAAAATCCCATGGATCCCCGCACGATATTATACATATGCATCTGGGGAAGTATTCGGTAGACGGTCTCCCCGTTTAACCAGCTGTTGCCCTGAACCAATCCGGCCATTGTCAGGGTCACCATAAAACCGGACAGCCCGATCAGAATCATCCAGTATTGAAAGTCTGCCAGGGCCCTGCTGAAAATCGGTTTTCCCGTCAATCTGGGCAGAATAAAATAAATGCCGCCGATTGCGATCATGCCCGAAAAACCCAGAACCCCCATGTGTGCATGGGCAACCACCCAGTTGCTGAAGTGCGTCAGGCGCTGAACCTGAGGCAGCGACTGCATGGGGCCCTGTATGCAGGTGAAAAGATATATGATGGTGCCGGTAAATACGAATTTGGCGCCGATATTTGCGTGAATTTCCGCAAGCTTTCCTTTTGCCGTGAACCATAGGTTGATCAACACCACCAGAACCGGAATGATCATACCGATGCTGCCCACTATGGAGATGACCTTCAGCCAGGTGGGGACCGGCGCCTGAATGATATGGTGGGTGCCGATGTGTGAATACAGGATCAACAGCGACCAGAAGCCCACCAGTGACAAGGTGTGGCTGTATAGGGGGGTTCGACAGACACTGGGAATCACGTAATATGCTATACCGACTGCAAGAGGCGTCAGAAGCAGGCCGAGAACATTGTGACCGTAAAACCATAAGATGATGGCATCGGGGATACCGGTGAGCGCACCGGCGTGGGGGACCCAGATCACATTTCCGATACAGTACACAAAAGCCGTCAAGATGACAGCCGAGGTAATATACCATACCGATACGTAGAGAATCGGTTCGTTTCTATGTTTGATGGTCATTGCCATGTTGTAAAACATGAGTACGAATATTACAGCCACCAGTATATCGATGGGCCAGATGGCCTCGGCATATTCTCTGCCCTGGGTATGACCCGTTGCCAGGGTGACGACGATGGCCGCCAGCATGATATTCCACAACAGCACGAGAAAGATCCCGAGTTTTTCACTGTAGAGTCTCGTTCTCAAGAGTTTCGGCACGATATAGTGGCCGACAGCCAACAGTCCCGGGGTGACGAAACCGAAAATAACCAGGTTGGTATGTATCGGGCGGATTCTTCCGAACTGAAGCCAGCTGATATTGCCCAATAGATCAGGTGCAATGAATTCGATGGCAGTCGTAAGCCCGTAGAGCGTTGCGATTACCATCCAGAAAGAAGCGGTAATGCAGAAACCCTTGGCCGTCCCATAACCTTGAGACTCAGTTTCCGGTATTTGCGTCGACAATCTGTTTACTCCTTGCGTTTAACACAGGGCATCTTTCAGTCTATTCATTCTTTATCCAACCTAACCCGGACAAGCCGGAAAAGGTACAAGTGAACTAAAGTTTGAAGTGCCTAAAGTTAAGGTATTCGCTTTGCTCTATCTTTTTTTATAAAAAGGATAGAATTCCACAACTTTAGACATTTTAGGCACTTTTAATTTTAGGCACTTCTTTGAGCAGTTTATTATTGCATTAAAAAATATTCTACCAGAAAAAGCACAAAAATAATTATTAAAGCACTAACTGTGGCATGCCAGCCAGCAGCCGAGATTGGCCTTTTTCTGCTGGTGGCAGTTAATACAAAACCCCATTTGAAATTGTGTGCCCTTGATCCGGTCCATGGTTTCCACCGCTCCATGACACTCCCGGCATTTGATTTCACTGTTAATGTGGCGCTGATGGTTGAACAGCACATGTTCGGCCAGGCGATTCACTTTCTTCCATGGTGTGGGCGTTTTGGTGTTATAGTACCGGTGTTCCTCTTCTATCCAAGGATGTTTAATGATTATGTATTTATGACAATGCAGGCATTTTTCAACCGGCGGCAATCCCGGATGGTTGGACCGGGCAACATAAGGGTGGCAATAGGCGCACTGTATTTCTTTAACCCCTGCATGTATTCGATGGCTGAAGGGTATGGGCTGTGCAGAGCCGATATCGGTTGCCGGCGGAATATAGAAAAAGTAAAGAAACAGGGCCACCAGCAGAAAACAGCATCCTATCAGCACGATTATCGATTTGTTTCGCTTCAACGGGCAGCGTCCTTTTGCTCTACCGGTATCAGTTCGGGAAACAGGTTCAGAAAGATCGACAAGGCCAACGCCATCAGCCCGAAGAACCCCAACGTGATCAATACTTCTGTGAAACCCATGGGTATCGAAGCGGCATCATGGTGAAACACCGGTCCGAGAAGCAGCCAATGCTCCAGCCAGATGCCGATGATAATCATCCCGCTCAACAGAATCATGGGAATCGGCTTTGTTTTGATGTTTCGGTTCAGGAGTATGAAGAACGGAATAATAAAGCTGATGATAAACACCGTCCATGCCAGCGAGTTCCACGGAGACACCATGGTCCGTTCAATAATATAGGCGGTCTCTTCAGAAATATTCCCGTACCAGATGACCACGAATTGACAGTAAAAAAAGTCGGCCCAAACCAGGGAGAATGCAAAAAAAAGTCTTCCCAAATCAACAAGGTGGTCGGTTTTGATCCCTGAAGCGGGACCTAGCCTCCTGTAATGGATGGAAGCCAGGATGATGAGAGCCCCCAGCCCGATGTAGAATGCCTTGACAAACGAATACGCCCCAAAAAGGGTGGAATACCAATGGGGATCCAGGCTCATCACCAGATCATAGCCGATGAGCGACAGGATAACCGCAAATAAGAAGATGTAAAGAATACTGAAAACGGTCATCCGCTTCCGGTAATTGCCTTCGTCCCACTTTTCAGTGTTCCACAATTTTATCAACGAGTTACGGATGGGCCTCCCGGATGAATTCCTTTGTAATTTCCATCCCAGTGCATAATAGAGGTAGACGGCTCCAAACCCGTAGAGCAGCAGCAACCCGATGGCATCCCGGGAGAACAAAAACGGTATATTCAGCCAGATTTCCTTTCCATGGAGATCTTCATGAATCCAGGGAAACAGATGATTTTTACCGATGAAAAGGATCAGGAACAGCACAAAGGAGATGGGAAAAAAGGCGGCAAAGGATTCGGAAAGACCCGATAACGGACCGCTCCAGCGAGCCTTCACCGTGTGCATGACCGCCGAGAAAAGAAACCCTCCCTGGGCAACTGCGGACCAAAGGAGAAAATTGAGCATATAGGCCTGCCACGCCCGTTCGGGATGCTGGCCGAGCAAATTGTAAACAAACGTGCCAAACCCGATGACAATAAACCCAGAAAAAACGGTAATCACCGATTTTTTTAGCGGAATCAATGTGTTGTGTTCATTTTGCGCCATGTCATTCAAATATTCTGGTTTCTCCGCCCTTTGACTTGAAAAAGTCTGCGAGCGTATCCAGTTCACCCCTGCTGCAGGTCGCCAGGAGTCCGAAATATTCCCCCGAGCAGCGGTCATCGTATTGAACCGGTATTTTAGTGTTGGTCAACCGAGACAATAGGAGCATGCCGATGATATTGCCGAAAACCGCAAACAGAATTGTGAATTCAAATCCGACTATAAAAAACGGTACATAGGAAATCACCGGTTTTCCGCTCACCATTAAATTCCATTGTATTGACGCGTATACGGCGAGGACAAACCCGGCAAAAAAGCCGAAGATGCCGCCTGCCAACGTAAAGTAACCGATCTTGCTCTTTTTCTGCCCCAACGCTCGGGATATCTTGTGAGACGGGAAAGGGCCGTGAACCCGCTTTAAAGTGTATGGTGATTCCTTAAGATCCGTGACCGCCTGTGCGGCCTGATCTTCATCTCGAAAGAATCCCATGATATATTTTTCAGTGTTCATATTAATGTTCATTGTCCGACCCTGCAGAAACCATCTCTTTTAGCTCCGTCATGGAAACCGATGGAAGATGCTTCACAAATAAAACGAATAGGAAAAAGAACAAACAGAAACTGCCCAGCATGATGCCGAATTCAATGCCGGTGGGTTTGTAAAGGCCCCAGGAGTGGGGCATGAACCCGTGGGCCACCCCGCCGATAATAATGACAAACCGCTCAAACCACATACCGATATTTACCAAAATCGATATGCCGAACAGCCAGGCAATGGTTCGTCTGATCCGTTTGACAAAAAAAAGTAACGGTATCATTGAGTTGCAGGTGACCATCAGAATGAATCCGAACTGGTATTCTCCCATGGCCCGCCATCGGAATGATTCCTGTTCCACAATATTGTGACTGTACCAGGCGATGAAATATTCCGTCGCATAGGCAAAGCCGACGATCAAACCGGTAAAAATGATGGTTTTGGCCACATTTTCCAAAACATCCATGGTGATGAACCGCTGGTAATTGAATATTTTCCGAAGCGGGATCATGAGGGTTATGACCATTGCCAATCCCGAATGGATGGCCCCTGCCACAAAATAGGGGGCAAAAATGGTGGTATGCCAGCCGGGAACGATGGCGAGGGCAAAATCCCATGACACCACGCTATGAACCGATATGACCAGAGGTGTTGCCAATGCGGCGAAAAACAGAAATCCTCTCGTGTAATGCCGCCATTGCTCAAAATCACCGGTCCAGCCTATTGAAATAATAGAAAATATTTTTTTACGAAATCCGGTCGCCCGGTCTCGAACGGTGGCCAGATCCGGCAGCATTCCCGTGTACCAGAACAGAGAGCTCACCATGAGATAGGTACTGATGGCCACCACGTCGAACATGAGGGGGGATTGGAAGTTGGGCCAGAGATTCCGCTGGTTGGGATACGGCAGCATGTAATAGACCATCCACACCCGCCCTAAATGGATGAACGGAAAAAGTCCCGCTATACAGACAGCAAACACTGTCATGGTCTCGGCAGCCCGGGCGATGGGGTTTCGCCAGCCGGCCCTGAACAGGTATAAAATTGCGGAAATAAGGGTTCCGGAATGCGCTATACCCACCCAGAAAACAAAGTTGATGAGATAGGTGCCCCATGCCACCGGGTTGTTCTGCCCGCCCACACCGATACCGATAAATATCTGATACAGCCAGCAGGCAGCTCCCACCAATACACCGAGAAACAATAGGACAATAACCAGCCAGTAAGACCGAGAAGGCGACTCCAGGGTCTTAAGAACGGTTTGGTCTATTTCGTTGTATGTGACGTCGGTATCCATATTCCTTAGTACACTCATTCATATACGATTAGGTATTAAAATTGATTTTAAGATTTTATAGAAAAAATCAAAGTGAACTAAAGTGTAAAGTGCCTAAAGTTGAGGTGTCGTTTCTCTCCAGCTTTTATGAATCAGACAGTATTCATTAATTTTAGCTCACTTCAAATTTTTAACTTTTCAACTTCAGGTAATACCGAATGTCCTGATAAAAATACGTTACCATCATTACGAAATAGAGTCCTCAGCTATTAGCAGTATTTAAATCTCCTGAACTACCTTTTTCAGATATATCACCGCCGGTTTGGTGTTCAGATACCCCATGACCTGGTAAGCTCGGGGGTCTGCCACGAGTTTTCTAACCCGGCTCTGTTTATCCATCAGATTTCCGAAGATCAGTGCTTCGGTCGGACAGGTCTGCACACAAGCCGGAAGGACCTCACCGTCCAGAATCAGCCGTTTTTCATTTTTTGCATCGGTGTGCGCGGATTTAATCCGCTGGATACAGAATGAGCATTTCTCCATGACCCCTTTGGCCCGCACCGTGACATCCGGGTTCAGCTGCATATGCGACGGTGACGGCCATTCCCACTCAAACCAGTTGAATCGTCTCACCTTGTAGGGACAATTCTGTGCGCAAAACCGGGTGCCGATGCATCGGTTGTAGATTTGGTTGTTTATTCCTTCTTTGGAGTGGTGGGGGGCGTATACCGGACAGACCGACTCACAGGGTGCATTATCGCAATGCTGGCAAAGCATGGGCAGGAATACGATTTCTTCCATGCGGTCGGGGTTATGGTAACGCTCTACACTCAGCCATGCCATTTCGCGCCCTTCGATGATACGCTTTTCACCGACAATGCCGATGTTGTTTTCCGCATAACAGGCGGCGGCGCAGGCGTTGCATCCGACACATCGATCAAGATCCACCACCATGGACCATCGATAGGTATCATGGTCGTGGGGCGGATAGATGTCCCTTTTGGGATGGTATCCTTCCGGTAGCGGCAGCGCCAGGGGAAACGCATTCATATCCAGGCCTTGCTTTTTCCCTTTGCCGCCGGAAATCAGTTCTCCAAGAGAAACCGTCAGCGCAATTTTTCGTCCATGCTGTATCCGGCTTCCGGATGTGATTGCCAGGTTTTTTTTCTTTCCTGATACGGTTACGCTCACCGGGTGGAAACTCATCACAGGCCCCCCCGAGGCAGGGTCTGTTGCAGGCGGCAACACCGCCAACGGGTTTTGGCCCCATCCTTTGGCGTATCTTCCGTAGGCTTCATGGCCCTGACCGATGCTCATCACCAGGATACCGGGTTTTACGCTTTCAGTCTTGTAAATCGGGGCTTCCAGCGCACCGGTTTTAGATTCGATCCGGAGCAGGTTTTCCTGCTTCCATCCCTTTTTCTTCAATGTGTCCGGGTGGATCAGAACCGGGGTTTGCCATGACACCCTGGTCAGGGGGTCGGGAATCTCGGATAGCCAGACCTTGTTGGCCCCTCTACCGTCGAAATAACGGATGGACGGTGCGGCTATTAAGCGGATGCCATCGGATTTCGATTCTGTAACGGAAAGTGTCTTTGCAATGTCTGTATTGGTTGAAGGCTTGAATTTTTTATCAGTCGGTGCTGCTTTGCCGAAGCCGCCTCCGTTTTGGAGGGTCTTCAGCCAGCCGGTTTTACCACTGACTTTTCCTTTGTCAAACATACGGGCGAGTAAGTGTACTTTATAACTTGAAGCCGGCGGCGTCTTACCATATGCGGTCCGAAGCATTAGATCGCCCAGGGTTGACGCGTCATTCATGAGACCTGCGGCAGGCTGGAGTGTCGACACCATTCCCTGATGGCCGCCATATTCATCCCAGGTTTCCAAAGGATGCCTCACGGGAAGAACCATGTCCGAGAGTCGGGCCGTTTCATCCCAAAAATTGGAAAAGCAGACTACAAACATGGATTTTTTATCCAGCGCCTCTTTAATTCCTGAAGTTGGCGGTAGGGAAAATATTGGATTGACGTTATTCAGCAGCACCAGATCGGATGCCCCTTTACGGATCGATTCAATATAGTCTAAAACATCGATCCTCCTGGCAGCCGTTTCCACACGATGCCGGTTTTGAAAGTCGAGCAGTGTTAACCGGGGGTCGAGCAAGAGATTGAGCAAATTGGCGGCAACATTGGTTTGAAGCGAATTCGGTCCGGCACCTGCGGACGGTGTTCCCAAAACCAGAGGATTTTCGGACGATAAGAGGGCCTTGAGCAGGCGCTCATACTGATGCTCTGAAATTCCGGACCGCTTTGTTACATAGGTTCGGTCGAATTGCGCTAGTTGCTTCAGTATCGAAGCCCCGATGCCTTCGGGCAGATCGTGTCCCATGTTTCGGCTCAGTAATTCTTTGAGAATCCCAAATGCCAGTACAGCTTCTCCTCCGGGGTTGCATGGGATCCAGAGATCTGAATTGACGCCTGTGAGAGATTGATAGGGACTGATAAATATGAAACGCCCTTTCTTACCCTTTTGTACGGCGTGCATGGCTTTAAACTTACGGGCGTATTCCACAGGTGACAGCCAGGTTTCCAAAAAATCAGCTCCGAATACCACCAGCAGGTCGGCCTTATCCATACGGTATGAGGGAAGACCATCCACCCCGAACACTTCTCTATTGGCCGTCTTCAACGATTCATATGCAAACGGTTCGAAGACCAAGGGCGCTTCCGATTTCCATTTTTTCAAAGCGTCCGTGAACAGCGCATGGAGTGTATCGCCAATCACCTCGGTGATCATCCGAACCCGATTATAGCCCTTTTCCGCTGCCTGTTTCGCTTTACCCCTGAGAATGGCCTCGGCCTGACCAAAATTTACCGCATGCCATTTTCCCGATTCTTTTAGCATCGGCGTGAGAATTCGATCGGGATTATAAATAGCCTGAACCGCTGCCTGACCCCGAATACAGAGTTTTCCCTTGTTGATGGGGTGGAGGGGATTGCCTTCGATCTTTACGATTCTGCCTTCCCTGTTTTTTGCCAACACCCCGCATCCTGCCGGGCACTCCCTGCAAGTGGAGGCATACCACGTGGCCTGACCGGTTACCATGTCATCCGGTGCGTGGACAAGGGAATAGAGCGTTTCATCGGGTTGAGATGAGCAGGCGGCTGTTATGGAGATAGTTCCTAATCCTGCAATCTTTAAAAAGGTTCTGCGGTTCATAGACGAAAAGGCTCCGGAATTTCGCTTACAGGATTTGAGAATGGTTCTTTAAATATATAAAGAAAGGAATATCGCCTGTCAACCGGGAAGGACGCTCGAGATAGCTTCTAGAAATTGTATTGAAGTGAAAAAACAATCCCCTTCAATCGTGGATCCGGCTGTATACCGACCATGGTTCGCTGCTTCAGTTTTTCAATAAAATCATACTGCTGCGAGCGGTTGGTTTTATGAGCGCTGGTTGTTGCCCCGTATATATTACCGGCATAAAAGCCCAATTCGACAAATGAAATGATACCGCCGAGAACATATAGGTCATTATCAAACGCCTCATATGCGGCATAAATCAGTGCACCGTTTACCAGACATGAGATCAAAGCGTCCTGGTATCTTTCCAGATAAAGATAACCGGCTCCGGGAATGACCGACAACATTCCGGCGGTTGTCGGGCTTTTTTGTCCTATGGATCGAGCTTTTTCAATATCCTGGATCAATGAATCGGCCTTGTATTTTTTCCTGTTCAGAGCACGAATTTTATTGAAATAAGATTCCGCATGATCGAAATCGAGCCGTTCCAGAAAGATCCACCCGATTGAGTGATAAGTGTGATCCTTAAGGTTTTGGTCTTGAACCCGATCGATCAGTTTTTCAAGAATGGCTACAGCCTGTTTTGCTTGTCCCAGTTTCAGGTAGCATTCGCTGACGGCCCGATAGGATTTTATTGAAAATTCATCAACCGTTTCTGTTTGAATCACGGGCAGAAATGCCGTGATGGCGTCAGTGAAACGCTCGGCTTTATAATAAGCCGACCCGATTTGAAATCGGGCTTTTCGGGCGCGTTCATCCTTTTGAAAAAAGTCCAAAAATCGCCGGTATTCTATTACAGCCCGATCAAATTCGCCGTCATGGAAGGCCTTATCGGCGTATTCATACTGCTGATCCGCATCGATGGTAATGATCTGGCCGGCAATACTTGACGATGGAGCCCGCATGGTTGCATGGGCAACCAGCAGCAGGACGAACAGCAAGGCACGGTAGTTGTTCAGGTGATTCAAAAGCGTCATGATCCGTCCTCAATCCATATTCAATTTCATTAACCGGTTGATCTCCAGCCGTTCCAAAGACATTTTAATAGCGTCTTTCGGGACGGTATTTTTCTTTAAATAATCATTGAAGAAATCTTTTACCCCGTCCGGGTCCTCAAGACCGCCGATGGGGACGATGCTGGAAATCACCCGTTCATACAACAACGGATGAAATCCTTCCAATTCATCCAGATTAGCGAGATACCAGTTCCAGAGATATGGACTGATGTTCGGATTCACCCCGGCTGAAACAATGGGTATAAATTTATTTCGATCCGGAACATTATCCAAGACGAAGCGAAGCGCCTTTTTCATTGTATCCATTTTGCTGTGGCAGCCCATGGCAATTAGAACATTCATCCGTTCATGTTCGCTCTCCGAACCCTTGAATCTGTTCACCATCCAGTTCAGGGTGTCCATATCCTCCAAAAAGGCGCCTGCCTGCATGACACCTTTTTGAATATCCGGGTGGACATTTTCCCCGGAGCGAAGCCGTTCGAATTTTTCCTTAACGAAATCGCCTGTATTATCGGACCCGTACACTACAGCATGCCATATGAGATTATCCCTCAATACGGAAGTGGTATGCCGTTCGTCGGGATGCGGCTCAAGGCCAACGGCCTTGAGAACCTTTTCAAATAACGGTTTCCCGAAATCTGCAATTTTTTCCTTTCCTTGCCTGTCCACCACCAGATACGCATGGTACAGGTTGCCGGCGATGCTGCTGAGCGGCAGGTAAGCATCTTCTTCCATATAGTTTTTCAAGAACCCAAAATAGTCGTCCAGAGAATAATCTCCCCTTTGTACCAGTGCAAAAAAATCGTTTTCCAGACCCCATCGGTCCACAGGGGGCAGTTCTTTGTTTAAGACACGGCTTCCCAAATCTTTTAAACAATCCCGATCCGAATACTTTACCCGGTAGAATCCGGTTTGTCCTTCATTAACCTTGTAGGCAGCAGCCTTGTTTCCCACGCGAACCTTTGTGGTCTTATCTTCAAGAAGCGATGAGACCAGTTGGGACTTGCCGGATGACTCGAATAACCGGATGCTCAGCGGGATAGACCAGGTTTGTTTCATCGCGTTGGGCAAAAGGGTGAATCTGTTTTGGGTGATGACCAGATGCTCATCATTCCGCTCCACCTCGAGGATCGGATATCCCGGCTGTTCGATCCAGCTCTTTACCATTTGTGTGATCGGTTTTTCCGAAGCCGATTCGAACGCTTCCCATAAATGGTGACTGGCCGCACATCCATATTCATGGGTTTTCAGATACTTCCGAAGTCCTTTCTTGAAATTGCCGGCACCGATATAGCCCTCGATTTGTCTCAGAATGCTCCCGCCTTTGTTGTAAATGATAGGAGCCGTTGCAGCATTTATGACCACATGATCACCTCCGGGTATTTCGATGGAAAAAGTCTCGTGGAGTGCATCCCGATCCATTGCGGTCCTGGTTTGGGTATTGACAAACTGATCCCATATATCCCATTCCGGATGGTAATAATCCACAACGCCGAATCCGAAATAGGTGGCAAAACTCTCATTCAGCCAAAGGTACTGCCAGTCCGAAGGGGTTACCAGATTGCCGAACCATTGATGAACGATTTCATGCGCGATGACTTCACATATTCTTTCTTTTCCCGACTTCGATGTTTTTCCAGGATAATGAAGGAGGAGGTTTTCCCTGAATGTGATGGCGCCCCAGTTTTCCATCGCCCCGAATGCAAAGTCCGGAACCGCGATGAGATCCAGTTTCGGCAGGGGGTAGGGGACGGCAAAATAATCCTCACAGAACCGGAGTGATTTCCTGCCAAAGTCCAATCCGAAATTTCCAAATCTTTCTCTTCCCGGAAGGGAAACCATGCGGACCCGGGGATCATCCTTGTCCTGTTTAATCCGGAAATCGCCGACGCCGAAGAATACGAGGTAGGTTGACATTTTAGGACTCGGATCGAATCGTATATATTTTTTTCCGTTTTCCAAGTTCTTCTCTTCTGCTGCGGGCGTGTTGGATATGGCGACAACACCGTTGTCTATGATCATTTCGATTTCAAATATCGCTTTTTCCCTTGGATGGTCTAAGCATGGAAACGCACGTCTGGCATCGCTTTCCTGAAATTGAGTCACGGCGATATACTGCCGGTGATCGTCCGGTCCATATCCACTTCGATAAAAGCCTGCCATCCGGTTGTTAATTTCACCGCTGTAAATAATTTTTAGATGCACGGCGCCGGAAATTTCATCCGGTAACGATATAATCAACTCTTCTGTTTCGGATGCTGTCCGAAATGAACATTCGACTTTCTTGTTGTTCTTAAGTACACTGCATCCCTGCACGCTGAGATCCTTTGCATGCAGTGAGATCTCGATCACCGGCTCAGACGCATGGAGTTGTATTTGCGCCAAACCGGAAAATGTAAAATCGTTTAGATCAGGTTCAATGTGTAGCGAATATTTTTCTGCAGTCAATGCGCCCATGAGAAATCCTTTCGATAATCGACAGGAGAAATATTAGCATTTGTGTTTTTGATGATGAATGTATAAATTAGTAGGTATGGTTGTCAACAAAAGCTGAAAGATCAAAGCGCAAAGCATAAAATGATTTAGCCCTCTTAATCATTTAACATATAATGATACCTATTTATTTGCTTCACGAATCAGAAAGAAGATCAAGGCCGAAAAGACCCTGGCGAGCATTGAAAATATAGGGTAGTGGACACTGATGAAACAGGGACGGAAATAGAATACGGTTTACGTAAAGTGGTAGGCATTGTCAAAACCGATCTAAATGTGTTAATTAAATGATGATATTTACTTGACCTACACGACCAATAAGCGATATTTATAGGAAAGCAGAAACGAATACCCATTCAATTAAGTTGTTCGATGCATTCACCCTCAACTGGAGATACTATTATGAAAGAATTGGTCGAACGTATTGCCCGGGAATTGGTTGATCAACCGGATCAGGTATCGGTAACGGAGATCGAAGGAGGTAGAACCGTAGTATTCGAACTTAGAGTGGCTAAGTCAGATATAGGAAAAATTATCGGTAAACGCGGACAGAATGTGAATGCCATTCGTACTATTCTGAATGCCGTTTCAGGTAAGTCAAGAAAACAAGTCGTTTTAGAATTGATCGAATGATATTATCGCTCCAAGTGCTTTTAAGATTTTTCGCCATGACAGCAAAAAATTAACTGATTGCCATGGATTTTTCTTGATTGCCTTTCCTCCCGAAGTAAATATGAGAACATGAATCATGAAGCGGTTCCTATTCTCTACTATCCTATTTAGAGTCAAAATGTCATCCGTCAGAAGAACAATAAAATTTAGTCATAATTAAAGTTTTCTGGTTATCCAGAAAACCCAAGTCAAGCCAATTCGGCGCTGAAGGCAACCCGATTCGCAGAC
>DUZK01000095.1 GCA_013349495.1 Deltaproteobacteria bacterium
AAAATGCCTAAAGTTGTGGAATTCTATCCTTTTTATAAAAAAAGATAGAGCAAAGCGATACCTTAACTTTAGGCACTTCAAACTTTAGTTCACTTGTAACTTTTCCGGCTTGTCCGGGTTAGGAATTCTTCCATTACACTACGATATCATCGAAATGGAGAAGCGACACGCGGCGCAAGCGCCTGCGCTGCGCGAGCGACATCCACAAATTTTCAATATACAATATTCAATTTCTAAAAATCCCCCCAATCCTTGTGCAATCGTTTTACCATGATCATAAGGTCGAACCGTTTTCCTTGGGGATCGACCACATAATCTTCCAAGACGGCTTTCTTGAAAAAATCGAGTTTTAAGGCACCTTCAATGGCCACATCTTCTTTTCCGACGACAAAATCGGCCCGAAGCTCCTCAAGCCCTTTTCCCATGGCAAAGCGGATCAGGTTCAGCAACATCCAGGACCCCAGACGTTTATGCCTGAATTCCGGCATCACGATAACCCGCAGTCTACCGATGTGTTTGGTGCAACCGAACAATTGCATGAATAAGGCCGCGTGAGCGATGATCGTTCCTTCATGGAGGGCAACGGTTGAAAAAACCCGATCGGTTCCCACCGAATCGAGCCATTTTCGGATCACTCCAGGAACCATAACGTCATACTTCATAAACCATCTGTCGTTTTCAGGTATGTCGGTGTAAAATTGACGCAGCAATTGTTCGTCTTGTTTGTCCAGAGGTCGAATGATGGCCTCCTCACCGCCTTTCAGCACAAGCTCCTTAGGATATTTCACCGATCAAAACCTCCTTTTGACTTAAATTAGCATCAAGTATCAAATTACAATTACCGGTCAGCCAATTTGGCCAACGCTTCCCCCTGGTTTTTGCAATACTGGTGAACCGTCCAAACATCCCACCCGATGCAAAAGTCTTTAACCCCCATCTCAAGATAGGGACCGGCTTGTTCGACATCCCAGAGTTCCACACGAGGCCGCACTCCCGCTTGTATCGCTGTTTCAATCAAGTATTTTTCGGTTTCCCTGACCCTAGGGTGATCCCATTTTCCGGGCATGCCGATGCTCATGGAAAAGTCCGCAGGACCGAATTGAACCATTTCAACACCATCAACAGCCAAAATACCGTCCAGTTTTTCTATTGCCGACTGCTTTTCAATCATCAGGGCAACAACTCCCTCTTCCAAATTTTGTATGAAATCAGGAGAACCCGGACCTAGAACATAGCCCACATCTCTTCTCATTCCCGCCCCCACAAAGCCTCCGGTATCCAGGGAATCGGCCCGAGAGGCGGAGACTGCAGCCTCGGCTTCCTTGACGTTTTTTATGCGAGCAAAAAGTAGATTCTGAATACCGGAACCGAGTGCCCGTGAGGCCAGATATTCTCTGAGTTCCTGATCGATCTTCATCATGGAAGACATGTGATCGAAAAGATCAACGGCACGCCCGAAATTCTCGAGCGAATAGAGATCATAAGGAGCGTACTCACCAGAAAATTCGATATAATCGATAACACCGGTGTGGCCGATCACCTCGACCATGCCGGGCCATGTGGAGTGAACATGGGTTCCGATGGTCGGTTTCCCCGCTTTCAACAACTCCCTCAGTGCGTTTTTTCTTTTCATTTCCTCCTCCCGATTTGATTTTGCATGTGCAGAATGAATTGTGGCCTATATCTCGCTTTAACAGAATTGATATTACTATTCAATATACCCGCTTCTTCCGTAACCTTGTCAATTTATGCCAAAACGTATATGTTCGCAAAATTATTTATCCTGAGAAGGTATTTGTTTAATGGATTACGCAAACCTGCATATGCACACCTATTTTTCAGATGGCCGGACAAGTCCGGAAGAACTCGTCCGGCACATCTATGATGAAAAGGGGCTTGAGACATTCGCACTAACGGACCACGACACCTTATCCGGTGTTGAACCGGCATATCGGACCAAAAAACAGACCGAATATGAATCCGGATGTGATTCGAAGCGGTTTATACCCGGGATCGAACTGAGCCTGCACAGCAAGGAAATCGAGCGATCCGTACACATGATTGGGCTGTTTCCGATGATCAATGAGAACAACTACAAAATTGAACTCAAAAGAATCGACCATGTGCTCGGCCCATTTTGCAGATATCGCAGCGAACACCGGGCACTTAAAGATCTTGACGGCAGAATATACCGGGCCTTTGATCTCAACCTGGACGGCATCAGGGGCCTATTCGACGGCCCTGAGACCATGATCAAGATCTTGAGGGATAAGGCTGAAAAGAAAATTAGAACAAGGTTTCTGGAGTCCGGCAAAACAAATGATATTATTCGGTACCCTATCCCCATCACGTACCAGGTCATCATTGAGCACTGGGAAGAGTTGATTCCCACATCGACAAGAGAAAAAATAAGTCTTTACGTTCTTAGGCCGGACCGTTCAAAAACAGAGCGGCTTGCTTGTATCTATAAAGGCGAAGGGTTGAAGGAACCGGATGCAATCAGCCTGGCGAAAAGAAATCAGGGATCTCTTGTCATTGTCAAAAACTCCCCCTTAAAAGAGATGGGAATTCACAAGGGCCTAAATCTTCTTAAAGCAGCCCAAGCCGTCACCTTTCTCGCGCATCCTGCCGCGGACCATGGGAAATTAACCTACGAGGCATATGATCGGAACGTTCTTTACCCGCTGGTGGAAAACGGGCTGGACGGAATCGAAGTCTACTATCCCTACGATCTATCGCATCGGAGGGAGTCTATTGAACGATATCGGAACATCGCCCGGCAACATAAACTCCTCACTTCCGGCGGTACGGACTTTCATGGTGACGGCCGAACGGGCCTGTCGGATATCAAGCTCGATCAATCCGCGGCCGAGAGAATTGTTTCTTTTAGATAAAATCAACCGTTAAATTTCCAATACGGAAGCGTATAAAAAATCATACGGTTCACGACTCAAAACAGTCTGTTCTTTTATGAAATCGTACACCCAAAAAATTTATTTTCTTCTTAACCTACTATTTTCATAAACATTTTTTCTCCACCCCCGTCACTCCTCCCACACCGGCACAGAACTTGCTCAATATAATGATGAACAGCCAATCACAGTCTTTGGTTGTTAAATTTTGCTGTTAATTAATGGAGGTGGAAAATGAACCGGTCAGATATTGTTGAAGCGATGAGTGATAAACTGGCGCTTACCAAGCGAGAGGCGGATCTTGTGGTTCGAACGGTTTTTGATGAAATGTCCAAGGCGCTGGCAAAAGGTAATAGGGTCGAAATCCGCGGCTTATGCTCATTTCGGGTCAAAAAATATAAAGCCTATCATGGCAAAAATCCTAAAACCGGAAACCTGTTTCGAGTTAAATCTAAGAAATTACCTTATTTTAAGTGCGGGACGGATCTAAAGAAAAGAGTGAACCCGGTCAATTCCAGACCGACCCGGAGTGAGCGGTTTCAGCCGATATCTGAAGAATTGGCGGTTCATTTTGAATAAGGGGGTATTATGACAAAATCTACCCTTTTTGGATTTATGTTATTGTCCTGCAGTTTGTTTTTGTTTCTTCTGCAGATGGTATCCGGATTAATGAAGCGGGGCCTAGGCATCTTTTCAATCGAAGAGATATTCGGATTAGACTGGGTTCAGACCATCCCCTGGTCAAAGGTTCAACATTTGATTACGACGCTTTCAACCCTTTCCCTGTCTGCTGTATTGATGGCAACCGGAATTATTTTTTTCGTAATGGGCGCGCTTCATAAAGGCAAATAGATTATGCCGCTCCCCTCAAGCAAATCGCTCGATCCGGAGAAGATTCAGATCGATCTGAGGTTTTTCACCTGTTACGATTTGAGAAACCAACTTTCCGGTAATGGGTGAGAGCGACATACCGATCATTGCATGACCGGCTGCGATGGTGAGATTGTCGAAGTTTTTGGGCCGACCCAGATAGGGCAAGCCATCGGGTGTACAAGGACGTAAACCGCGCCAGATCTCTATCAATTCCAGAGCATCGAGATCGATATCGGGAAAATACGCGGGTATGCTTTTTAACACCGCGTTGAGGCGTCGCATATTAACGGATTGATCAAGTCCGGCGAGTTCCAGTGTTCCGGCAATCCGCATGGTATCACCCATGGGGGTAAGGATAACCTTTGATTCAGCCAACCCGAAAGGAACATCCGGGCACTCGGCTGTTTTTTTGAACGTTCCGCTGTATCCTTTTGCCGGCTGGATCAGGAGCTTGATTCCCAGTTCCTTTCCGATTTCACCGGACCATGTGCCCCCTGCCAAAACGATCTCTTCTGCTGAAAAATCCCCCTTTGTTGTCTTTACCGAGTTCACCTTCCCGCCTGAAGATTCAAAACCGAGGACCTCTGTGGATGTATGAACCTTGACACCCTTTTCGGCGGCATAATCGGCCAATCCCTGTACATACCGATGGGGATTAATGTGGGCATCCTGGGGATAGTAGACGCCGCCGACCGCAGACGTTTCAATATTCGCCATATCGTTTACGTCTTGTTCTTTTAATACACGAATCTCGATCCCGTTTTTCTCCATCAGCCGGGCTTCCTTAATGCCATCCTGAAATCCTTTTTCGGTTCTGAAAATGATAGCCATTCCCCGCTTTTCATAACCGAAATCCAGATCTTCAATTCCGGCAAGCTCATCGTACAACCGGAGGCTGGCGAAATTGAGTTCGCGGATGACCGGTATGGCCCGGCGCATTTGGGTTTCACTGCACGCTTTGCGGAACTTCCAGAGCCAGGAAATAAGTTGCCGGTCGAATCGAAGTTTTATGTAAAAGGGGCTTTCCGGATTCAACATCCATTTCAACCCCTTTGCGATTACACCCGGAGCAGCCAGGGGAATAGAGTGGCTGGGAACAATCAAACCCGCATTGCCGTATGAGCTGCCGGAGCAAATGTCTCCCCTTTCTATCAGGGTAACGCTTCGTCCCGCCTGGTTGAGATAATACGCAGAGCAGACGCCTATGGCCCCGCCGCCGATAACCAGAACATCGGTGTTCGTACTCCGTTTCATGAGGATAACCTGTCCCTTTTGATTAATGATGTTGGTGCTGGTTTTTAGAATAGCTGTGATTATGCCATATTGGATAGTATCGTCAACATTTTACGCACCCATGACGAATAAAAAGGTGGGTTATCCACTATGCTCCAGTCAACGTGGGTGTTTGCCTCTGAAATGAAATGATCATTGTTGTGGGATTGTTGTGTTCAGGTGTCAGGGAGTACCAATGATTGAGAACTGAACACTGACACCTGAAACCATAACATCGTCTCAGAATATACTTCAGGCATCCAAATAAAATGTTGCCGAAGCAAATGCATATCCAGGAAAGAAAACTGCAGAAAACGGGTTTCACCGCTTAAGATCGATAATTTCCCTAATCTTCTGGGACAGATGATAGAGCTTGAAAGGTTTTTGGATAAATCCGTTACATCCCCTTTGAATGATTTCAGAGGCCTCGCCATCAATACTGTAGCCGCTTGAAAGCAGCGTTTTGACTCCCGGGTTGATATCTTTGAGCTTGTCGAAGGTCTCCCCCCCGCCCATGTGCGGCATGATCATATCCAGGATAACAATAGAGATGTCTTTTCGGTATTGTTCATATAGCTCAACGGCTTCTTTTCCGTTCTTAGCGGGGATTACCTGATAGCCCAATTGGAGCAATAACTGCTCGCCGACTTCAAGAATCACTTCCTCGTCATCCACCAGCAAAACCGTTTCCGAACCCTTCACCACCGTTTCATCCATGGCCTTTTCCTTGACAACTTCTTTCTCCGATACAGGCAGATAAATGGTGAAGGTCGCACCTTCAAACTCTTTGCTATGGACATCGATGCTGCCGCCGTGGTTTTTTATAATACCGTATGCAGAAGCCAGACCCAATCCTGTTCCTCGCCCCATATCCTTTGTTGTAAAGAACGGATCGAAAATCCTCTCGCGGGTGGTTTTATCCATTCCCACTCCGGTGTCTGCGACACTGATCTTAACAAATTTACCCGGTTTTGCTGAAAAAGCCTTCACCTCGCTGTGGTCCAGTTCCACATTATCGGTTTCGACAGCGATGCTGCCGCCCCCCGGCATGGCCTGCCACGCATTGACGAAAAGATTAAGCAGCACTTGCTCGATTTGCCCCGGATCGACCTCTGTTGCCCAAATATTCTTATGCAGCTTTGTGCTGATGTTAATCTCCTTTTTAGTCCTTCCGAACATTTGGATCGTTCTATAAATCAGGTCGTTTATATCTATGGGTTTCACCTCATATTTTCCCACCCGGGCAAACCCGAGCAGCTGCTTTGTGAGTTCATTTGCGCTCTGTACAAAGGATTCGATATTCTTAACTCTTGGGACGCTTGGATGGTCCTTTTCCATCTCCAATAATGTCAGGGAAATATTGCCTTGTATCCCCATCATCAGATTATTAAAATCATGAGCAATCCCGCCTGCCAGGGTTGCAATGGTTTTCATTTTCTGAAAATGCTGAAGCTGGGTTTCCAGACGTTTTCGATTGCTCACATCCCTTGCAACACCATATGACCCGATGTATTTTTTATCGTTTTCACCCGACGGTCTGGTGTAAATCCCTGTGGATTTTAGCTCTGCCGTTACAAATCCTTCCCTGGCCCTGTTCAATCTGTTTTTCCGCTTCAGACGAAGTTCGATTCCGGCATGGGTTCGTTCATCGGTCCTTCTCTCTTTAAAAAACCATGTTGACTTGTCCAGATCCTCTTCGTGGACAATTGCCGAGAAATGTCTTCCCACAAGATTAGAGGTCTTGTAGCCCAGCAATCGTTCGACCGCATCACTGATGAAAGTGAAATTTCCCTTTTCATCGAGGGTATAGATGATGTCGGGCGAGTTTTGAACGAGATCCTTGTAACGCTCCTCCATTAAAACCAGCTTGCTGCTGATGATTTTATTTTCATCTTTTAAACGCTTCTGTTCGATCGCATTCTTAACGATCCGCATCAACTTCTCCGGCTCAAACGGCTTCTGAATGTAATCGTATGCCCCCCTTTTCAGAGCTTCCACTGCGCGCTCGATTGAAGCATATCCGGTCATAATAATCACGACAGCCTCAGGATTTCTCTCATGGACGCACTCCATCACCTCATATCCGTTTAGATCCGGAAGGACGAAATCCGAGAGCACTAGATCGACATGGTGGGTGGCCAGAAACCGTTTGGCCTCTTTTCCGCTGAGTCTGGTTTCGGTTTGATAACCTTCGCTGTCCAGCAGGGAACTCAAGCTGCTGCACATGAGGGGTTCGTCATCAACGATCAGAATCTTGGGTACCGGCATATTATTTCCGCAAGTTTTAGAGCGCTGGGCGCAAAAATGCGCCCCTTAGCACTTGTGGTACCTCCTGCGCTCCTTAGGGGGTTGAAAATGGTCTAGAATGACAAAACTACGAAAAAAAGCAATACCAAAATATTGCCTGCAAAATACCAGGTCCTTACCGGTACTATTGATAGGACATGAGATGGGAGGTGAGATTGATTTTCTGGTTTTTCAGACCAAGCTTTTTCCGAATGTTTTCCCTGTGAAAACAGATCGTTCTGTGAGATAATCTCAATAATTCAGCAATCTCTTTGGTCGTTTTGCCCTGTTTGACGAGATTTGCAACATGAATTTCAGAAGGGGTGAGATTATAGAATTTTGATCCCAAACGATAGGTAAAGGACGACACAATTCCTTGACCCTTGCTTCCAGTACCTCATCGGTCGGTTTTATATTCACGGTACCCCCTTTTGGATTCACCTGAGGATGCGGTAATACACATCTCAACTTGTAACAAAATATTGGATTGCGGTTGAAAGTCAAGGTTTTATGCCATGTTTTTTTCTTGACACTCTTTGTGATGTAGCTGTAATGTAGCTGACATTATCCGTCAATCATTAAATGAAGTCTCCTGGTTATCTACAAAAGCCAAGTTGATTTGTGGAATAGGCGGTGACGGTGAGCCGATTCGCAGCAGTATGACTGTTTGAGTGCATTAGGGGGCGTTGCATCGAACAGCATGAATGCGCTGCTATAAACCGTAACGGTCTGTTATTTAACGGGATGCTTTGGTTCAGTCGGTGCCCTGTTCGGTGTTACGCCCCCTTATGTGCGAGTTTCATACGTCTGCGAAGCGGGTTGCCTTCAACGCCGAATCGCCTTAACTTGAGCTTTCTGGATAACCAGATAAAGTTTATATAATCTTTAATAAAAACCAACCCACATGATGATCAACAATACAAGGAGGAGGCCAATGGTCGATTTAAGCTGGTTGCCGAGAGAGTCAGGCACGAAAAACCATTTTCTTTGGGGTGAAGAACACTTCTCGGAAGAAGCACCCGGTATTAAGTATGAAAAGAAACCGATTCTGGATCCGAAAGGTAACACGGTGGACGGTCTCTTTTCGGCCTGGATCACCCTCAACAATCCAAGCCAATACAATTCCTATACCACTGAAATGGTCAAGGGAGTTATCGCCGGCTTTCAACGGGCGTCTTCCGACAGCTCGGTGGTCGCTGCAATTTTCACCGGTGCCGGAGATAAGGCATTTTGCACCGGGGGCAACACGAAAGAATATGCCGAATACTATTCCGGCAGGCCGAATGAATACGGCCTCTATATGGATCTGTTCAACGGAATGGTGGATGCCATAATGAACTGCAAGAAACCAACCATTTGTCGTGTAAACGGCATGCGGATTGCCGGTGGACAGGAAATCGGAATGGCATGTGATATTTCTATTTCGAGTGATCTGGCCATATTCGGCCAGGCCGGTCCCCGTCACGGTTCCGCCCCGGACGGCGGAAGTTCTGATTTTCTCCCCTGGATGCTCCCCATTGAGCTGGCCATGTGGAATTGTGTATCGTGTGAGCTTTGGAGTGCATACAAAATGAAACACCTCGGCCTGATCTCCAATTGCCTTCCGGTTATCAAAGAAGATGAACAATGGATTCGCAACCCCGGTGTTGTTATCGATACTTACGTAGAAGATGGTGAAGTCGTTTTCGGTGAGTTCAAGAAAGGGGAGGAAGCTAAGAAAGCCCGGGAGTATGTGAAAACCGCTAAAACCGATTTTGAAAAGCTGGATAACGAGATCAACCGAATTTTGTGGACGTTCACCAATCTGTTTCCAGGCTGTTTGATCAAGAGCGTGGAAGGTATTCGATTGAAGAAAAAATTCTTCTGGGATCAGGCGAAGGTTATCAATCGGCATTGGCTGGCTTCGAATATGGCCACTGAAGCCTTCCTCGGGTTTAACGCATTTAATACAAAGAAGATCACCGGTCAGGATACCATCGATTTTATTGAATATCGCAGGCGCCAGGCCAACAGTGATCCATTTGATGTGGAATTTATGGCTGCTGTTTTGGGTAAGCCCAAAGATGAATGAGAGGTTTGAAATGCTATTGGAAGGAAAAAACGCGATCGTGACGGGAGGCTCCCAGGGCATCGGTGAAGCGGTATCTCTCGAGCTTGCCCGGGAGGGGGCAAACGTCTGTCTCCTGTATCGAAAACATGAGTCGGAAGCCTATCAGATCAGGGATGAAATAACATCAATGGGACGAAATGCCCTGGCATTGAAAGCCGATGCCTCATCGTTTGAGGATGCTGAAAAGATAGTAAACCAAACCCTGGCGGAATTCGGAAGACTCGATATCCTGGTCAACAATGCCGGAATGAACTGGGACGGCGTTTCCTGGAAAATGACCGAAGAGCAATGGGACCGGGTCATCGAGGTCAATCTAAAGGGGTATTTCAATTTCACGCGTCATACCGCGCCCCACTTTAAGGAGCAAAATTACGGCAAGATTATTAACGTTACTTCCATCAACGGATTGAGAGGAAAGTTCGGCCAGAGCAATTATTCCGCATCAAAAGCCGGCATCATCGGGTTCACCAAATCTCTGGCTAAAGAGTTGGGGGCATTCGGGGTGAACGTCAATGCCGTAGCCCCGGGACTAATCGAGACCAGCATGCTTAGGGAGTCGGATGCGCGAGACAAAATCGTCGACCTGGCCATGGGTGAAATCGTATTGAAGCGGGTAGGTCTGCCCGAAGACGTTGCCAACGTGGTGGCCTTTTTGGCATCAGAAAAAGCCCGTCATATTACGGGTGAGGTCATCAAAGTGGACGGCGGACAATATATATAACCTAAAATGATCGGTTCCAGGTTCAGGGTTCAAGGTTCAAAGGTTATAACCGATTGAAAATGCGAACATCTATAATCAAGGTCTGGAATAATCAGCATAACCCGTTGGGTACGTCGGCCTTTAAACCAAAATGAAGAAAAGAATTCTTTGACAATACCAGGTTAGGGTTTTTCAACCCTGAACCGTGAACGCTGAACCGCTTAACCTAGGTATAACTCAACACCCCCGAAATACATGATTGTCTCATCAGATGGGGGCGAATGGTGTGTTTTAAAGGAGTAAATTATATGGGAAAGGTTGCGATAATCGGAGTAGGCCAAAGCGCTTTCGTCAGGAGCTATCCCGGGTCCATCAGGGAGCTGGTGTTCGACGGCTTTAAGGAGGCGCTTGGTGACGCGCAAATCAGGGCAAAAGATATCGGTGCCTCAGTCGTATGTTCCGCTCCTGAATACGACAAACAACGGTCGCCGGCCGGAGTGTTTGCCGAATACCTCGGCCTGAATCCTCAACCGACATTCTATGTGGAAACGTTGTGCTCCTCCGGCAGTACGGGACTGCGATTGGCCTATTCACTCATCAGTTCTGGACTTCATGATATGGTGGCGGTCATCGGATTTCAGAAAATGTCCGAGATATCTTCAGCCGAATCCCAGGAACGGATGGGCAGGGGGGCGGACATTCAATGGGAGAGCACCTTCGGTACCATGATGCCGGCCTACTACGCCATGTATGCCAGAGGACACATGGAAAAGTACGGCACCAGCCTGGAAGACCTGGCATTGATTCGAGTCAAGGCATCTACCTACGGCCAGCTGAATGAAAAAGCCGTCTATCGCAAACCGGTAACCTTTGATATGTTTTCCGATCCGGAAAACAGGATGTCCGGTCCTGTGGCTAGCCCGCTTCGGGTCGGGGATTGCTGTGCCAATGCAGACGGGAGTTCCTGTATTATCGTTGCCGGTGAAGAAAAAGCCAAATCCCTATCTAAAAAACCGGTATGGATACGGGGTTTGGGAGCCGCTTCTGAAAGCGTTAATCTTGCGGGCAGAAACCTTTTCTCCGGATTGACTGTTGCCCGGAAAGCAGCGGAGCAAGCCTATGCCATGGCTGGAATCGGCCCCAAAGACATCGATGTGGCCGAAGTCCATGACTGTTTTACGATTGCAGAATTAATGGCTTATGAAAACTTGGGATTTGCCGAACCCGGAGAAGGAAAGGAACTGATTCGAAATAAAGAAACATACAAAGAGGGTTCGATACCGGTGAATCTTGACGGCGGTCTGCTGTCAAAGGGGCACCCTATCGGCGCAACAGGCGGTTCTCAAATTCGAACCGTGGTGTTGCAGCTAAGGGAGGAAGCCGGAGACATTCAGGTGAAGAATCCGGAATTCGGTCTTGTCCATAACATCGGTGGCGTCGGCCTTTACGGCAATGTTTCCATCCTGGGGAGATAGAAAATGAGCAGCAAAAGAGAGATCGATGATCGCTTCAATAAATTTGGAAGAGTCAGCTTCACCGCCATTACCAAAGTAAACGATTTTGTGGATCACCTGGAAGCCGGAAAAATAACCGGCACCCGATGCAAGGATTGCGGCTTGTATTTTTTCCCGCCCCGGGCGGACTGCCATCAATGTCTGACTTCAAATATGGAGTGGTTTGAAGTGTCCGGGAACGGCACCCTTGTCACATTCAGCAGGCTGCAGTACGCACCGGCCGGATTCGAAGAAGATGTGCCCTATTACATTGCAGTAGTCGACTTTGGGGACTATAAGGTCTTCGGAAGGATTTCAAAGGATGTTGCGGAAAATGAGATCTGTGTCGGCATGGCCATGAAGGCTGCGGTCGATAAACTTCCGAACGACCGGCTGAGTTATGTTTTTCAGAAAGCCTAACCCGGACAAGCCGTATGAGTGAGCTAAAGTGAACTAAAGAGTAAAGTGAGCTAAAGTTGTGGAATTCTATCTATTATAAAATGATTAACATCCTTAACTTTAGGCATTTTAGGCACTTTAAACTTTAGGCACTTAATATATTGCAATATCAGCCCTTTTCAGGCGTAAACCAATACCGGGTCTGTTGATCCCGGGACTTTATAAATAAGGAATTCCCAATGACTGTAATGAAACACATCAAAATCGAAAAGGCGGAAGGCATCGCACGATTGACCCTGGCACGCCCCAAGCACAATGTGCTCAACTGCGAAATGATGAATGAAATGATCGAGGTTCTCGAAGAACTGGCAAAGGATGACGAACTCAAGTGCATGGCCATATTCGGGGAAGGTAGAAGCTGGTGCGCAGGGGTGGATGTCGGTGAGCACAAACCGGAAATGGCCGATGAAATGATCGCCACATTCAACCGCATCTTCGAAATTTTC
The DNA here is from genome assembly GCA_013349495.1 of Deltaproteobacteria bacterium. Classification (GTDB taxonomy): domain Bacteria; phylum Desulfobacterota; class Desulfobacteria; order Desulfobacterales; family SURF-15; genus DUZK01. Next base: position 12,552 of record DUZK01000095.1, read on the forward strand.
GATAAAATGGAGTTTCCGATTATTGCGGCCGTTCACGGCGCGGCACTCGGCGGGGGCATGGAGCTTGCCATCGGTTGCGATATTATTATTGCTTCTAAAAGCGCAACTTTTGGACAACCGGAAATCAAGCTCGGATTTTTACCGCCTTATGCAGCCATCCGGCTGCCTCACCTGATCGGACCGGCAAAGACCATAGAGATCTGTACCACCGGAAAGATCTATTCAGCAGAACAGGTACAAGCCATGGGAATGGTCGGTACAGTGTGTGAAGACGACGAATTTTCTGAATGCGTTGAAACGTATATCAAAGAAATTGCGGCCTGCAGTCCACTGATCATTCGTCTCAATAAAAGGGCCGTTAAAGCGCATTTGAATATGGATTTTCAAGCCGCCCTGTCCGGCGTCAGCGATCTTTTTCTCAATACCCTCATGAAAACAGAGGACACGATCGAAGGGATCGCAAGCTTCTATGAAAAGCGGCGACCGGAGTGGAAAAACAGATAAGGCATTTTAGATTTTAGATTTTAGATTTTCGATTTTCGATTGAAAAACCTTTAGGAACGAATGAAATAAACTCCATAAAATTCAATTCTCAATATTCAATATACAATTATTTAAATCGGAGGATGTAAATGGCAAGCATTAGAAAAATAGGTGTTATCGGTGCCGGAAACATGGGAAGCGGAATCGTTCAGAAACTCGCCCAGGAAGGCATCCCGGTGGTGATGGTGGATATCAAGGATGAATTTGTGGAAAAGGGAATGAACACCATTAAAACGCTGCTTTATGAGGGCATCGAGCGCAAAATCTTTACGCAGGAGCAGGTGGATGAAATCCTCTCCCGAATTACCGGTACAACGGACCTCAATGCCGTATCTGATGCGGATATCGTCATAGAAGCCGTGTTTGAAGATAAAGATGTCAAAACAGAGGTGTTTAAAAAGCTGGATAGAACCTGTTCGGATCATACCATTCTCGCCACCAATACTTCTAGCTTCTATGTAAAAGAGTTTGCGGAAGTAACGAAGCGTCCGGACCGGTTCATCGGGCTCCATTATTTCTACCATCCGGCAAAAAACCGGCTGCTTGAAGTCATCCCCCATGATACCACCAGCCGGGAAACGGTTGAAAAATCTCTTCTCGCCGCAAAGCTTCACGGGAAAACACCTATTGTTGTCAAAGATGCACCGGGATTTGTGGTAAACCGCTTCTTTGTTCCTTTTCTAAACGAGGCGGCCCGCATCCTGGAGGAAGGGGTTGCCGATATACCGACCATTGAAGAAGCCGGC
>DUZK01000096.1 GCA_013349495.1 Deltaproteobacteria bacterium
CAAAGAGAAAAGCGTCACCAGCAGATTATTTCTGGAGGATATCCATGATACGGCTTCCGTGATCGCGGGGTGAACGGCGAACAGGCATGCCGCCCACAGGGCCGGCGCTTTATGGCCAATAAAATAGAGCAGTGTATGGAATAATAAAACGCAGGCAATCAAGTGCAATAATAGATTTGTCAACCTGAATCCCCGCGGATTCATTCCCCAAACCAAGAAATCGAGCCGGTGGACCAACGATACGAAAGGCCGGTAATACCCGGTATGGCTGTCCTCCCAACTCTCTCCCAAAACTACCCCGTCTTCCTGCTGAAAGTAAGAAATCAGGGGATGAGCGGTTTTTATGAATGGATTGTTCTGTATTAAGGACCGATCGTCAAGCAGGAAATCGCCGGAAACAGATGGAAGGTAAGATATTGTTATTGCTATTAAAAGGACAATGTAAGATCTATAGGGCGGAAAGGTGAGGCTCATCTTACGTCAGTCAAGCGAGTTTAGCCGGTCTGAACGAGGCTCTCCACAGGACCGTCTCATTAAGGCGCGACAGAGCATTCCGGCAAAGGCGAATAAAAAACGGAGAAAGGGGCATTCTTTCTCCGTTTTTTAAGATCAGCAAGATAAATATTAATTGTTCGTAATTCCACCTGCGGAATCGACCCAATAGGATCTATCATTTGCAGAACCGTGAGTCGTAATTATAGAAAGGTTTGTTTGGCCGACGCCAGGTGTCGCCAGGGCTACACTGGACGTTGATTTATATCCGTAGGCTTCAAGTAAGGCTTTTGAGACCGCAGCACCCGCATAATCGGTAAAATATGCCTGCGCCGCAGTGTAGGCATTCTTAGCATCCGAATTGGCCGCGGCGTAATACCCCCGCTTTCGATAACTGATAAAATTGGGAATCGCGATGGCGGCCAAGATGCCGATGATGGCGATAACGATCATCAACTCGATCAGGGTAAAACCCTTGTCACTGTGTTTTTTAAGCTTTTGAAGAATCATAAGACCTCCTTCTTTATTTGAAATGGTTAATTTTTGTGGACGAATCATAATCATAAAAATAAACAGTTGCTTATGGTATAGGCAATATACATGCCAAAACAATTAAATTGAAATATATTTTATAACTATCTGAAATATATATATATTTTTATAATATCCGGTTCAATGAGCATAAATGAAGGCCTCATTATTTTTTTAGTGAGACAAATTTTGTCACTTTTTCTGACAAAATTTGTCGGATGTTGGGGTTTGTCATGGGGTCATCAAGGAGCTGAACCTATATTTCAAGCTTTTTTAACCGGTGGCGGATCGAGCGGTGGGTGATGCCCAAAAGCTCGGCAGTCTTCTGCTTATTCCCATCGGTCAGCTCAAGGGCCTTTTTGATATAAGCCCTTTCAACATCGTCCAAAACATCATCCAAAGCGATTCCATTTGCTACATCATCAATACTGAAGCGCTTGTCCGCCGATCCTTCAATCCATCGCCGCTTATGAAATGATAGGGCGAGGCTGTCGGGTAGAAGGATATTCGTATTGGAAATGGCGACGCTTCGTTCCATGAGATTTTCAAGTTCTCTGACATTGCCGGGAAAATCATATCGATTCAGCATATCGATGGCATAGGAGGATATCTTGGTAATCGATTTTCCCATCTCATTGGCATATTTTTCCAGAAAATGCTGTGCCAGTCCCCGAAGATCGCCTTTTCTTTCCCGAAGCGGAGGAACCCTGATTTCGATGACGTTCAGCCGGTAAAACAAGTCCTCTCTGAACCGTCCGGCGATCACCTCATCTTCCAGTTTTTTATTGGTGGCGGATATAATGCGGATATCAACTGTAATATCTTCGTTGCCGCCAACCGGTTTGAATATCTTCTCCTGAACCCCCCTAAGCAGCTTAACCTGTAGGGTCGGGCTCAATTCCCCGATCTCATCTAAAAACATCGTTCCCTTATCTGCCGCCTCAAAAAGCCCCCTTTTGTCCTGGGTCGCGCCGGTAAACGAACCTTTTTTATGACCGAACAATTCACTTTCCATTAAACTTTCGGGAATTCCCCCGCAGTTGATCACCATAAAGGGTTGATCCCGACGATCGCTCTGCTCATGAATGGATCGGGCAATCAGCTCTTTGCCGGTACCGCTCTCACCGGTGATCAGAATACTTGTTCGGGTCCGGGCCACCTGCCTGACCATGTCGTAAATCTGGAGCATACCCGGACTGGTGCCCACGATTCTGCCGAATAAAAGGTTCTTTTTCAGCTCATCGTCCATGACTTCTTTTTCGTGTTCCAGGGTTTTGAGCTCAAGCGCACGGGCCACGGTTTGTCTCAACTCATCCTTGTCAAAGGGCTTGGGGACATAATCGTAAGCTCCTTCGTTCATGGCTTCCACTGCCGTTTCGGCACTGGCGTACGCGGATATCATGATCACGATGGTTTGCGGGTTTTGGGTTTTGGCTGCTTTGAGGACTTCAATTCCGGTCATATCCCCGAGTCGAATATCCAAGAGCAGGAGATCGAACTGATCTTGGGCGATGAGGTCCAAGGCTTTGCCGCCGTTTTCAGCACAGGTAACCCGGTATCCATCACGGTTCAGAAGCACCTCAAGAAATTCCCGCATGCTCAGTTCGTCATCAACGATAAGAATATGAGCGGTGTCGGTTCCCACTAAAGATCCTCAAAAACGATTTTACCGTTAACCATTGTTAAAACAGCCTTGCCTTTCACCTCCCAATTGTCAAACGGGGTGTTCCGGCTCATGGATTTGAATTGATCCGCCTTAACCGTAAAGGTTTTTTCAAGATCCAAAATTGTGAGGTTTGCATCGTATCCTGTCTGTATTCGATTCATCCGGTCTATGATCCGGCCCGGATTGATGGACATTTTTTCAATGAGTTGAGACAGGCTGAGCGCCCCCTGATCCACTAGTCTCAAACTGAGTGGAACGGAGGTTTCAAGGCCGATGATTCCGTTTGCCGCCATATCAAATTCCATCTCTTTTTCAATGCAGGTCTGGGGAGCATGGTCGGTGGCAATCACGTCGATGGTACCGTCTGAAAGCCCTTGAATAATGGCTTGGCGATCTTTTTCAGACCTCAAAGGTGGATTCATTTTGGCATTGGTATTGTACGACCTCACTGCTTCGTCGGTGAGCGTAAAATAATGAGGGGCGGTTTCCGCCGTGACCGGGACTCCCCTGGATTTTGCTTCCCGAATGACATGAACCGACTCCGAGGTGCTCACATGAGCGATATGAAGCGGTGATCCGGTGAACTCACAGATCGCTATGTCCCGCATGACCCCGATGCTTTCCGCAATATTGGGGCTTCCGGCAAGACCCATCTGGGTAGCCACAGCCCCTTCGTTCATGACCCCTCGTGCCGCCAGAGCAATATCTTCACAATGAGAAATGATGGGAAGATTGAATGTCCCGGCATATTCCAGGGATCGTCTCAACAGTTCGCTGTTGGTAACCGGACCGCCGTCGTCGGACAACGCCACAGCCCCTGCTTCTTTAAGTTCCGCATATTCGCAAAGGTTTTTGCTTTGACTTCCCACGCTGATGGCGGCCACCGGATAAACAAGAGCCGTGTCCGCCATTTCCGCTTTTTTCAGGATATAGCGGGTCACCTGGGCGTTGTCATTGATGGGATTGGTGTTCGGCATGGTGCAGATCGCCGTAAACCCGCCGTATGCGGCAGCCAGGCATCCGGATTCGATGGTTTCCTTATACTCCAGGCCCGGCTCTCTCAAATGCACGTGCATATCAATCAAACCCGGAACAACCACCTTTCCGCTCGCATCGATGACGGTGTCTGCTGCAGGACCGTCAGAGGCGGTATGGCGGGGGTGGATTTCAGTTATCTTATTATCCTCAATCAGGATATCCATTTCCCCTTCGATATTTCCGGGATCGATCACATTTCCGTTCTTAATCAGGATCCGCATTTCGGGCACCTCCAAGCACCAAATATAAAAGGGCCATTCGGACAGCAACACCATTGGTCACTTGATCCAATATCAATGAAAATGGGCCGTCTGCAACCTCCGGTGAAATTTCAACCCCGCGGTTGATGGGACCCGGGTGCATGATCATTACCTCTTTCTTGGCGTTTTTCAGGCGTTTGGTATTGAGGCCGTAGGTGATTGAATACTCCCTTAAGGTGGGAAACAAAAAACTCTCCTGTCTTTCACGCTGAATTCTGAGCATCATGACGACATCCGCATTCCGGATCGCCTCATCAATATCGTGGGTAACAGAAACGCCCAGGGTCTCGATTCCCATGGGCATCATGGTCGGTGGGCCGGCCACCATGACATCGGCCCCCATCTTGGTGAATCCGATACAATTGGACCTGGCCACCCGGCTGTGAGCGATATCACCCACAATAGCGATCCTCAACCCGTCAATCCGGCCTTTGTGTTCTCTAACGGTCATCATATCCAATAACGCCTGGGTGGGATGGGCATGCATACCGTCACCCCCGTTGATAATGGATGCATCCACCAATTGGGCCATCAAATGGGGGGCTCCTGCTGAGCTGTGACGAATGACGATCACATCCGGCCTCATGGCCTCTAAATTCTTCGCCGTATCGATGAGCGTTTCCCCCTTGACAATGCTGCTGGTGGAAGCGGAGATGCTGTGAGTGTCTGCGCTTAGCCGTTTGGCGGCAATATCGAAGGATGTTCGGGTACGGGTGCTCGGTTCATAAAAAAACAGGATCACCGTTTTCCCCCTCAACGTGGGGACCTTCTTGATGGGTCGGGTGGATATCTCCTTCATCTGATCGGCTGTATCGAGAATGAGGTTGATTTCCTCCACCGAAAGTGAGGCCATGTCCAGAATATCTTTTTTATTAAACTGCATGGTCCTACCTCTTTATTTTAAGAATTTCCCGATTCTAGTCCAGCGCACGCCAAAATCCTCCTTGTTCCAGGACCAGTAGATAATAAAAGCCTTCCCTTTGACAGCACTGAGATTTACATATCCCCAGAAACGACTGTCATAGCTGTGATCCCGATTATCCCCCAAAACGAACAATGCATCCGGGGGTACGGTAATCGGCCCGAAATTGTCTCTGGGTTGGTTGCCGCCGGGGATAATCACCGGGTCTGTGTGGTACCCGTAAGGATACTGTTGCATTTTCCCGTTGATAAATACCTTCTTGTCTCGAATCTCTACCACATCACCGGATACGGCCACCACACGCTTGATAAAGTCCTTTTCCGGGTCTTCAGGAAACTTGAATACGATAATATCGCCCTGTTTCGGTTCTGAAAATGGAATGAGTGTCTTTCCGATGACCGGCAATTTAACGCCGTATATGAATTTGCTGACCAGGATATGATCGCCGATCAGGAGTGTTTGTTTCATGGAGCCGGAGGGGATTTTAAAGGCTTGCACCACAAAGGTACGGATAAAGAGGGCAAGAATCACCGCCAGTGCAATGGCTTCTATGTTTTCCCGCAGGCGGCTTTTTGTCTTACCGGTTAGTCGTTTTTCAGATCGTTTAAAAAGTTTCAAATTCTTCCGTCACCTCTCTCAATATAATTAATAAACATCTCATAAATTCTACAACCTATTGATATTATTTTTTCTTTAACTGACGCACAACATTGCAGATCAACATGGAATAGTGGAATGATGGAATATTGAGTATAAAAGTAGAAAAGATCTTTTTTATAAAATCGATAGAATTCATTTAAACCCATCATTCCAGTGCTCCAATATTCCAGTATTCCAATTGTGAGCGTAGCGAACTAAGTTAATTCCATGGGATGATATATACCACAACCGCTCTCAGTAAAAGATTGCTATAGAGACCGGCGGCGACATCGTCCAGCACGACGCCGGCTCCGCCGGGGAGCTGTTTTTCGATCATCCGGGCCGGAAACGGTTTCAGGATATCCATGATCCGGAAAATCAGAAACCCGGCTGCCCCGTTCAGCAGATTAAACGGTATCCCGATAAATGTAACCAGCAAACCTGCTATTTCATCGATTACGATATAGCCGGGATCCTTCGATTCTAATAATTTTTCTGCTCCGTCAGCGATCCATATGGAAAATGCCACAAATAATATGGTTAAAAGGATTGCGATCTGCACCTTGACAAAGGATAAACAATAGCAGACCGGAAGGCCTAAAACCGATCCGAAGGTTCCAGGAGCAAAAGGAATCTTACCGACAAATCCACCGGATGAAATAAACAGGATTGCTCTGTCTCTCAACCGCATGGCTCGTGTCTAATATTCGCCATTTTTTTTGTCAAGGCTTTGTTATCCTGCCTCCTTCAAGATTCTTTCATAAACGGACTTAAGCGGTATGTTCTTTTCCAATGCAATCCGTTTACACGCCTCATATTCGGGCGCCACCCGGATGCTGCCGTCCGGATTTTTTACCTTCTTGACCGCAACAGGGCCGAACACGGTTTCAATCTCAATCTGTTCACGGGATAAAATGCTCCGGAACGCTTCGTAATATCTGATGCCGATGGATGTCGTTTCCGTGAAAATGCGATTTGCAATCGTCTCTTTTTGATCCTTCCGGCATAACACCTGAACCATTGTGCCGGGACGATTCTTTTTCATGAAGACAGGTATCCAATAGACATCCAAAGCACCGTCCTCAAACAAACGCTCCATCAGGAAACCAAAAATCTCCGGATTCATGTCATCGATACAGGTCTCTACGATAAGCAGCCGATCGTTTTGAACTCCCTGTTGAAGCTCCCCGGTTTTCCCGATCATGATCCGGAGCAGGTTCGGCCGTTGTTCGAGATCACGGGCGCCTGCTCCGTAACCCACCGCTTCGATTTCCATTCCGGGAATCGGTTCATAACTCTTTGCCAGGGAGGTAATGATGGCGGCCCCCGTGGGCGTCACCAATTCATGGGGGATATCCGCCCCATAAACCGGTATGCCTTTCAGTATTTCAATGGTAGCCGGAGCCGGAACCGGTAGTTTTCCGTGCTGGCATGAAACAAACCCCCTGCCCAAAGGAATCTGCGATGAGATCACACGGTCTATTTTCAGGTAATCGACACATAAGGCAGTGCCCACGATATCCACAATGGCATCAACGGCGCCGACTTCGTGGAAATGGACAGTCTCTTTTGAACAGCCGTGTATATGGGACTCAGCCGATGCAATCCGATCGAAGATATCGAGGCTTCTTTCCTTTACTGAGGCGTTAAGAGGGCTGTTGTTGATTAAGGCAATGATATCCGAGTAGTGTCTCGAATGGTGGTGTTCGAGCACCTCGACTTGAGCATATTTGGCATGCACACCGTGACGGTGGACGGTGCTTACGGAAAGGTCAAAACCGTTGAGGGGCAGCTTTAAAAGATTATCCTTCAACCAGTCCGTGGGGACCCCGAGGTCGATGAACGCGCCCAGCGTCATATCCCCACTGATACCTGAGAAACAGTCAAAATAAGCAATCATCTGTATATCAACCTTCAATCACCTTTGAGTTTATTGACAAATATTTTGAGAATATATAACATCAAATCAACACATTGCGGAAGTGCGCAGCTCACTGGTGGGGCTCCCGGACTTCAAATCCGGTGTGGGGCGCTAAAACCGTCCCGGGTGGGTTCGATTCCCATGCACTTCCGCCACCATTAAATATCTGAAAATCCAATAGGTTAGAAAAATACATATTACAACTCGATCTTGCTTGTGACATCACAGATTTCATTGATTGTGCCCGTAACTGTGCCCGTAAATGTGCCTACCTGAATCTTTGCATACTTTTCACGCTTATCAGTAGCCATTCTTAAATCTTCATCATTAACAATATTATATCGGTCGAAAACACTTCTTGTTTTGTGGCCACTAACCATCATTGCTACGCGCTCTGTTATACCGGCACGAATCATGTCTCGAACAGCAGTTCGTCTCAAGTCATGAAAAAACCGATGATTAACTCCTGCTTTTTCGCAGGCTTTATGCCAGTTTTTCCTAAATTTAGCAACTCTCCCGGTATGGGTACTATTCAGAAAGACATAGGGAATCAAGGGGGTGTTTTCATTATGTTTCAAGTATTGAAGGTTGATGATTTCCCTCAATTCATGGTCGAGATATATTTCCCTCGCTGTGTCATTCTTAGTATCAACTGTTTCTAACCTCACAACACCTTTTTCAACTTCAATTCTATCCCAGGTGAGTTTAGCAATTTCGGAAAATCGCCATCCAGTTTTGTATGCAAAGGTGAAAAACCCTTTAAGGTAATCAGGCAATTCATTCCTAACGGAAACAAACTCTTTGTATTCGAAAAATCCCTTTCGCACATTATTCTCTTTGAGCATCGGAATATGAGGGACATAGGCGACTTTTGGGGGTGTCTGTTGTGCCCCCAGCTTGAGCAAACGCTTTAAGGCTGCCAATTCACGGTTAATCGTTGCATTTGCAGCACCTTTTACCAATTTATCCCCTCCACATTTCGGGCATTTGAGTTCATTTTTGATACGAAACATTTTGTCACACTCTTTACACTTCGATTTCATTCGGTCAGAAATGTATCCCTGTATTCTGGGCGTTGTGATGTCCGGTATCCTTAATCCCTCAAATTCCTGTCGCAGGTGTCCGATACTTAATTCAGCGCGGTCGAGGGATTTTCTATTGTTGATCCGGTAATCGGCGAGAAACTCCTCCGCCAATTCATCGAATGTCACCTTTTCAAATTGGATACCAGGGATCTTGCCCCGTGCGATATCACCCTCCCTTCTGTCCAGAAGTTTTTTCGCCACCATTTTTTTGGTGGTGCCTGAACTCTCTCTGAAACTTTGTCCGTTGCGGTAATACTTGATCCACCAGACATTACCTCGTTTGTAGATCATTCCCATAATAACCTCCATCTCATGTATCTTGACGGGCACAAGATGGATAATCGTATTCATAATCTATATCAGTACCGATGTCCACATGCCCGATTTGGAATAATTGGATATTCATACAATAGGAAATCCCCCTTCCGTTATTAAGAAGGGGGATCTGTCGTTTGTTGACTGAGGTGCGGTTCAATTTCGCACCTTGTTATTTTGAATGAAGCTCTCGACATCGTTTCTGTCGATGAACATTTTCCGACCGACCTGTACATAAGGGAGCTGGCCGTCCCAGATTTGGCTGCGCCAGAACCATTCGGTCGCCCCGATATAACAAACCAACTCCTTGATTGAGTAGAGTCGTTTCTCGGGCACATTCTGGGCACAGCCGTTTGTAACCACTTGATTTACCTCTTTATAATCTGGGGCAACGGATTGCATATCCGTTTGTCCGTTGCATGGGTTTCACTGAAAATGTGATTCCAGGTCCCAAAAAGGGACTCGGGGATGAGCCCGAACTGAACCCATTCCCCGAGCGAAACCCCTATTGAGCGGTCTTTCCTTCTTCAAGATAGCCGTCAGCGTGTCCCTCTTTCGGAACTTGGCCCTCGCCTTTAAGGCTCATTTCGACCTCGCCTTCGGCGGTCTCGGATCCGAACTCATGAATCTGCTCGATACTTTCACGCATCTGTTTCAACGACTCGTTTTCAGTCGTCTCTTGACCGATGCCAAGCTTCTCCATGATGGTGGCCTTGTATTGAATTTCCCTTTCGTACCCGATACCGTTGCGGTTAAGCTCCCTTGCGACTTTCACAGTGGTGCCGCTTCCGAGGAAAGGATCAAGCACCGTATCGCCTTCGTAAGAGAACATTTTAATAAGGCGACTGCACAGCTCATCGGGATAGATGGTCGGATGACCCTCTTGGTTCTGAACCGGTTTAATTGTCCACAAACCCGGGATCCAGGCCACCCACTGTTCCTTGGTCAGGCGGGATCTCAGGACGACATCCTCCGTTGGAATCTCTCTTTCCCCAGCTTTCCGGAAGATGTAGACCGGTTCATAGGTCGCTATTAACCCGTATTCGGTGTGAACCAGATCCGGCGTATAGGCAATTTCAGGTCTATTGCGCCAAGGTGTTATCTTCTTGTGCCAAATAATAACATCGGTTAAAAAGATCTGGTGCTTTTTCAAAAACCGCTGGTACAGATGTCCCATCTGCTCAACATGTCGATGTTCCTTGGGACCGATTTTGGTTTTGAAATTGTGTATATCCCCGACATTGAGTGCCATTCTACCGCCGGATACAAGAACTCTGGCGCATTCCGCCAGAACACCCTTGATGTTTTCGATATGCTCATCAAAGGTTATCCCGATCTCATATTCCTTGCCCACGAAATAAGGCGGGCTCGAAACGACCAATTCAACCGATTCATCAGGCAACTCACTCATATCTCGGGAGTCCTTAAAGTAGACGCCAGAAACATCTCCTTCAGGGGCTTTAACCTTGAGTTCTTCTTTTGGTTTCTTTCCCTTTTCGAGATATCGTTTGATTTGAATCTTAGTCCTCTTGGCCGATTGGTCTTCATCGATAGCCCTTTTCGCCCACCGTATCTGTTCCTTCTGGGTGGGTAATTTGGCAATTTGAAGTCCGTGTGCGGCACTCAAATCGCCTCTCTGGATCTTTGCCTGAACCGACTCAGGCAAGTCCAGCAGTTTCTGGGTATTTGCTATATGAGACTTTGAACCGTATCCTTTTATTTCAAGGTCCGCATAGCTAAACCCGAACTCATCACGCATTGTCTTTATATGCAGGGCGATCTCAATCGGGTTTAGGCTGTTCCTTTCAGTGTTAATTAAATACGATTCATGAGCGGCATCAGAAGCACTCATACCTTTCTTTATAAGGCATGGGATTGTCTTCCATCCAAAGATTTTAGCCACTGCTATCCTTCTGGTTCCATCGGTGACAGCATATTTGCCATCTTCGATTTCATAAACCAACACCGGAACCCGAAAACCATCCCTCCGGATACTGTTCTGAAGACTATCAAGGTTTCCTTGAAATTTCCTGGGATGGTGGGGTAAAATGATAAGGCTCTCGATATCAAGGTTTTCGACCCTTATATCGGTAACCGCTTTAACCTCGGCTGTGTTGGTTTTGTCCGCTACAGCCACTCCTGCCGTGTCATCCTTTATAATAGATGACGTTTCTTCGACGTTGTCGAAGTTGATCCTGTTCTGATCGTTCATGGTTTTTTACCTCCATGGTTTTTTTTTGCCCTCATTTCCAGCTTCGGCCGAAAAGCTGAACCGACAGGCAAAGATTAATGGTGATTCGCAATCTCATCTGTGGGATCCATTCCCACATCCAAGCATGCATGTTTCGATTGCTACCATGAAAGATATAACTCGTTGATATGTTAGTAAATATTGCGTATAATTAGAAAACTGTTTCCTATCTTAAACGCAAGATTAGAAATCAAGAAAAGGTAATGGTGGGGGGGAATTAAAAATTTGAATTTTTTTTCTTAGGAACAAGTTTAGGGACTTTGGCGCAAGATTAGAGTCTCATGCGGGGAGATTTTTTTTCTTTTGGGATCTTATTCCCGGTTTTCGCAGGTTTTGCAGGTATTCCAGATGCTGATATTCAGGTTTGGAAATTTCTTCTGAAAGCCATCTTTGACGTTGCATTACTGAATAGACGCCAGCTATTTCTTCAATTTCTGAATGCTTCGCAAGTTCTCCTGTGCTTCTAATACTTTTGCCTTTGTCTTCTTTCGCTATTTTTATACCAAGTGCTTGAACCTGATATTTTATTTTGGTGCTTGTGCGGGTTTTCTTAGTAGGGTCTGGAGCCGGTTTCACTGATTCTTTTTTCCGTTTATTGTTAGCCAGCCCCCCTATTACCGACTGGATATCTTCGAAAGTATTAACAATACTGGTGCGCTCAGGATAAGTTTTTATTATTTTATGTGGAATCTCCGGAAATCGATTCCTGATTTCAGACATTAGATTAAGATAATCGAAATTTCCGTATAATAATTTTGCCGTGTGATCAAGCAGCTCACCGAAAAAACGTTCTATTAATTCCTGATCAGCTCTTCTAAAAGAGAACATATTGCAGTCACCCCTACGTGGATCACTGAAAAAAATTACATAGGGTAATCCATCAGCATAGAGTTTGAGGTATTCGCAGATGATATCGATTTCATAATCGTTTAGTTGGGTTTGATAGCCTTCGCCCATAGTTTTTCTGTAAAAATCGTTTTCTTGTCTATCCGCCCAGTCTCCAGAAGGGGCATCGATAACCGCAAACAAAACATCATCCGTGTATCGGTGAATTTTATCAAAATTCTCCTGAACATATTCACGCATCTCTGTATGGTGTCCTTTATACAGAACCATAGTATAAAACGATATATTTCGATGTTGTTTAACGGTATCGATATTTGCCAATAGATCGCTAAGACTTCTTACTGGAAACATTTCTCCTCCTTTACCTTATGAAATCATTTATCGATGCTCATTTTTTAAAGGACAGCACAATCTGAATAAACCTCCTATCATTCATTTTGATTAGAAAAACCCTATCATTTTTATCGACCATGCGTTCAGTCGACTAAACGCCTACTTTTTATCGAGCCATGAAATAGGCAAAATCCGGCAACAAAGAAGATCGGAACAACGAAATGACCCAGGCATTGATTATACCACCTTGGAGTCCATTCCCCACAGAAAATTTTCGTTCAAACGATTGAACACTCGTTTTTAATGAAACCAGCAGGTCGGACTGGAATAATTATGGGCTGATCCCGACATCGATTAAACCTCCCGGAGTCCAACCGATGTGAAAAACTTGATATCAGGATGCTGTCCGTTCAGTCGACTAAACACCTACTTCTTGTCGTGCCACCAGATGTCGGTTATGCCTCCCGAGTCCATTTCCAATAGAAAATTTTCGTTCAGTCGATTGAACGAGTTTTTTCGTTCAGTCGATTGGACACTTTTTTTCGTTCAGTCGACTAAACACCTGTTTTTCATAAAACCAGCAGCGGTGACGGGAATAATTATCGCCTGATTCCTGCATCGGTTGAACCATCAGGAGTCCAACCGATATGAAAAACTTATATAATATCAGTGACATGCCCGTTCAGTCGACTAAACACCTATTTTTTATCGAACCATTTAATGGGCAATATTTCGCATCTAAAGCGATCAAAACAATGGACTGAATCTGTCGAATGAGACATCCAGCAGGGATGGTCAGAGCATCGGACATGGCTCAGATCAAATCGTTTCTGAAGCAGACCGGGGGTCAAGGGGGATGAAAATCCCCCTTGGATCTGAGAAACTTGGTGAGATCACCAAATTGAGATCTCATACAACCGGATCCATAGAAATCGATTTCAGAACCTGACAGTTAAAACCCTGCTGATGCAAACAGATTCTCCCCTGCGATTTGTTAAACGGCCAGTTAAAATCTCTCTGCTACAAACTGGTTTATTTATCCAAATATCTTTTGATCCAGCAAAACAGCGATGGATTTTTTGCGAAGCAAAAAAGCCTTTAGATTTATGTTTTTATATATATGCTTTATGAGCTGCTTCAGGCAGCTACCCTAAGCTGCCTCAGACAGCTACCTAAGCTGCCTCAAGCAGCTATGGTTCGCACATCAGATTGTCATTGATCGGGAAACAATGTGTTGATCAAGGACTTGCCGGAACCTTTCATAACCGTTCCGTAAAGGCTCATATAATCCAGATAGTTTTGTTTTATGAATTCTCTGACATCAGCCGGTATTTTTTTGCCGGAGTGCAAATAAACCGAATCAACAAAATAACTCGGGAATTTATCTCCATTATTTCTATTTTCATATCCCATTGGAAACAGCGATTTAATTCCTAACCAAAAACACCAGCCTACAACCTTACCAAAACCACCGGTTAACGGTTACCATCTTCAATATAATTCCTTTTAATTCCCCAAAATTAATACAAAAACA